>SEEV01000113.1 GCA_004211695.1 Rhodococcus sp. (in: high G+C Gram-positive bacteria)
ACGGCTTCGGGCGTGGCGCCGAGCCAGGTGGTGGCGTTGCATTGCGGGTCGAGGTCGACGACGCGAACGGTGTAGCCGGCTTCGACGAGGGCTTGGGCGAGGTTGACCGTGCTCGTGGTTTTGGTGGAGCCACCTTTATGGTTGACCACTGCGATGGTGCGGGTCATGTGGGCCTGTCCCTTCGTGAAAAGATAGTGACGTAGCTCAAGATACTTAACTTGGTCGAGGCATGCGGATGACCCGCCGATCTGAGCTGTGACGCCGAGCACCGGGTCATCAAGGGCCGAGATCCTGTTTTCTCACGAACTTGTCGGAATCCTCAGCCGGTTCGCTATCCCGATAGGCGATCCCTGTTCGCTCAGATCTGCGCACGGTCGGTGGCGCTACAGAGCCCTCGTCTTCGTAATGCGGTGAAACCACGACGCGAGATCCCAACTGACTGACGACTAGGACTGCAAGCGCGCGGCCTCCACGTGGCTGGCGATATCGAAGCGGGAGTCCTGCCGACATGCTCGGCATCGCTGCGGATTCAAGAGTGCCTCCGCGGTGTTTTCGGCCTATGAGGCGATCGTCGTTATGCCGGCTCTCTCATCACGCCGATATGGCGCACCGTCCCGGAAAGGCCTGGAAGCTCTTGCACGGGTGACCAGGTGCGCAGCCCATCCGTGCTGTCGGAATAGAGATACTTTCCGTCGGTATAGGCGTCGAGATATATCCGCCAGGCGTCGTTCGGCAACTGAACCAGGGCTGGGCCCTCCAGCAACGAGCCCCAATCTCCAGGCGGGACGAATGAATAGGGTCCCGTCACCGACGACGCGACCGCATGCTCGACGACCTTCTTCGTCTCGTTCTTGGTGAACGCATGATAGGTCGCTCCCACCTTGACCACGGTGGTGTCGATGTGGTCCGCGCCGATCCCGGCGAGCGGAACAGGCGGGCTCCACAACCTGAGCGATGGTTCCAGCGCCGTCATCAGATACGGCACGAATCCGCCGCCGGTCGACATCGACAGGATGACGTGGACGCGGTCGCCGTCCACGAACCATTCGGGTGCCCAGGCCTTCGTGGTGAACGGCGACAGCGACGGTCCGTCGCTGAACCCGGCCGACCCCGAGGAGCCCGGCGGGCTCGCCGAGCCCGTTCCGTCTCCCGTGCCCGGCAGGAAGGCGCAGCAGAACGGGACCGGCCAGGCCCCCAGGAACGTCCAGTCGATGCGGTCACTGCTGCGCGCGAAGCCGATGTTCGCCCCGTCGATTGTCGTGTAGGTGAGGTAGTAGAACCCGTCCGTGTGCCGGAAGATGCTCGGGTCACGCACCACGCCTGACGGAGGCCGATACGCCGACTGTCGGACGGGTTGGAATTGAGTGGCGTCCCCCGACTCGTATACATCCATGTCGTGGTCGCTGGCGTTGCTGAACGCCACCATCGTGTATCGCCAGGCGGGCGGTGCGGCGGCGCTGCTCCCCGGGGCCGCGACCAGCAATCCCGCGACAGCGAGCATCACCATCGATATGGCGGAAAAGCAGGTTCGATTGGTCAGCATCACCGGTGCAGTATCTATGACAGCAGGCGCACCATGCGTAACTTTCGCCGCAGGCAGCGGATCGTTTACGTGGCGCGCAGATCGTGCGCTGTTCCGCGACTTTCCGAATCCGTGTCAGGCGGACCGGGCCGGTCATGGTCGAACTCAGCTTCAGGACGCGGGTCTGCGGCGAGCAGCCAGTCCGGGAAATAGCTGCCCAAACGTAGCTTCGGGATCGCCATGTCGATCGTGCCGGCGCGGATGTCGAAATCAGGGGCAGCCCCGGGTCAGTCGACGACAGCGCCCCCGGTGAGGTTGATCTCGGTCGCGGTCATCGTGGTGGCCCAGTCGGACGCGGCGAAGACGGCAGCGTTCGCGACCTCGGCGTAGCTCGGGCGACGCGGCAGCAGCAGACGGGTGGCGTCCGGGTCGGGCTCGTCCGGATTCGGCGAGCCAGGCGACAGTAGCCAGGCGACACGGACACCCTGCCGCCCGAGCTCGGCGGCCAGCTGTCGGCATAGGCCGGCGAGTGCGGCCCACGCGACGTGGGAGCCACCGAGGTTCGGGATCGCCTCCCGTCCGCCGGCCATGACGAGGATGACGCCGCCGACCCGCATGTCGACGAGCGGCGTGCCTTGGATGTCGTCGTTGAAGGTGGCGTTGAAGCAGACGTCGATGCCGCCGCTCTGGTCCGCCACCGCCGCGGCATGCCGCTCAACAGCGTCACGGTCCACTGCATCGAGAACAGCGACGTGCGCAATCCCGCCCTCGTCCCTGATGCGGTGCGCGACATCCTCGAGCGTGGCTCGGGTGCGTCCGGTGAGGTGCACCTCAGCGCCTTCCCGCGCGTACGCCCGCGCGACCGCGGATCCGACGGCGCCACTTCCCCCGTGGACGATCGCGGTGCGGTTCTGCAGCAGCATTACTCATCCGCCTTCCGTCTCTCGCGTACCAGGGTAAAACCGCGCGATGTACGACCGCGCGAGATTCCGGACTTCATCGGTACGAGCGCCGCTTGACGGGGTGGGGTGCATGGACGGACTCAGACATGCAGGGTGGGCCGGTAGACGAGCTCTTGGATGTCGCCGTCGAGTGTCCGGCTTTCGATCAGCTCGAGGTCGAAGTCGGCCGCACCCCGGAAGATCGGGGCATCACCGGTCTGACCGGTGATGACCGGGAAGAGCGTCACCTGGACGCGGTCGACCAGGCCGGCGGCCATCAGCGCCCGGTTCATCGACAGGCTGCCGTGCGAGCGCAACGGCACCTCGGACTCCTCTTTGAGCCGTGCGACGACGTCGACGGCGTCACCGCTCACGACTGTGGCGTCCGGCCAGTCGAGCGGTCCTTCCAGGGTGGTCGACACCACCGTCGCCGGCAGGTTCCTCATCCGGGTGACCCATGGGTCACGCACCGACTCCTCGGTGCCCGAGGCCAGCAGTTGCGCGAACGCCCGATAGGTGCTGGGCCCGAACACCATCCGCTGCTCCGCCCCGTACAAGGCGAGGCGGTGGTCAAGTAGTTCGGGGCCTTGCTTGCCCCAGTAGCCGCCCCAGTCTCCACCGCTGACACCGCCGTAGCCGTCGAGGCTGGAAAAGACGTCGAAGGTGTACGTGGCGGTCATGATGCTCTCCTCGGGTGCTGTTCATCAGGTCTGTAGATACAGACGGGAAAGCACGGCGAAACTCATCGCCGTTCGACTCCTGGAGTCCGGCCGCCCCGGATGCGGCCCAGAACTAGCTCGACGAATTCACCGTGTACACCATTACCGACCGCGCAGCACTGCTGACCGACCTCGAGCGGATTCGCGAAAACGGCTTTGCGCTCATCGACAACGAACGCGAGGAAGAACTGATCTCCCTCTCGCGTTCGTCAGGGAATCTGGTGGCGATCGTGTCCCTCAACGGTCCCCGATACCAGTTCGGCCCCGACCGTATTCCCGAAGGCCTGCAACAGATGCAGCTGCTCGTCGACCGTCTCGTCGATGCCTTCTGGCGAGAAAGTGGCGCCACTGGGGTGGCGGATCCGGTACTTCCGAAAACTGCTGTTGCTACTCGACCAGAGACTGTTGCTACTCGACCAGAGAATCGGCGCCGCCGCGGATCTCCCGTTGCCGATCCGGCAGCAGCTCACCCATATCTGCTACGCACGTCTCCGGGATCGGCGCAGTGGACGACGCCAGAAACGCACGACGTAAGTCCTGTTTTATCAGGCTTCTCAACAACAGTTTTGGGGCGTTCAGCGTGCCATCCGCTACGCGGATCGGGCTGAGGGCTGATTCTCGGCGTGTCAGCGAGGCGGAGCACTCACGCGCAGCCCGTCGACGATGAGGTCGAGGATCCGCGCGGCTCGGGCCTCACCTCCGGTCGCCGGATCGATCCGCCACAGCACGCCCAGCTGGAGGAGGACGTCCTCGGGATCCAATCCTGGTTTGAGGACACCGTCGGCGGCACCGGCTTCGAGGAGTTGCGCGATCGCCGCGACGAAGGGCCGGTAGTGCTCGTCGTCCGCACCACCGCTCGTGGCCGCGTGGATCACTTCCGCGAATCCGAACTTCAACCGTCCGTAGCGGGCGATCTCTTCGAACCATCGTCGCAGCGCAACCAGCGGGGGTGACGACTCGAGGAGTTCGGGGACGAGGTCGATCAGTTTCTGGAGTTCCTGCCGATACAGGGCAAGGATCAGCGACTCTCGATTCGGGAAATGTCTGTAGAGCGTGCCGATCCCTATTCCGGCCTGCTTGGCGATCGCGGTGAGGGAAACGTCGTTGCTTTCGGCTAGAGCTGTGCGTGCGACGGCAAGGATTCGCTCACGGTTGAGGCGCGCATCGGACCGGGTCGGTCTGCGGGGCGACGCGTCCACGGGTACTCCTTCTCGATCGATTGCAAAGCGGAGGGACCTCCGTTACGGTGGAAGTAACCGGAGGGCACTCCGTTTCATTCTGGCACACGAAAGTGGGACGCCATGACCGAGTTGGTACTGGTGACCGGTGGCAGCGGCTACGTCGCGGGCTGGTGCATCGTCGAGTTGCTGCGGCGCGGATATGACGTGCGCACGACCGTCCGCAACTCGGACAAGGAGAACGAAGTGCAGGCCGCGGTGTCCGGCGCGGTCGATTTCGATCCGGGCCGCCTGACGTTCGCCGTCGCAGATCTGACCTCAGACGCCGGCTGGGATGACGCCGTCGACGGGGTCGACTACGTGCTGCACGTGGCGTCCCCGTTGGGAATCTCGGCCTCCGTGGCCGAAGACCTACTGATCGCCTCGGCGCGTGACGGCGCACTCCGGGTTCTGCGCGCCGCGACTGTGGCGAAGGTGCGACGAGTGGTGATGACCTCCGCCGCCAACGCGGCGAGTCCCTCCTCTTATGCGACCGACGGCGTCACGGACGAAGAGTTGTGGACCGATCCCGACGATCCCACACTGATTCCGTATCGCCGGTCGAAGACACTCGCCGAGCGATCGGCCTGGGATTTCGTGCGCGAGCAGGACGGTGTGACCGAGCTGACGACGGTGTTGCCGGGCGCCGTGTTCGGCCCAGTCCTCACCTCCTCCAACCTCGGATCCGTCGCGATCATCCAGCGGATGATCTCCGGCCGCATGCGCGGAGTCCCACGCATCGGGCTGGAGATCGTCGACGTCCGCGACCTCGCCGACATCCACATCCGCGCCATGACCTCGCCGGCAGCGGCCGGGGAACGGTTTCTGGCGACCGGAGAATTCAGATGGATGCGGGAAATGGCCGATGTCCTGCACTCCGGTCTCGGCGAGCGAGGCCGGAGGGTGCGCACGCGTCAACTCCCCGACTTCGTCGTGCGTCTCACTGCCCGCTACCTCGATCCGTCGTTGCGGGAGATCACACCGGCGCTGGGTCGGCGGAATCGGCACAGCACCGACAAGGCACAGCGTGTGCTCGGCTGGGAGCCCCGCTCTCCCGATCAGACGGTATTGGATTGCGCACGAGACCTTGCGGAGAAGGGCGCCGTCTGATGCGGTGAGCCCGCCGCCGATAGGTGACCAGTTCCTGTTCGGTGGGGAACAATGAGACGAGTCCGTCACCGAAGCTGCCTGTGACACCGCGCGGAATCGGCACATCGCAACGTCGGCAACCACATTCGCTGGGAGCGCACCATGGACTATCTCGTCACCATGACCACGCACGTCCCTGATGGAACTTCGGAAGAAGCTGTTCAGGACGTCCGCGACCGCGAGGCCGCCCACTCACGTGAACTCGCGGCACAGGGGCACCTTCTGCGACTGTGGCGTCCGCCGCTGAAACCGGGTGAATGGCGCACGCTCGGGCTGTTCGCCGCCGACGACGGGGACGGGCTCGAGAAGGTTCTCGCCTCGATGCCGCTGCGGGTGTGGCGCACCGACGAGGTCACGCCGCTCGCGCCGCATCCGAATGATCCGGCCGGACACGCCGAGAAGCCCGGACCGTCCGCGCCGGAAGTCGGGGGCAGCGAGTTCCTGACCACGTTCACGGTCACCATTCCGGCGGGCACACCCGGGGTGACCGTCGATGCCACCACCGCGCGCGAGGCGGACCGTGCGCGGGAGCTGGCCGGGCAGGGGCACCTGCGGCGGCTCTGGACGCTGCCCGGCCGGGGCCACTCGCTGGGTCTGTGGTGGGCCCGGGACGCCGCCGAGATGCAGGCGATCCTGGCGTCGCTGCCGATGGATGCCTGGATGAGCGTGCAGACCACGCCGCTCACCCGGCACCCCAGCGACCCGGCGGTCGCCGGCAGCTGACGACGACAGAGGTGGGTGCGATCCCGGCGACTCTTGTCAGGAGTTCCGCCGAGGGGCTTGACTGAAATGTGGGCCTCGACGGCTCGGGGCGACCGGGCGCGTGGTCCTCTTCCGAACTCGGACTCGACGGCACCGTCGAGCCTGTGCTGACTACACACAGACAGTGAGGATGCAGATGCCAACCCATCAGGCTGTTCACGTCCAGGGCCCCGGCGAACCGCTGACGCTCGTCGAAGTCGACACGGTGTCGCCCCCGCGCGACCACGTGCGCATAGCCGTCTCGGCGTGCGGCGTGTGCGGTACCGACCACGGGTTCGTCCACGGCGGGTTCCCCGACATGTCGTGGCCACTGACACCGGGACACGAGATCGCCGGGACGATCGCCGAGGTCGGCGAAGGCGTGGACAACTACTCCGTCGGGGACCGCGTGGCAGTGGGGTGGTTCGGTGGTCACTGCAACAAGTGCATCCCCTGCCGCAAGGGCTTGTTCATCAATTGCGAGAAGTTGCAGGTTCCGAGCTGGCAGTACCCGGGCGGTTACGCCGAGTCGGTGACGGCGCCGGCCAATGCATTGGCCCGTATTCCCGATGAGCTGTCCTTCGTCGAGGCCGCACCCATGAGCTGTGCCGGCGTCACCACGTTCGACGCGCTCCGCAAGACCAAGGCGGTCCCGGGTGACCGCGTCGCCGTCCTCGGTGTCGGCGGACTCGGCCACCTCGGGGTGCAGTTCGCCCGGGCCATGGGATTCGAGACGATCGCCATCGCCCGTGGCGCGCACAAGGGCGACGACGCCCGCGAACTCGGCGCACACCACTACATCGACTCCACCGCCGGCGACGTCAGCGACGCGTTGAAGGCACTCGGTGGCGTGTCGGTCGTTCTGGCGACCGCGGCAAACTCGAAAGCCATGGGTGACACGGTCGGCGGGCTGCTTCCGCAGGGAGAACTCACGGTCGTCGGAGTCACCCCCGATCCGCTGCCGATCAGTCCGCTGCAGCTGATCACTCCCGGCCTCAACGTGACCGGCCATCCCTCCGGCACCGCCCGCGACGTCGAGGAGACTATGCACTTCGCCGTCCTGTCGGGGGTGCGCGCCCGAATCGAGGAACGGCCCCTGGCCCAGGCCGCGGAGGCCTACGCTGCCATGGAGGAAGGAAAGGCGCGCTATCGCATGGTCCTCACCATGTGAGCCTTCAGACACGGGCGGGTCTGCGCCCCAGGAGGTTGCCGAGGGATGTCACGGCAACCGGGACGGTGAGGGTCCGATGACCGAAGGATCGACGACCAGCGGTTCCGAGCGCGCGGCGGGCGGGCAACGCTTGCTCGCGGTCCTGCTGGCGATGGCGATGTTCGTCCTGGTGGTCGACACGTCCCTGATGAACGTGTCGATCTCGTCGGTGGTTCGCGATCTCGACACGACCGTCAGCGGCGTCCAGGCCGCAATTGCCCTCGAGGCGCTGGTGTCGGCGGCCTTCATCCTGATCGGCAGCAAGGTCGGCGATCTCATCGGACGCAAACGCGCCTACGTGCTGGGCCTGCTCGGCTACGCCGTCGGCGCGACGGCGATGGCGCTCGCGCAGAGCCTGACAGCGATCATCGTCTTCTGGGCCGTGCTGGGCGGAATCGGCGCATCACTCCTACTGCCCGCGATGCAGTCCCTCATCCACGGCAACTTCGAAGGAGACGCCCAGAAGAAGGTCTACGCCCTGGTCGGGGCGGCGGCCGCGATCGCCGCGGCAGTCGGACCGCTGCTCGGAGGTTTCATCACTACCTACCTTTCCTGGCGCATCGCGTTCGTGCTCGAGGTCGTCATCATCGCGATCGTGCTGTCCGGCATCAGACTCGTCCGGGATGTGCCGTACACCGGACCGCGGCGCATCGACACGGTCGGTGCGGCGCTGTCCGTGCTGGGCATGGGCGGCATCGTGCTGGGAATCCTGGTGTGGCAGGAGGGCGGCGAAGCCGTGGCCGCGCTCCTGGTGATCGGTGCGCTGGCACTGGCCGGACTGGCGTACTGGCTGGTGCGGCGCAAGCGGCGCGGCGAACCGACCCTGCTGGACCCGGACCTGTTCACGTCCAAGGTCTTCCGGTTGGGGATCACCCAGCAGATGCTCCAGCAGATAGCGCTGGGCGGCACCATGATTGCGCTGCCGATCTACCTGCAGATGGTGCTCGAGTACAACGCGATGCAGGCGGGCCTGTCCCTCGCGCCCCTCTCCCTCAGCATGTTCGCGGTCGCGTTGCTCGCCGGGAAGAAGGCCGGTGATCGGCGGCCCAGCGGCATCGTCCGGTGGGGATTCCTTCTGCTGACGGTCGGGATAGCCGTCCTGATCCCGATCGTGCCCCGGGCCGAGTTCGGCTGGGCACTGGTGCTCCCGCTGATCGTCGCGGGTTCGGGGTTGGGACTGCTGGTGTCGCAACTGAACAACTACACGCTCGCCCCGATCTCGGACGAGCGGGTCAGCGAGGCCGCCGGTACCAACTCGGCGGCGGGCTCGTTCGGGCTGTCGTTCGGGTTGGCGTTCGCCGGCGCCATCATGCTGGCAACGCTGTCCATCACCTTCACCTCGATGGCGCAATCGAGCACCGTTCTCCCGCCGGCAGACCAGCAGCACGTGGCGCAGGTGCTCGAAAACGATGCGGAAGTCATGAGCAACACCCAACTCGAAGAATTGCTGGTCGACCAACCCCCGGAGATTCAGGACGAGATCATCCGCATCAACACGGACGCGCGACCTCTCGCCCTGCAGATAGCGTTGCTCGTTCCGATCCTGGCCGGTCTGCTCGGGCTCCTCAACTCGTTCCGCATGATGCGCGTGCGGGACCCCGTGTGATCCGGACCCGAATCGAGGACCGTAGCTGTCCTCTCGGCGTGGCAGGGTGAGGTTCATCCGATCCGCACACCCCGAAAGGACGGCACTCATGGCCCGCGAAATCCAGGTGACCTTCGATTGCGGCGACCCGGCGGCACTGGCGAGTTTCTGGGCCGAGGCCCTCGGCTATCGGATCCAGGACCCGCCGCCCGGGTTCGACACCTGGGACGCCGCGCTCGCGGCGATGGGAATCCCACCTGAGCGTCGCAACGACGCGTCGGCACTGATCGACGCCGACGGATCCGGTCCGCGGATCTTCTTCCAGCGTGTCCCGGAGGGCAAGACCGCGAAGAACCGGGTGCACCTCGACGTTCGTGCGGCCCCGGGATCGACGGGTGACGAGCGGATGGCGGCGCTGGAAGAGGAATGCACGCGACTGGTCGCCCTCGGCGCGACGCGGGTGGAGCGGTTCGAGCCCGCGCCGCCGCTGCAGGGCGGCCACATCGTGCTCACCGACCCGGAGGGCAACGAGTTCTGCCTCGACTGACGTGCGAAGGGACGCGAGATGTCCGAGCGATCAGGCACCCCCGCTGACGACCCGTTCCGCGGCCGGCAGCCGACCAGTCACGAACAACGGGCGGGTCAGCCGTGGGATGCGTCGTACCGGGACGGCCCCGCTCCGTGGGACATCGGGCAGCCGCAGCCGGCAATCGTGCGCCTTGCCTCGGGCGGTGGATTCGCCGGCGCGGTTCTCGATGCGGGCTGCGGAACCGGCGACAACGCACTTCATGTGGCGTCGCTGGGGCTGCCGATGCTGGGTGTCGATGTCGCCGAGACCGCGGTGGCGATCGCACAGGAGAAGGCCGGGGCGCGCGGAATCGATGCCGAGTTCGTGGTGGGCGATGCGTTCGAGCTTGGACTTCTGGGTCGCACGTTCGACACGGTGCTGGACTGCGGCCTGTTCCACACCTTCGAGGGCGAGGAGCGGCGAGACTACGTGACATCTCTGGCGTCGGTGACCGACCGTGGCGCAACCCTGTACGTGTTGTGCTTCAGCGACGTCGACCCGGACAACAGCGGCCCGCATCCCGTCGGTGAGGACGAGCTGAGAGCGGCATTCGGCCGCGGCGCCGGCTGGAATATCGAGGCTGTCGAGCCGAGCCGGATCGAGACGACGTTCGCGGCGGACGGCATGCCGGCCTGGTTGGCGACGATCACACGGATCTAGGGCAGCGTCGCTGGTCCCTCCGCTTCCCTCGGATCTGGCTCTGGGCGCGCCCTGTTTCGGAGTCGTAGGGTGAGGTAACCCACTAAATAAGTGACGTGGATCACACTTGCTCGGTGCCCGATCTGCACCGCTGTCCGAGGACGGACGGCAGGCCGGCAGACGGCGCGCCCGGTCAACGCCTTCTGGAGGAAATGTGGACAGTACCGTTCCCGAACACACCGACAGTTCCGGTCTCGGTAAAGGCCTGAAACGCCGGCACATGAACCTGATCGCCCTCGGGGGCGTGATCGGTGCCGGCCTGTTCGTGGGCAGCGGCGTCGTCATCGGCGGCGCGGGACCCGCCGCGATCATCTCCTTCCTCATCGCCGGCATCATCACGCTGCTGATCATGCGGATGCTGGCGGAGATGGCGGTGGCCAGGCCGGTGGTCGGATCGTTCTATGTCTACGCCCGCCAGGCCCTCGGTCGTCGGGCCGGGTTCGCCACGGGGTGGATGTACTGGTACTTCTTCGTGATCGTCGTCGCGGTCGAGGCCATTGCCGGTGGCCGGATCCTGCAACTCTGGATACCCATGGTCCCGCTGTGGATTCTGAGCCTGGGCCTGATGCTCTTGCTGACGGCCACCAACATGGTGTCCGCCCGCTCCTACGGCGAGTTCGAATACTGGTTCTCGTCGATCAAGGTGGTCGCGATCGTCCTGTTCCTCGGGATGGGCGCTCTCTGGATCACCGGACTGTGGCCCGACTCCACGCCGGGACTCGGCAACCTCGTGAGTCACGGAGGGTTCACCCCGCTGGGCTGGGGCGCGGTGCTTGCGGCGGTCGTCCCCTGCGTCGCGTTCTACACCGGGGCCGAGATCGTGACGATCGCCGCCGCCGAGTCGGAGGAGCCGAAACGCGCTGTTGCCCGGGCCATGCGGTCGATCGTCGTGCGGATCGTGACGTTCTACGTCGGGTCGATTCTCGTGGTCGTCGCGATCCAGCCGTGGGACACCGAGAGTGTCGGCGTGAGTCCGTACGCCTCGGTGCTCGAAGTGCTCGGAATTCCCGGCGTGGCCACGATCATGAACTTCATCGTTCTCACCGCGGTACTCTCCTGCCTGAACTCCGCCCTGTATACCACGTCCCGAATGCTGTTCGCGCTCACCCGGAACGGCGACGCTCCCAAGTTCTTCACCAAGCTGTCCCGCAACGGCGTGCCGCGTCGCGCGATTCTGCTCGGCACCACCATCGGATACATCTCCGTCGCCTGCACGTACGTGTGGGGCGACATCGTCTTCAACTTCCTCGTCAACTCCTACGGGGCTGTCGCGCTCTTCGTGTACCTTCTGATCGCCGTCTCCCAGGTGGTACTCCGCCGCAGACTCGAGCACGAAGATCCTGCGGCACTGCAGCTCCGGATGTGGTTGTTCCCGTGGCTGAGCTACGCCACCATCGCGCTGATGGCCACGGTCATCCTCGCGATGGCCTTCCTGCCGACCACCCGCTCGCAGTTCCTCATGAGCGGTCTCACCTTGATCGCCATCCTGATCAGTTACGAGGTGCGCAGGTGGATGGGCAAGGCCGGAATCGACTCCGAGTCGCTGTCCGCCGCTCCCCCGATCGGCTCAGCGGACGAGTCCGTCGCGGAGGCCGAGAAGCGCATCGAGTCGGTGGAGACGCTCGGCGGCTCCGACATCGAACTGCTCGCGGCGGCGCAACAGGAGCCGAATTCCCGTCGCCACCACAGAAGGCAGTCGTGACCCCGCCCTACACGGGCGTGAGGTGTCGGGCGAGATAGGTGGCGGTGGCGGAGTCGGCGGTGCCGGCAACGGTCGCCGGGGGTCCCGTGGCGACGATGCGACCGCCGTTGTCTCCGCCGCCGGGCCCGAGATCGATCATCCAGTCCGCCGAGGACACGACCGACATGTCGTGTTCCACCAGCACGACGGTGTTGCCGGCCTCGACGAGACGACGCAGCACCACCATGAGGCGGTCGACGTCGGCCGGGTGCAGACCGGTGGTGGGTTCGTCGAGGACGTAGAGGGTGTGGCCGGATCGGATGCGCTGCAGTTCGCTGGCGAGCTTGACCCGTTGCGCTTCACCACCCGACAGGGTGGTGGCGGATTGCCCGAGCCGCAGGTATCCGAGCCCGACCTCGACCAGCATGTCCAGGCTTTTCACCGCTGCCGGAACGTGGTCGAGGAAGGCGCGGGCCTCGTCGACCGTCATCGCGAGCACGTCGGCGATCGTCCGGCCGTCGACGAGGATCTCGAGGGTCTCCGCGTTGTACCGTGCGCCGGCGCAGGTCGGGCACGGTGCGGAGGCCTCGGGCAGGAACAGCATGCCGACGGTGATCGACCCGGCTCCCTCACACTCCTCGCATCGGCCCCCGATGACGTTGAACGAGAACCGGCCGGGACGGTATCCCCGCTCGCGCGCCTTGGGATCGGCAGCGAACAGACGCCGGATCACATCGAAGAGTCCGGTGTAGGTCGCGAGATTCGAGCGCGGCGTCCGCCCGATGGGGGTCTGGTCGACCCGGACCAGCCGGTCGAGGTGCCCGAGCCCCTGTGTTGCCACGACCGTCGGCTCGGTGTCGCTCTCGCGGGCGTCCGCCGCCGCGGTGGTGAAGTCCTCGGTCTCGGCTTCCGCAGTCTCGGTGCCGGATTCGGTGTCGATGCCGAGGTGCTGGGACACGACGTCGGTGAGCACCCGGTCGACAAGCGTGGACTTTCCCGATCCGGACACCCCGGTGACCGCGGTGAGCACGCCGAGCGGTATCTGTACGGTCAGATCCCGCAGGTTGTGCATGGTGATGCCGGCGAGTTCGATCCACCGGCTCGGCGGGCCCGGTGCCGGATGGCGGGCGGGTGCTTCGAAAAGGTATCGGCGAGTGACCGATTCGGTGACGCGCTCGAGACCGTCCACCGTGCCGCTGTACAGTACCCGCCCGCCGTGCTCGCCGGCCACGGGACCGACGTCGACGATCCAATCGGCTGCCCGGACGACGTCGAGGTTGTGTTCGATGACGAAGACGGAGTTACCCGCCGCGCGGAGTCGCCGCACGGCGGAGACCAGCGCCTCGGTGTCGGCGGGATGCAGCCCCGCGGACGGTTCGTCGAGGACGTACAGCACTCCGAACAGACCCGACTGCAGTTGGGTCGCCAACCGCAGGCGCTGCAGCTCACCCGGCGAGAGGGTGGTGGTCGATCGGCCGAGGCTCAGGTATCCCAGCCCGAGCTCGGTCAACCCCGCGAGGCGTCCGAGAAGGTTGTCCACCAACGCCGCGGCTGCCTGTTCGGTTGCCGCGGAGGTGGCGGAAGCGTGTGAGAGGACTGCTGTTTCGAGGACCGTGGCCAGATCGGTCAGGGACAGTTCGGTGGCCTCGGCCACGTCGAGGCCGGCGAACCGCACCGCCAACGCCTCCGGGCGCAGCCTCTTGCCGTTGCAGGCGCTGCAGGGGCGGGACACCAGATAGCGTCCGACCTTCGCCCGCTGCGTTGCGCTCTTCGTCGTCGCGAAGGTGTGCAGGACGTAGGTGCGGGCGCTCGAGAACGTTCCCTGATAGTCCCGGACCATCTTTCCCGGGTCGCGGATCGGCGACACCGTGACGGTGGGTTGCTCGTCGGTGGTGAGGATCCACTCCCGCTGGTCGGCTGGAAGTTCGGCCCAGGGGCGGTCCACGTCGATACCGAGAGTGTCCAGGATGTCGCGGTAATTCTTCCCCAGCCAGGCGCCCGGCCAGGCCGCGACCGCGCCGTCGCGGATGCTCAGGCTCGGGTCCGGAACCAGAGCGGCGACGTCGACGTCGTGGGTGCGGCCGAGCCCGTGGCACGCCGGGCATCCGCCTTCGGGCGTGTTGGGCGAGAAGGCGTTCGAGTCGAGCACGGTCGCGCCCGGCGGATAGGTCCCGGCTCGGGAGAACAGCATTCGCAGCACGTTCGAGATGTGGGTGAGGGTGCCGACCGACGACCTGACGGAGGTGTGACCGCGGGCCTGTTGCAAGGCGACCGCCGGTGGGAGCCCGGTGATGTCCCCGACCTTGGGTGCGCCGATCTGATCCATCAGCCGGCGTGCGTACGGAGTGACGGACTCGAGGAAGCGTCGCTGCGCTTCGGCGTAGATGGTGCCGAACGCCAGCGAGGACTTGCCCGATCCCGACACACCGGTGAACGCGACGATGCTGTCCCGGGGAATGAACACGTCGACGTGGTCGAGGTTGTGCTCGCTGGCATCGAATACCTCGACCCCGTTGAACCCCAAGGCATGTGCCGGTTGGGCCGGTGGTGCGGGTTCGAAGGTGGGCACAGCTACTCCAGGTGTCGATCGGTGCTCGGACAGGTTACCTCCCGGTCTTCCTCGAGGGTGGAACCATGTGTACCGGCGACGCTCTCGTGGCCGAGTCCGCGCCGGATGCCGGTCCGAGCACGGCCATCAGGTGATCTGTGCCAACTTGATCGCGGCGGCCTCGATGGTCTCCTCGGAGAGCAGGACTTCCAGTGCGGCATCACCGAGCGGGATGAAACTGTCGTCGCTCGTCACGCGTGCGAGCGGCCCGGTGAAACCGTTGTCACCAACGCCGCGACCACACCCTCGGACACACCCCCCGACTTGCGGGTCTCGTCGACGACGAGAACCCGGCCGGTGGCGTTCGCCTCCCGGACGATGTCGTGCACGGGTAGCGGTGCGAGCCAGCGCATGTCCACCACCCGGGTCGAGATGCCGGCCTGTTCGAGGCGTCTGGTGACCCGCAGGCTCATGTGCAGACCGTTGCCGTAGGTGACGATCGTCAGGTCGGTGCCGTCGCCGTAGGTGCGGGCGGAGCCGATCGGCACGTGGTTCTCGGTCCGCTTCATAGGATCCGGATACGGTGCCAGCCACTGCTCGTCGCCGTCCTCGTGCAGATCTTTGGTGTGGTACAGCGCGATCGGTTCCAGGTATACACACAGCGCACCGGCGGTGCGGGCGGCCGCGACGCAGGTGTGCATCATCGCGGCGGCGTCGTCGGGGCGTGCCGGGGAGGCGATCACGATGCCGGGGATGTCGCGGAGGGCGGCGACGGCGTTGTCGTTGTGGAAGTGCCCGCCGAACCCCTTCTGATACCCGTAGCCGGCGATCCGCACCACCATCGGGTTGCGGTACTGCCGGTCGGAGAAGAACTGCAACGTGGCACCCTCCCCGCGGATCTGGTCGGCGGCGTTGTGCAGGTACGCCAGGTACTGGATCTCCGGGATCGGCAGCAGCCCGGACACGCCCGCGCCGAGGGCGAGTCCGAGGATGGCCTGCTCGTCGAGGAGGGTGTCGAAGACGCGCGCCGACCCCGCCTTCTTCATCAGACCCCGGGTCACCCCGTACACCCCGCCCTTGCGGGCGACGTCCTCACCGAACACCAGCGCCTCGGGATACTCGGTGAGAACGTCGAGCAGGGCACGGTTGATCGACAGAGCGAGTGTCAGTGGTCCCTCGTCTTCGGGCAGTGGGCTGCCGACGATCTGGGCTCGCCGCGCCGGGTAGGTCCGTCGCGGCTCGGCGGCGATCGCCTTGTCGAGACCCTCGGTCAGTGGCCGCATCACCGCGGCGGGACTGTCGAGTTGGGGCAACTCGCTGACTTCCTGAGCGAGTCCGAGGACCTCGGCGCGCTTGCTCTCGTAGAGCGCGAGGATCTCGGTCGGGCTCAGGTGACCTCGCTCGATCAGCAGTTTCGCGGTACACAGTACGGGGTCCCGGTCGAAGTCGGCGGTGATCTCGGCGGTCGTGCGGTAGGCGGCCTCGACATCGGAGCCTGCGTGACCCATCAACCGCACGGTGCGCAGATGCAGGAACGCCGGTTTGCGGTGCCGGCGGACCCAGTCGGCGGCATGTTTCGCGGTGGCGTAGGCCGCGGGCAGGTCGGATCCGTCGACGGTGAAGTATTCGAGACCTTCACGGTGGCCGAAGTTCGCTCCGATCCACCCGTTCGGCGTCTTGGTGCTGATGCCGATGCCGTTGTCCTCGCAGACGAACAGCAGCGGAAGTGGAAGGCCCTGGAACACCGAGTGGATGGCGGTGTTGATCGCGCCGATCGCGGTCGAGTGGTTGGCCGAGGCGTCTCCGAAACTGCACACCGCGATCGCGTCCTCGGGCCACGGTGAGAGCACGTGCAGCTTGGCGGCGCGAGCGATGGAGAAGGCGACGCCGACCGCGCGTGGCAGATGGGATGAGATCGTCGAGGTCTGGGGAATGACATTGAGGTCGTGGCGGCCGAACACCTTGTGCCGACCGCCCGACATCGGTTCCTCGGTGGCGGCGACGACGCCGAGAAGCACATCGCGCAGCGGGTCGCTGCCCCGAACCTGCCAGGCGCGTTGCAGGAAGAAGGCACCGGAACGGTAGTGCAGTAGCGCCGGGTCGGTGGGTCGAAGGACGCCCGCGACGACGGCGTTTCCCTCGTGCCCGGATGATCCGATGGTGTAGAAGCCCTTGCCCTTCGAGCGAAGCCACCGGGCGGCAAGATCCAGGTGCCGACTGCCCAATTGAGAATCGAACAGGTCCAGGACTTCCTGCACGGACAGGCTCGATCCTGCCTCGACGGGTTCGTCGTGATCACGCGCCCCCGGACGTGCCGTATCGGCCATAGCGGCGACGGTGGTGGTGAAGTAGTCATCGATCTGTTCGGCCATGAATCCGGCTCCTGATAGGCAGGTGATCGTCTGCTGGGCGGCGTAACGGGTGTCGGTCAGACGATGTTCGTTTCGCCTGCGCCGATACCGGCCTGCGCGAAGCGGTCCAGGGTGAAGGAGCTGATGTCGTATCCGGGTTCTCGGCCGTGGTAGAGGTCGCGCACGATTTCGCCGGTCGCCGGTCCCATCAGGAAGCCGTGGCCGGAGTAGCCGGTGGCGATGAGCAGGCCCTCGACCTCGGTGGAGCGGTCGATGATCTGGTTGCGGTCGGGGGTGACCTCGTAGAG
>SEEV01000513.1 GCA_004211695.1 Rhodococcus sp. (in: high G+C Gram-positive bacteria)
GAGCTCCAACCACTCTCCGAAGCCGAAACCGGGGACCTCATCACCACGGTCCTCGGGAGCCCGCTCGAACCGACCGCCGCCCATCAGTTGTGGGACCTCACCCGGGGCAACACCCTCTACCTGCGCCATCTGGTCGACCAAGAACTCGCATCCGACCGGTTGACCCAGCACCGGGGACGATGGACATGGACGGGAACACCGATTCTGTCCGCCGGGTTGGCCGAGCTCATCGACACACAGATAGGTGCCCTGCCCGAGCCGGTCGGGACCGTTCTCGACTACCTCGCAGTCGGGGAACCCATCGCCGAGGACATGCTCGTCACGCTGACCGACGCAGAAGCGGTCGAGGCCGCGCACTCCTGCGGGCTGATCACCGTCACTCCCCGCGGCCGTCACCTCGTCCGCCTCACCCACCCGCTCTATGGTGAAACTCGGCGCACCAAGGGCGCCACCCCGCTGCGGTTGCAGCACCTGCGCGCGCAGCTGGCATTGCTCCTGGGCTCGGTACCGGACTGCGACGTGCGCGACCTCGTGCGCCGCGCGGTCCTGACACACGAGTCGGACCTCGAGCCGGATCCCGTCCTGTTCGAAAAGGCGTCCGCAGCAGCGCTATCGCTCATGGACGCCGAGCTCGCCGACCAACTCGCCGCGGCCGCGATCAGCGCCGGTGCCGCGTCCAACGCGCACATCACCCGCGCCCTGGCGCTCGCCTGCCGCGGTCGTGGCGCCGATGCCGAGAACACCTTCGCGCACGTTCCTACCGACAACCTCACCAGCCGGGAAACGACGGATATCACGTGTATGCGTGCTCTGACCCTGCTGTGGTTACTCGATCGTTCCGAAGAAGCCGACTCCGTGCTCACCACAGCCATGGGCACCGCCACCGAGCCCGACGCTCTCACCGCCTGCCATGCCAATACCCATGCGCATCAAGGGCGTCCGCAGCACGCCGTCGATGAAGCAACCACCGCCCTGGACGCGCCGCAGCTCACCGACCTCGGCACCATGGCCGCGATCTGGGCGCTGACGATCGGACTGGGTGACCTCGGCCGCACAGATCAGATCGGACCGATCGCCACCCGAGGGTACGAGCTCATCGCACGGTCACCCCACGCGTCCCCGCTTCGCTACGCGCTGTGTGACTTCCACACCTTCGCCCTGCGGCTCGCCGGCTATGTGACCGAAGCCGGACAAGTCGCCGTCCGGGTGTGCGGAGACACCTCGGGCGCCCCCGGTTGGCCTCAAATCATGTCCAGCATTCGGATGGGCCAAGCGGCACTGGCCGCGGGACGTCTCACCGACGCACAAAAGTGGATCGAAGCGCTCTTCGCGCTGCGCCCCGCGGTGGTCGAGGTCAGTGGGTGGGTCACGATGTGGCTCGACGCGATCGCACAGGTCAGAGCGATGGTAGGTGACCATGAGGCCGCGCTCGCGATACTGCACAAGCGTGATTCGTTGAACCATGTCGGATTCGCCTATCAACAACCGCAACACTTGCTCACCCGCGCCTGGGTGGCCGCGGCGCACGGAGCAACCACCGAAGCCATCGGCCTCGCATTCGAGGGCGCAGAGCTTGCACGTACACATCACCAGTACGCCCAAGAAGTGGTGTGCCTGCACACCGCGACACGCTTCGGTGACCGGACCACCTGCCCACGGCTTCACGAGCTGGCCGAGCAGGTCGACGGGCCACGCGCCCCGGCAGCAGCACAACACGCCACCGCACTCGCCGCCGATGACCCCGACGGCCTCGCCGACGCCTCCACCCGATTCGAAGAGATGGGCGACCTTCTCGCCGCGATGGACGCCGCCGCCCACGCCGCCACCACCTACCGGCACCAGGGCCGCAACGGATCCGCCCTCACCGCCACCGCCCGCGCCCAACACCTGGCCGATACGTGCGGCGGCGCTCAAACGCCCGCCCTGCGCGAAGCGCAGCAACCATCACCCCTGACCAGTCGGCAGCGCGAAATCATCACCCTCGCCGCCCAAGGACTGTCGAACAAACAAATCGCCGAGAAAATGACCCTGTCCGTCCGCACGGTCGAAGGACACCTCTACCGCGCCTCCCTCAAAACCGGCACCAATGGCCGCGACGACCTCGGCGCCACCCTCTCCGGCGAGTAACGCACCAAAGACTGACAACAATTGGAGTAGCCCACTACTCCACCCCACCAAACGCCCTGGCCGCACCCTGAGGTTATGGCTTCTCCGCTAACACCCCGCGAGCAGGCGTTGCGGCGGCTCCCGCACCCCTACTCCCTCGCATTGCGGCTTCGTGACGCCGGCGTCGCCGCGCAGGTCCTGCGGGAAGAGCAGTCCGCCCCGAACACCCCCACAGATTCCTTGCCGGTGTCCGCGCCCGGCCGTCACCTCGCGAGCGTCCCCGACGACGAATGGGGGCCGGCCCCGACCCCGGCGCAGACCGCCACGCTGGAGGAGGAGAACCTGCAGTTGCGGGTCGATCAGCGGCGCGAGCAACTCGCCGCCTCGTTCACCCGCACCCAGGTCGCGGACATCCTCGGCGTCTCCCGCCAGACGGTGTCCGACATGGCCGCCGACGGGCGGCTCATCGGGCTCAAGGACGGGCGGGAGTGGCGGTTCCCGACCTGGCAGTTCACCCCCGACCGGGCCCGCCCGGTCCTGCCCGACCTCGACCGCCTCACCCGCGCGTTCCCCGGCGGTGAAGTGAGCCTCTCGCGGTGGATGACCCGCCCCAACACCACATTCGCCGGCCGCACCCCCGCCCAGGAAATGGCCCGCGACAGCGACCACGTCATCACCGTCGCCACCGGCTGACCGCCGCCGGATGGTAAAGCCCCTCCCCACCCCGCAACGACCCCTGCCCTCGGCGGATCACCGCTGGACCTGGACACCCACCAGCCCCACCACCGCGGCGCCGTGGTTCCGGGTCTACCACCGGGATCGGTTCACCCCGAACGGGATCACCTTCCGCCGATTCGGGCCACTGGCCCGCTTCGACCACCACACCCCACCCCACCAGCGATGGACCCGCACGGGCGCGCAGTGCTGTACCTGGCTGTCGACCTCGCCACCAGCGCCTGCGAGGTATTCGGTGAGGCCCGGGTCGCCGCCCTGTGCCCGCACTGGCGGATGCGAGCGCCGGTGTTTCGAGCCATAAAAGTGCCTCCGACAGGGGGTACGGGATGGGATGACAGGCCCTATCCTGCGGCCCCGACAAACGTCGGGACAGGCACCCGAGGGTCACTGTCGCCCACCCCGACGTGGCGCGCCGATACCCATCGGGGTAACTACAGCGCCCCGGCACTGGTTCACCTTTCGACATCCTGTGTGAATGTCCGCGTGCGGGTTTCGAATCAGTTCACAGGGTTGTAATGCCTCCGTTGCCAGGGCAGGCGGGCGCGGCGCCCGAGGGTCCTGGTCGGGCTGCCGGTGGCTATGCGCCACTGCACTATCGGACACGACCTCCACATGACATCCGCGCGACCAGATCGAAAGGCTATTGCATCTGGTATGTCTGACCAGCCCAATACACTGCCACCTGATGGACACTGCACGCATCACCGTCAGCCCTGAGTTCGGCCTCATCATGGCCGAAGACCTGGTCAACCTCGACCGCGACTGGGTCGAATCGGTCCGCACCCATTTCGTCTGCGAGACCGACGGTTGCGACGCCCGAGTCGTCGCAGTCATCGGTCGCCCACCACTGCAACGCCGAACACCGCACTTCCGCTCTCACCCCGACGCGGTGCACGAACCCGAATGCCCCTACGCCGACGTCGTCGTCGAAGCCACCGGCAACGGCGGCGATCCCGAGAACCCGCTCACCGGCCGACACTCGTACCCCAGCCGGCTCGTGCCCCTCACCGAGCGGACCGTCACCGATCCCACCGCCGACGGCACAGCCGACCATATCCGCAGCGGACCGACCTCACGCCGCACCAGAGGAAACGGCTCCGGCGCAGTCGACCATCACACCCGCGGAATCGCCCGCACGATCCGCCCACTCTGCCGGACCTTTATCGCGCACCCCGATCACCGGCGAGACATGCTCATCGACATCCCCGACATC
>SEEV01000114.1 GCA_004211695.1 Rhodococcus sp. (in: high G+C Gram-positive bacteria)
GAGCTAGTGGAACAACCCGACACGAGAGGTCGGATGCTCAACCATGCCCACATACCGTCCTTTGCTGCACACCGAAACTCACCCCGACTGGATCAGCGAATCGGTGCATTCGGGGTAAGAGAGGAGGTCCGCCTTCGGGTCTGTCAATGCCCTTCCTGATCGGTCACTGTCTCGCCCTCGAGCGCTTTGACCCGTCGCCGTTCGAGAAGTACCAGCGCCGTACCCACCACGAGGCACAGGACGCACGCGATGCCACCGATGAGCGCCCACCCTTCGAATCCAAAGCCTGCTGCGACGAGAGTCAATCCGAGCACGGCGATTCCGGTGGCGATCAGGATGTATCCGGGCCAGTTCCGGCCGTCGGTGATCGCCTCACCGGCATGATTGCGCATGGTGTGCGCGTCGTCCCGAGGGTATTGCTCGGAACTCAGCTTTCGGCGCGGTCCGTTGTCCGGCTGATAGGTCACTGCAGTCCTCCTGTGCTCGACCGATGCTCCGTCAGTCGGTGTCGACGGTGTCGGATTCCTCCGCCAATTCGGGTGCGTTCTCTCGGGTCGCCATGCCGCCGTCCCTGCCGTGGTCGACGGGGCCCGGGCGGCCGCCCTTCGGTTCGTCCTTCTCGGTGTGCTTGTCCTCGTCCACGGTGCTCACTCCTTCCTCGTCTCCGCTCCGCCTACCCGGGAGCCCGTGGGGCGAAACGCGATGCCTGCCCGCCGTACTCACCGACCGAAGGATGCATCGTCGGTTGTCGGGGTGTCTCCGTTCTCGGGTGAACGGTGCCGCGACTGCAGGATCGCCGCGAAGATCGCGAGTCCGCTGAACATCGCGAGCGCGGCCGCGGCGGCAATGGTTCCGGCGAGGGGCGAGAGCACGAAGCTGAAGATCAACGCCACCACGCCGATCAGCGCCAACCCGAGGGTGGCGATTCCGCACATCGCGAGCCGGTGCGATGCGGCGACGAGTTCTCGGAGGGCATGGCGACGGAAGAGCATTCGGTGCAGACCGGCCGGCGCCACCAGCAGCATGGTCGACGCCACCGACAGCGCGACGGTGGCGAGGTAGATGGCAACCTCGCCGTCCGTGAGGTCTTCGAAACGCTGCTGGAACGGCAACGTCAACAGGAAACCGGTGAGAAGTTGCACTCCGGTCTGCACGACACGCAGTTCTTGAAGCAGACCGTTCCAGTTGCGGTCGAGCCGCTGAGTCTCGGTCTCGTGCCGGGCGCGGAAGTTCCAGTTCGCGTCGTCCCGATCGAATCCTCGACTGTCCATCCGCAACGAGTACCCCATCTGACGGTCCTCGGCGACGACTTCGCGTGAATTTCTCGGATCGCGTGACGGACTGACCAGGGCGGTGACGAAGATCCGGGCCCGCACATCGCTGCGATGGACGGGCCCGGATCGGGGGAAACCGAGGACTAGCGTTTGCCGGTGACGAGCTTGACCAGGAACAGGAGTATCACGGCGCCGAGGAGGCACGTGAAGAAACTGAACCAGAGACCGCCGCCCTCGACGTCGGTACCGAAGAGGCTGAGGATGAAGCCGCCGAGGAGTCCGCCGATGACGCCGACGACGATGTTGAGGAGGATCCCCATCTGGGCGTCGGTCTTCATGATCTTGCTGCCGATCCATCCGGCGAGACCGCCGATGATGATCCAGCCCAGAATTCCCAGTCCTAGCACGTATCAGTCCTTTCGAGAGGTGAGTAGTGGCCTGGTGCTGCCGGTGCCGGCCGGATCACGTCCGGCCCGCACGCGTCTCACTGTTCGGCGCGTTGACGTGCTTCCTGCGCTTCGGCCTTGCCGCGAGCCTTTTCCGCTTCGGCTTCCTTCTCGGCAACCTCGCGCTGGGCGGCGGCCTTGTCCTGCTGTGCCTTGCCCTCGCGGGTGAGGTCGTCTTGGCCGGTCACCGCGCCCGCGGCTTCCTTCGCCTTACCTTTGACGTCTTCGACGACGCCCTTGACGGCCTCGGCCGGACCGCTCGTGTTCTCAGCCATGTTCATTACCTTTCGGTTGTGGAAGGGGGAACTGACGGTTCTCAGCGCGCCTGAGTGGCGGCCTGCTTCTCGGTGTGGGCGCCGTTGGTGGACAGGCTGCCGCCGGAGTTCTCGAGATGGGCGCGGACGAACCACTGGAACTTCTCGAGTTCACCGGTCTGCCCGATGAGAATGTCCTCGGTGATCGGGTCGAGGTCGCCGGTCTCGGAGATTGCCTTGCGGTTGTCTCCGACGACACCGCTGTACACGAGATCGAGTGCGCCCAGGTGCGCTTGCGCGGTGTCGCGCTTCACCGAGTAGTCGTCCCAGGTACGATCACGGGCGATCGCGGCCGGGGTACCGTCGGGCGATTGCCCCAGGGCCGCGATGCGTTCGGCGACCGCGTCCGCGTAGCCGCGCACCAACTCGACCTGTGGGTCGATCATCTCGTGCACGCCGATGAAATTCGGACCCACCACATTCCAGTGAATGTGCTTGAGCGTCAGATGCAGATCGTTGTAGGCGCTGAGCCGCTTCTGAAGTATGCCGGCAACTCGCGCTCCCTGCTCGTCGGAAAGACCTGGCACGGTGAACTTCGACATTCTCGGTCCTCTCTTTCGCTACTGCCTGCCGTCGGAACCTCTACGTCGTTCGAGGAATTCCGTGCCACACGGTGTGAGGCGACGGATCAACACTCCGCGTACCCCCGGTCGGGATTCTCGAATCAACCGGGTCCGCATTCGGTGACGCATCGTTCTTTACTTGTCCGCTGAAGTTCCGACGATTCGACGGTACTACAAAATCTATGTCGATCAAATCAGATCTTCTGCATTTCGGACGCTCGATGCGAACGGGGTGGCACATCTCGATTCGGCAAACGCTCGGCCCGAACAGCCGCGCACCCGACAGGAAGGCACTACCTTCGGTGCAATTCGACCAGCGTGTCGACCGTTTACGCCGAGGAGAAGCGATGATCAACGTGGCTCTGCTTGTGGTCCTACTCGTCGCGAGCCTGGGGAGCGGCGCCGCGCTCCACGGCCTGGCCGATCGGAGGGCTGCCCGATGAGCGCGGGGGACACGTTGTCGGCCCGGCAGTCGACGACGCTGCGCACGGGCACGGGCACGGGCACGGGCACGGTGCGATGGTTCAACGCGGAACAGGGCTTCGGATTCATCGCACCGGCCGACGGAGCCGACGACATCTTCGTGCACGTTTCCGAAATCGCCGGCGACGGTCACCGCATCCTCGTCGAAGGTCAGCACGTGCGTTACGCCGTCTGCCGAACCGACACGGGTGACCAGGCCCGGGACGTGCGAACCGCCTGACTCACCCGGTCGGTGAGGGCCGATCGCGTGGAGCATCCGCACTTTGTTTCGTCGGCGGGTTGAGGGTCCCGGCAGCTGGGTACGCTGCCGGAAGTCGCAGAAACCGACGACACAGACGTGGAGTGCAGATGGCCGAGGTCGGCGAGGTAAGACGAATGAAAACGAGATCCGGTGTGCCCGTGGAACTTCGTGTGGCAGCGGAGTTCGAACAATTGCCCGTCGTGCGCGCCGTCGCAGAAACTCTCGCCGTCCTGGGAGACTTCACACTCGACGACGTGGCCGATATCAAACTCGCCGTGGACGAAGTGTGTTCGGAACTGATCGCGGCTGCGCCCGGAAGTGCGGAACTCACGTGCTCGTTCGCTGTCACGGAGACGGGGTTGCACGTGACGATCAGTGCGCCCCTCACCCGAGGCGGGGTGCCCAACCGGGAGAGCTTCGGCTGGCACGTGCTCGAAACACTGATGAACGCTGTCGAGGTATCGGAGAGATCCGCCGCCGGCGACGGATCCGCCGCGCGGGACGTGTCGGTCGAACTCGTCAAATACCGGGGCACCATCTAGTGTCACCGGTCTCGGAGCGCGGCGAACGGCACCATTCCGGCAGAGACGACTACAAGGACGTGGCGCCCGCGATCGCGCGCCTCCGAACGTCGAACGAGTCCGACGGGGAGGCGTCCGCGCTGCGCGACGACATCATCACCCGCTGCCTGCCGCTCGCCGATCACATCGCGCGCCGATTCGGCGGTCGCGGCGAGGCCCACGAAGATCTGCTCCAGGTCGCCCGGCTCGGGCTGGTCAAGGCCGTCGACCGCTTCGACCCGGACCGCGGTTTCGACTTCGTGTCCTACGCGGTGCCGACGATCATGGGGGAGGTGCGCCGCTACTTCCGCGACACGGGCTGGTCGATGCGGGTGCCCCGGCGCATGCAGGAACTGCACGCGTTGATCACCAAGGCTGTCGACGAGCTCTCGCAGGAACTGGGGCGGTCACCCTCGGCCAGCGAGATCGCGGCCGAACTCGAACTCGACGTCCGGGAAGTGTCCGAGGGCCTACTCGCGAAGAATGCCTACCAAACCTTGTCGATGGATGCCGCCATGGGTGATGATCCCGACGACCTTCCGCTCGCCGAGACACTCGGCGAAGAGGATCCCGAGCTCGCCAACGTCGAGAGCCACGCCTCGGTGCGGCCCGCACTCGAGAAACTGCCGCCACTCGAACGTCGCGTGCTGATGCTGCGGTTCTTCGGATCGATGACGCAGACCGAAATCGCCCAGCGCGTGGGTGTGTCGCAGATGCAGGTGTCGAGAATCCTGTCGCGCACCCTGTCAGGGCTGCGGGAGCAGCTCGGCGGCGGCTGACCTTCACTCCGCGTCAGCCGCCCAGTCCCGCGACGGTCGATTCGAGTGAGGCGGCGTGGAACTCCAGATCGCTCTGCGAGCAGTCCCGGTCCTGGGGAAGCTGCTCGCGTAGCTCCGCTCGGGTCACGATGACCAAGGCCTGACCCTCGTCGGCCTGCTCACTCGAACCGACGATGGTCGGCGCCCCGTTCTGCAGGATCAGGGCGGGATCGGGCAGTGACGAATCGAGCAGGGCCTGCAGGTGGGTCGCGGTTACGTGCGTGTTCATGGCGCCGTCCTCGGGGTCGATGTCCGGTTCATGCCCGGCATACCCGGGCACGACTCGGACGAATCTTCAGGTTTCCGTGATCCCGCCGTCGGGGACACGACCCGTGCCGAGTCGATGAATGGAAAGGAAACTGTTGCACCTACGTACCTGGGCGAGACAGGGCCGGCACACCGTGGTGGTGCAGTCGGTGAAGGCGGCCGCCGCCGCTGTGCTCGCGTGGATTCTGTCCGACCGCATCCTCGGGTTGCCGCAGCCGTTCCTCGCGCCCTACGCGGCGGTCTTCATGGTCGAGGTCACCGTGTCACGATCACTGCGGGTGGCCGGTGAACAACTCGCCGCGGTCTCGCTAGGCGTGGTGCTGGCCGCCGTGGTCGGGCCCTCGTCGACTCGGTTACCGTCGGGGTGGGCGCAACGGTACTGGTGGGTCTGCTGCTCGGCCGCTGGAGCCGATTCGGTGCGAGCGGTGTGTGGGTGGCGGTCACCGCGTTGCTGATGGTGACGTACGGCGATTCGGACCAGTTGAGGATGCTCGGAGACCGCATCCTGGAGATCGCGCTCGGCGCTGTCACCGGCGTCGCCTTGAACGCGGTGCTCCTACCCCCGCTCTATCTGACGCGATCGGAGCGAGCACTGACCGGGCTGGGTTCGACGGCCACCGCGCTGCTGCGCGACGTCGCACGGGAGCTGAGAGAACCGGGCACCGCTGGACCGCGCAGCCGCTGGGGCGACCGGGCAACGCAAGTCCGGTGGCAGCTGGACGACGCACTCGACGCGGTGGCCTGGACCGAAGAGAGCGCGCGAGGCAACTTGCGGCGGTCGGGCTTCCGTTGCCGCGGGAAAGCAGTGGGGACGAGCGGTCGTGGCCCTCTCGGAGGGCTGGCCCCAGTGCGCGGAAGTCGTGCGCGCCACCCGGCTGGCGTTGGAACCGCAGCCCCCGTTCGGCCCCCTCGAATCAGAGATCCGGGTGAGGGCGGCCGCCTTCGTCGAGGCGCTGGCCGACGTGATTCGAGCCGAATTCGCCTTCCACGAAGACCGCGAAGGCTGCCTCGCCGCCGCCCGGACCGCCGATGCGCGGCTCAGCGACTTCGAGGAAGCCGTCGCATGTCACAACGGTCTGACCCGCGGTTCGACGATGAGCGCCGGCGGCATCCTGCGGCCGTGCTCAGCGGCGCTGAGCCTGCTCACCGAGGAATCTGCTGCCGCGAGCAGACAACGCCGGAGTTAGCGCGGACGGAGCTGCGGGCAGTGCGGGGATCGGTGGGCGTCGAAGCCTTCCGGGTCGAGTAAAGTCTTCTCGACGGTAGAGACAACTGCTGCGTTCGTTCAGTGGGTGTCCTGTCGGCTACACCCGGAATTTGAGGTGTACCCGAGAATGACCGAGACTGCAGGTGAGCGCCCGGGGTCGCTGTCCCCTGACCTGGACAGCGCGACGATCGCCGCTCAGTTGGGTTCCCTGGCAACCGCACTCGACGAGTTCAATCGGAACTCCGGTTCGCAGGTGGAGATGAGTCTGCTGCTGCAGCGGGTCTGCAAGCAGGTGGTGGATGCGATTGCCGGTGCCGACATGGCAGGTATCTCGCTGTTGCAGGATGGGCGGGTGGTGACCGTCGCGGACACCGACGAGGCGGTCCGTGCGATCGACATCGTCAACTTTCAGGCGATCGACGGTGACTACTTCGGAGTCGCGGGCGCCAGGAAGGTGGTCAAGGCGCGGTTGGGGGAGGCGGCGGAACGCTGGCCGTCGGTCGCCGACAATCTCGACCAGGCCGGCATGCGCAGTTTCCTGTCCGCGCCGCTTGCCGTCGACGAGGCCCTCGCCGGCACACTGAACATCTACGGGAAGGGTGACCACGGTTTCAGTGAGCTCGACGCCGTGGTGCTGCTCGTCTACACCACGGCGATCGAAGGTCTGCTGAGGAGCGCCCGCAGCGTGGAGTTGGCCAGGAACGAAGTCTCGGGCCTCACGAGGGCGATGAAAACTCGCGCGGTCATCGAGCAGGCCAAGGGAATCGTGATGGCGCTCCGAGGAGTGTCCGCCGACCAGGCGTTCGAGATCCTCGTCGCCCAGTCTCAGCAGGAGCACGTCAAGGTGGCGGAGGTGGCGCGGCGGATCGTGGTATCGGTGACCAAGAATCTGGAGTGACACGCAGTGGCGCCGCGCCTTCGGTCAGTTGTCGGCAACCGGCGTGAGCGTGCCGAGGAACGACTGTGCCCATCGGTGCACGTCGTGGTCGAGGACCTGGCGGTGCAGCCGCGACATGCGGCGTCGACCCTGCTCCCGGTCCTGGTCGAGTGCCGCCACGATCGTGTTCTTCACTCCGTCGAGATCGTGCGGGTTCACCAGATAGGCACCGCGGAGTTCGGCGGCGGCTCCGGCGAACTCGCTGAGCACGAGGGCGCCGCCGAGGTCGGCCCGGCATGCAACGTACTCCTTCGCGACGAGATTCATTCCGTCACGCATCGGGGTGACGAGCATGACATCCGCGGCCAGGAACAGTGCGATCAACTCGCTCCGATCGACCGGCTGGTACAGGTAGTGCACCACCGGCCGGCCGATCTGACCGTGATCGCCGTTGATGTGGCTGACCTGCTCCTCGATGGAACTGCGCATCTTCATGTAGTGCTCGACGCGTTCACGACTGGGCGTGGCGAGCTGCACCATCACCGTGTCGGACGGGTCGAGACGACCTTCGTCGAGCAGTTCACCGAGCGCCTCGAGCCGGAGGTCGATGCCCTTGGTGTAGTCGAGTCGGTCGACGCCGAGCAGGATCTTCCGGGGGTTTCCGAGTTCGCGGCGGATCTCCGCGGCCCGTTCGACGATGTCGGGGTCGGTGGCCTGCTCGACCAGCTGCCGTGCGTCGACCGAAATGGGGAACGCGCCGACCTGCACGACCCGGTCGTCGAGCTGGACCCGGCCGAGTGCACTCCGCACACCGACGCCTGCCGTCGTGGTGTCGAGCCCCAGAAGCCTGCGCGCCAGGAACAGGAAATTGTTTGCCCCACCGGGCAGGTGGAAGCCGATGACGTCGGCGCCGAGGAGTCCCTCCACGATCTCCTTACGCCACGGCAACTGCATGAACAGTTCCACCGGCGGGAAGGGGATGTGGAGGAAGAATCCGATCGTCAGATCGGGACGCAACTCGCGGAGTAGACGGGGAACCAGCTGCAGTTGGTAGTCCTGCACCCACACCGTGGCGCCCTCGGCGGCGGTGCGCGCGGTCTCTTCGGCGAAGTGGCGGTTCACATCCAGGTAGGTGTGCCACCAGTCCCTGTCGAAAACCGGTGCCACCAGCACGTCGTGGTACAGCGGCCACAGCGTCGCGTTGGAGAAGCCCTCGTAGTACCGCGACAGCTCGTCCGAACTCAACTCCACCGGGAACAGATCGAGTCCGCCGGAGGAAATGGGTTCGACCTTTGTGTCGGGCACCCCCGGCCAGCCCACCCACGAACCGCGCTCCCGGCCGAGGAGGATGGGCTCGAGGGCGGTGACCAGCCCGCCCGGGCTCCGCTTCCACCGCGTCGAGCCGTCGTCGAGTGTCTCCATATCCACCGGGAGGCGGTTGGCAACCACCACGAAGTCGGATGAGCCGTGCGGAGCAGTCTCGTTCACGCCGAGCGCCCACCCTGGTGAATCTCCTTGGCGACCCGGCAGAACGCGTCCTCGAGATCGGCGCAGTAGGGGATCGTCGTGGCCATGCCCATTGCCGTCAGTGGTCTGCGGACGGAGTTGTTCCCGGTCACCGCCCACGGCACAGCGAGCCTGCGGGCGCGGGCAGCCATGACGTCGAGGATCGACAGCGCCGCCGCACAGCAGAACTGCACGTCCGTCAGGTCGAGCACGAACGGCAACCGCTCGTCGATCGCCTCGACGAGATGACTTCCGAACGCCGGTAGCGTCGTGACGTCGATGTCGCCGGATATCCGGACGACGAGGATTCCACCCGCGCCCGGTGAGCAGGCGACGGTGAGTCGCCCGTACTCGGGCTCGAGGGCCCAGCTGAAAAGCGTCGAATTCTCGGCGTGGTCATCTTGTCGTGGCAGTGCACTGAGAACAGATTTCATCACGTACTCCTCACGGTCGAGCGACGAAGGAGACGGGCACGGAAGAAGGCGCGGCGACAGTGCCCGTCCATTGCGGCTGGGGGCTCAACCGTGCAGGACTCCGACGTTACCCCATGAAGTCAACGGCAGTCGGGCACATCCGCCTCCGCGGACGGCCTCGGTCCACCGAGTTCGGCGGGTTACCTTGTTCACCACTATGTCTCGATATTATCGGCCGCGCGGGAATTGGTGCCCCGGGTAGCTTTCCGGCGGATGGGCAATCGGCACGAATGGGAAGGTCGGTCGACGAGCACGAAGGGACGGCCGCTACGGGCGGCGCCGCTTCTTCTTGTGCGAACTGTCACAGAAGGGGGCGATGCTCGTCCGCCCGCAGCGGCACAACGCCACGGTGGCCCGGTCGTTGCCGATCGGGTTACCTTCGGTGTCCAGGATCCGCGCAGCACCACGCACCAGGAGTGGACCATCAGGGCAGACTGTGATCGTCACGTCGGAGTCGTCGGTCCCGGCAGTGGGAATGGAGCTCATATGACTACCTTGCACTCTCGGTCTATGTCGGACACGCTGGCGCAATCGGGAACGTCGATGCCACTTCCGGCGCCGCGCGGTCCCGTGAGCGAACTGCTGTTCTCCATTCTGCGCGGAGAAACGGCCGACGCCGAACCGTTCGTGTCGGCGGCGCGGTCGCTCGCGTCCGCCGCGCACGGGGATCCTCGCGCGATCCTGCTCGACGACGACGCTCAGATCTGTCTCACCGCCCTGTACGAGCTGCACTTACAGGGGATCACCGGGGTCGGCGACGACTGGGAATGGAACAGTGATCTGATCGCCGCCCGGTCGGCGCTCGAGGTTCCGTTCGACGCCGCGATCCGCGACCTCGCCGACGCGCCGACCGGTGCGGGCGACGTGGTTGCGGCACTGTGGGATATGACGGCCCCCAGCACGGCGCCGGGACTGTCGGGCTACATGGCGCACGACGCGGATCTCACGCAGTTCCGCGAACTGCTGATCCATCGCTCCCTCAACCAGTTGCGGGAGGCCGACGTGCACACTCTCGGTATCCCGCGGCTCGCGGGCGCACCGAAGGCGGCGCTGGTGGAGGTGCAGTCCGACGAATACGGCGGCGGGAGGGCCGAGCGCATGCACTCGGCCCTCTTCGCGACGACGATGCGCGAACTGGGCCTGTCGGACCGCTACGCGCACTACATCGACGCGGTGCCCGCGGTGACACTGGCGTCGTTGAACGCGCTGTCGCTGTTCGGCCTGCACCGCAGCCGGCTCGGCGCCCTGGTCGGGCACCTGTGCGCGGTGGAGACCACGTCCGCGCTGCCGAGCAAGAAGTACAGCGCCGGGCTGCGCCGCCTCGGATTCGGGACGGCGGCCACCCTGTTCTTCGACGAACACGTAGAGGCTGATTCCGTGCACGAACAGATCGTGTGCCGGGACCTCGCCGGCGGTCTGGTGGCCTCCCGGCCGGAGATGGGTGACGACATCCTGCTGGGGGCCGCGGCCTGCCTCGCGTTCGACGACCTCGTCGGCGACCACCTCGCAGAGTGCTGGGAACAGAAACGCACTTCGCTGCGGCATCCACTCGGATAGAGATCAGGTGCCGGAGGCGGCCACCGCCTGCTCGAGGTCGCTCAGCGACGTCTCCAGATGCGTGATGATCCGCTGCAGATGCGGGACCGCCTGCCGATCGCCCACGACCCCGACGTCGAGCTGACCGGACCGGCTCGTGAGGGTGATGCTCAGCGCCTGACCTCCCAGGACCGTCGGCGCCGGATACACCGCGTCCAGGCGGGCGCCGTTCCAGTACCGGGGCCGTGACGGGCCCGGCATGTAGGAGATCATCACGTTGAACGGTGGGGGAGTGTCGTCGACGAACCGGCGGACCGGCTCCAGCAGGATCGGGCTGATCGCCAGCGCACTCATCAGCTGGAACTGGGTGTGACTGAGCGCGCCGAACACCCGGTTGGTGTGCTCGACCGATTCGCTGATCCGCGCGAGGCGTGCGGCCGGATCCGATTCGTCGGTGGCCAGTCCGACGACCATCGCGCCGACGCCGTGGTCGCGGCCGCGCGGGCCGATCATGGTGCCCCCGAGGTCCAGCGGCACCGGCAGCATCGCCGTCAGCGGTGCGTCGGGGAGGGCGTACTGCTCGAGGAGGTACCGGCGCAGCGCTCCCGAACACATCGCGAGCACCACCGCGTTGATCGTCGTGCGGGCCGCGGCGGCCACCGACACCAACCGGCGGATCGGCCACGACCGCGCTGCCAGTTTCCGGGCCCGGCCCACGGGAACGTTGAGCATCGTCGGCGGTGACTGCAGCGGAAGCGTCAGATGCTGCTCGCGGACGCCGTCGTAGGCGACTTTCGCGAGTGCCGGCAGCACACCGACGATGCTGGTGGCGGCCCGCACCCCCGCGCGGGCCATGGCGACCGGCAGCGCCGATTCCCGCGGCGACGTCCCCGCCACCCCCGGCGTCCACGGTGCGGGACAGTCGAGCACGTCGGGGTCGGTCGACAGGGCGTGATGGAGGAGGCGCAGCCCGGCCGGTCCGTCCATCAACGACAGGTGGATCTTCGAGAACACCGCCGTCCGCCCGTCGGCGAGACCTTCGATGACGTGCATCTCCCACATCGGGTGCTGCGGATCGAGCGGCATGCCGTGCATCTGCGACACCAGCGACAGCAGGTCCTCCATCCGGCCCCGGCCCGGGACGGCCGTGTGCCGCACGTGGTAGCCGAGATCGACCCGCTCGTCGAACGACCACCACGGGTAACTGGCCCCGCGGAGTGGGCGCACGGCGCGTCGGCGGAACACGTCCGACGCCGCCTCGTGCGACATCAACGCCTCGAACATGGCCCGCGCGTGGCCGGGGCCCGCCTCACGCGGCGGTTCGAACAGTTCGAGCGCCCCCACGTGCATGGGATGGGAGGGCGTCTCGAACAGCACGAACATCGCCTCGGTGGGGCTCATCACCGACATCCAGCGCCTCTTTCTCCGCTCGGGACACGGCCCGAGCATGCCCCGGCGCATCCCACGTCTCCAGGGTAAGCAGAACACGGAAACTTATTCCACAAGGCCGTTTTCGCGCCACGACTCGTCAACCGCGGTCGAGCTGCGGAAACACCGTCTCGCGGGCCAGGAGCAGAACGGCGGCGGCCACCGGAATCGCCAGCAGCGCCCCGACGATGCCGAGCAACGCCCCACCGATGAGGACGGCGACGACGGTGACCATTGGGGGCACCTTGACGGTCCGGCCGATGATGCGGGGGACGAGCAGGTAGTCCTCGAACAGGCGGAGCGCGATGAAGAAGGCGATGGTCGCCAGCGACACCGGGAGCGAGACGGTCAGCGCGACCAGCGCCACCACGACGCCGGCGAGGGTGGAACCGACCACCGGAATCAGGTCCAGCACGGCGACCAGGACGGCCAGCAACAACGGGTAGGGGACGTCGAAGGTCACCAGCCACACGAACGTGAGGACGGCGGTGATCAGCGAGATCAGGAGATTTCCCAGCACGTAGCCGCCGACCTTGGCGAAGATCTCGTCGCCGATCAGGATCGTGCGCGGCCGGCGAGAATTCGGTGCCAGGCGGTAGATCGACGACCGGATGTGCGCGAAGTCGGCCAGGAAGTACGCGGTGAGCACGACGACGATCGCCGTGCCGCTGACCGCGCTGAACACGAACTTGCCCGCACCCACGATCCCGCCGACCACCACCGGGACGTTCCCGGCATCGAGCGCCTGCCGCAGTTCGTCCTGCAGATGGAACCGGGTGCTGAGCTCCCCGAGGGCGGGGTAGCGCTGCTCGAGGTGGCCCAGGTAGTCGGGGGCGTTGTGCACGAGAGCACCGCCCTGGGTGACCATCGGCGGGATCGCCGCGGCCAGGAACCCCGCCAGTATTGCGAATGCGATGACGAAAACCATGGTGACGGCGGCCCATCGGGGGAATCCGTGCCGCACCAGCCAGGACACGGCGGGTTCGAGACCGATCGCGAGGAACGCGGCGACGGCGATGAGGACGAGTACCCCGCGGGCCGCCAGTACCACTTCGATCAGGGCGTAGGTGACGGCGACCCCGGCGGCGCCGGCCATGCCGATGAAGAACGGGGAACGGCGATCGAACCGCGGCCCGGGCCTGCCGAGCGGATGCGACTCCGTGCTGATGCGGGCCGCGCTCTCCTCCGCGGCGACGATCGGCTCCTCCGCCGCGGGGGAATGCGGTTGGGCCACTGAGTCGTCGTGACCCTCGGCGCCACCGGTCACGGTCGGCGGACGACCCTGTCCCGCCGTCCGCGACCGGCATTGTCCCCGCCGATGCGTCGGCACCGATCCGCGACGGTCGGGCTGTCGGTGTCGGCGACCGGGGCACCCGGCAACGCCGGTGTCGAACGGCGGTAGTCGTCGATCAATTCCACCGCGCGCTCCGCGCACACGGCGGGCGACGGCATCCGTCCGAGACCGAGACCGTCGATCACGATGACACTGCGGCGGCCCAGCCCCTCGACGCCGAGAGACCACCCGAAGTTGCGGTTCCACGCCAGCACCGCGCTGCGCCCCGGCAGGTAGTGCAACCGGAACGGCAAGACGAGGACGGCCTCGAGTGCGTCGCTGTCCCACCAGTCGATGGAATCGGCGTGAACGCTCCGGGCCACCGTGTGGATGTAGTCCCGAACGGTGCGGGTGTCGGCAATGCCTGTTCCGCTCTTCATCGTCCACCGCCTCAGCTATTTGACGATCGACATACCCTGCCCCGCGACAGTTGAAACTTCACTCACCGAGCGGTGTGTGCTCGAGGGGCGCGCCGAGCCCGTCTCCGGGTAGCCTCGCCGCATGCCCTACTTGGAGCGCTCGGGAGATGTCTTCGTCCTGTACTTCGGTGAGGAGGGGGAACGCGACAGCGAGAACGCCTTCCATCCGGACTGGATCGAGAAGGTGGACGAACTCCTCGATCAGGTCGAGCGGCACGACGGCCCTGCCGCCCTGGTGACGACGGCGGTCGGAAAGTTCTACTCCACGGGCCTCGACACCGCGTGGGTACTCGCCAACACCGACAAGCTGAACTCCTACATCGACCGTGTGCAGGCCCTGTTCGCGCGGATCCTCACGTTCCCCCTGCCCACCGTGGCCGCGCTGACGGGGCACACCTTCGGCGGCGGCGCCATCCTCGCGGAGGCCCACGATCACCGGGTGATGCGGGAGGACCGCGGCTACTTCTGCCTACCCGGAATCACTATCGGGGCGAGCTACGCGCCCGGCAGCATCGCGCTGCTCGCGGCCCGCCTGCCCGCGCGGGCGGTGCACACCGCCCTGGTCACCGGCCATCGGTACGGGGGGGTCGCCGCGAAGGAACTGGGGTTCGTCGACGAGGTCGTACCCGAGCAGCAGGTGCTCGCCACGGCCGTCGACCACGCCCAGAGGCTCGTCGCGACACGCGGACGCACACTCGGTGAGATCAAGTCCTCGCTGTACGCGGACGCCGTCGCCCTGCTCCGCACCCCGGTGGCGAATCTGGAGGCGCAGGAGGCGTTGAACGGCGACTGACGCCACAGGATTGCCACCCGAGGGGTGTCAGCCGCGAAAACGGGTACTACTCCGGCGAGGAGCGGTGCGTCGGGCACCCGTTCCCACCGTGACCCGGAGGCGAGCACCATGAAACGCGTTCTGACACTTGTACTGCCGATTCTATTGGCGGCCCTCGCGCTGACCGCGTGCGGCAGCGACAGCGGAGACTCGTCGGGTTCGGCCGAATCGACTCAGGGCGGCGACCACTCCATGTCGGGCATGCCGTCGATGTCCATGCCGATGTCCATGCCGGCGGGCGCCGCGCAGCCGGGTGACCGGGAGATCGTGATCACCGACTTCAAATACACCCTGCCCGGCACGTTCACACCGGGAGAACAGGTCACTGTCCGCAACAACGACACCGCCGAACACACCGTGACCGCAGACACCGGCGACCTGTTCGACGTGGAAATCCAACCGGGCGAGACCGCGACATTCACCGCCCCCGGCCAGCCGGGGACCTTCGCCTTCCACTGCACCTACCACCCGAACATGGTGGGCACCCTCGAGGTTCGGTAACGCCGTCAGTCGAGCGGTTCGATACGGAACACCGCGCACCGGTCCGCGGCGGCCGCGAACGCCTCCGGCGAGGAGTTCGCGACCGTCCCGGCCTTCAGGAACATGGTGACGCCGTGCGGCACCCGTGCCGGGAACTCACGGAGGATCCGGCCCCGCTCCTCGACCGGCAGCGCAACCAACCGGACGCGTTCGCGATGCCGGCCGCGGGTCAACTCGCCGCGCCCCGCCGCCCGGGCGTTCTTCGCCCAATCCGATTCGGCGTAACCCGCGACGACGTAGCGCCGGCCGTCCACCTCGTACGGTGTGACGGGAGTCGACCGCAGCACGCCCGACCTCCGGCCGGGGACGGTGAGCGCCGGCATCGGCAGGGGAACACCCAACCGGTGCAGGCCGACGATCACCTTGTTGACGGAGCCGAGGTACCACGGCGGCATCACTCTGTCGGTCCGGCGCACCATGCCCTCGACTATTCCGAAGTCGTCGCTCTCATGGCAACCACCTCGATCTCCACGAGGGCATCCGGGTGGGGGAGCGCGCGCACGGCGATGCAGGATCGGGCGGGTTTGATGCCGGTGAAGGATCCGGTGTACACGGCATTCACGGCGTCGAAATGATCCATCGACGTGAGGTAGATCGTCGTCTTGACGACGTCCCCCAGGGAACTACCCGCCGCCTCGAGCACTGCGGTCAGGTTGGCGAGAACGTGCCGTGTCTGGGCGCGGGGATCGTCCTTGCCGACGAGCCGGCCCGACTCGGCGCAGAGCGGCAGTTGGCCGCTGCAGAAGACGAGGTCGCCGACCTGTACGCCTTGGCTGTAGAGATGCGCCGCGGACGGCGCTTGGGTGGTCGCGATTGCAGTGGTCACGTGATTCGGTCCTTTACGTCAGCGTGCAGGGGTCGAGGTCGGTGAGTGCGTCGGTGATTCCCGAGAGCACTCGTTCGAGAAGCGCTTCCGACGTGGCGAAGTTGATCCTGATGAACCGGCCGTCGGTCTTTCCGAAGGGGGTGCCACCGTCCACCAGTACATGTCCGGAGCGGCGGATCCGGTCGATGGGATCGGCGACAGGCAGCGGCGAAACGTTCACCCAGCTGAGATAGGTGGCCTCGGGCAGGTGGTGTCGGGCCGTGGGTAGTGTCCTGGTCAGGGCGTCGTGCACTCGTAGGCGATTGCGGTCGAGGACGCGTGTGAGGGTGTCCTGCCAGGCATGACCGTGTTGCCATGCGGCGAGGGTCCCGGTGACCCCGAGCACCGACACCGCGCCGTAGAGATCCGGGGGTTCGCCGTCCCGGATCGCCAACAGATCTTTGGGGCCGTAGTGCACTACCGCGCAGCGCAAACCTGCGAGGTTGAAGGCTTTGCCGGCGGACGTGACGGTCACGGTCCGGGATGCGGCATCTTCGCTGATCGAGGCGAACGGAATGTGCCGGTGCGGTTCGTAGATCAGCTCGGCATGGATCTCGTCACTGATCACCAGTAGCGCGTACCGCTCGGCGAGTTCGGCGATGCGTTCGAGTTCGCGGCGCGTGTGCACTCGACCGGTCGGATTGTGAGGGTTGACCAGGACCAATACCGTGGGGCGACTCTGCGCCAGTGTCCGCTCGAATTCGTCGAAGTCGAGAGCCCACCCGTTCTCGGTATCGACGAACGGGAACTCGACTGTTTTGCGTCCCATGGTTTCGATCGTTGCCAGGAACGGCGGGTAGTTCGGGGTCTGGATCACCACCGAATCCCCCGGTCGGGTGGCGAGATGCAGGATCAACTGCAGAGCCTGGATCAGATCCGTCTGCTCCCGCACGTCGGTGGGGTCGACCTGCCAGCCGTAGCGGTCGGACATGCGCCGGGCGAACTCGGCACGCAAGGGGGTGCCGTGCAACCAGTTCGGGTACCCGAGGTCTCCGCGGTCGATGACGTCCTTCAACGCGGCGCGGATCTCCGGGGCGACGGGAAAGTCCATGTCGGCGACCCAGGCCGGGAGGGCTCCGGCTTCGACGGCGCGCGCCCATTTCACCCCGGTGCGCCGGGACAGTTGCCTGATGTCGAGATCGTCGAATCCCGGGAATCGAGGGGCGGGGGTGATCGAGGTAGTCACCGGCGTCAGTGCCCGACTCGGGCCCTCGTAGTCGGATGGAGGGGTATTCTTCAGCGGCGCAGCGGGATCGAAGCCGTCGAGGTCCTTCTGCAGGTTCGCCCGCAGTGCGGCGATCGTGCGGGTGAGGTCGGCGATGGTTCCCCGGGCGGTGAACTCGGCCGCACGGTCACGGTTACTCTCGCGGCCCCCGATGAGGTGCCCGATCCAGTAGTCGGCCACCTCGGTGCAGTGGTAGGTGATCGCCCACGGGGAGTTCGCGCCGTCGAAGGGTGGCGCCTGATTGGCGCGCTGGTCGCCGAGTTCGCCCAGGACCGCGAGCATGCCGTCGAAGGCGCGGTCGAGAAAGTACAGGTATTCGTCGCTGTTCATGGGTTTCGCTTTCGTTGTGCGATAGGGGCGAGGGTCAGTGGATCTGTTCGAGGACAGCGTCCTTCGTCTCCGGCAACCGAGTAATGACGATCAGTGCACCGATCGCGAACAGGACTGCGCTGGTGGAGAAGACCAGACCGGTGCCGCCGAAGGAGAGCAGGAAGGGGACCGCGATGGGGCCGAAGACCGAACCCAGCCGCCCCAGCGCTGTCGCCGAGCCGACTCCCGCGCCGCGACTGCGGGTGGGGAACAGCTCCGGGGTGTACGCGAAGATCGAGGAGAACATGCCGAAGAAGAAGAATTGCAGGAACGATCCGGCGAGGATCAACTCGACGGTGCCCGCACTCTGGCCGTAGAAGTAGGCTGCAATGCCCGCTCCGATGGTGTATCCGGCAAGGCAGTAGCGCCGTCCGAGCCGCTCGATGAGGTACGCGGCCGAGAGGAAGCCGGGGATCCCCCACAAAGCCATGGCGAGGACGAACCCGATGCTCTTGGCGACGTCGAGGCCGTTGTCGGTGAGGAGCTTGCCGATCCAGGTCGTCAGCCCGTAATAACCGGTCATCAGGCAAAACCACACCGCCCATACTGTCAGGGTGCGCGCTTTGTGTTCCGGAAGGAAGAGTGCGCGAAAGCCGCCCTGCGTGGTGTCCTCACCCTGTGCGCCGGGAACGGGCTCGGGTTCGGGTAGCGGTCGGCCCGTCGCTGTACGTACCGCGTTCTCGATGGACGTCAGAGTGCGTTCCGCTGCGACCGCGTGTCCCCGTGAGACCTGCCACCGCGCGGTGACTCCGGCAGGTTTCGCCGAATGATCAGTGCGACCACGGCCAGGGCCGCCTGCATGAGAAAGAATCCGCGCCACCCGAACGTCGAGGCGACCAGGAGGTAGGACACCGCGCCGGCCGTGATGAACCCGATCGGCCACGCCCCCTCGAGCAGGGCGGCGTAGCGCCCACGCTTCGACGAGGGCATGAACTCGGCGAGGATGGCCGCGGCTACCGGGAACTCTGCGCCCATGCCGACGCCGAGCAGGAACCGGAAGGTGAGCAGGGCCTCGAAGTTCCATGCCAGTGCCAGTCCGATGCTCGCCAGGCCCCAGGCGATGATGCTGTATTTGAACACCCGCCTGCGGCCGAATCGGTCGGCGATTCCGCCGGCCCCGACTGCGCCGAAGAACATCCCGGCGAAGCTTGCGCTGCCGAGCACCCCGGTCTGGGCGGCGGTGAGCGAGAAATGGTGGCTGATCGGCGACAGCAGGAACGTCATCGCG
>SEEV01000514.1 GCA_004211695.1 Rhodococcus sp. (in: high G+C Gram-positive bacteria)
TTCGTCGACGGGATGCGGGACATGCATTCTCGGATCCAGTTCATGGCGACAAGCTGCCCCAACACGAGGATGGTGGTCGGCGGTTACTCTCAGGGCGCGGCTGTGGCAGGGTTTGTCACTGCGGACGGAAATCCAGCCGGATTACCTACTGAGCTAGGCCTACCCGGGCCGTTGTCGCCGGATGTGGCGAGCCACGTTGCCGCGGTCGTCTTCTTCGGAAAACCCTCGGATCGGTTTATGCGTGATGCAGGCAGTCCGCCGATCGTTGTCGGGCCGCTATTCGGGCCTAAGACAATCGATTTGTGCGCTCCCGGCGACAACATCTGCGATGGTTCCCCTCTCGGACGCCCCAATGTCGTGCACGCGTTGTATCCCGCGAACGGGATGACCATCGCGGCTGCACAGTTCGCCGCCGCTCGCCTCTAGCCGGTCCGCGTGCCTGGTGCATCGCCGCATTGAGGATCGGGCTGGCGCTCGCCGGCCGCGCCGGAGCCCGACTGGCGACAGCGATGTCGGACGTAGCACACCGACAGGGTCGTTCATCCAGTCCCATTGCCCGTGCGTCACGTGGTGCCCGAGCTCCATGTTCTCGATGATCCACGACAACGAGAGCATCCCGGTGCCCAGCACCCACAGTGAGCGCTTGCGGGAGCCGAAGAGCATCGCGCGCGGCCGCCGAGTTCTCAGCTGGTCGGGACTGGCGGCGGGAGCGGCGCCGAGGAAGGCTCCTGCGGCGGCGCCTGGTGGGCGGTTGCATGGTCGGGTTGTCCGACGGCGAAGGCGGGGGTGGTTGCGTGGTCGGGTCGTCCGACGGCGCAGGCAGGGGCGGCTGCGGAGGCGGGACCATCGTGATCGTGGGTTCAGGGCTGGTGGACGGCAACGTCTCGGGCGGAACCGTGAGCGTCGTCGTGGGTAGCGGCGGCACTGAAGTGGGCGGCTGTCCCGGAAGCTGAAGATCCGTGGGCAGGGTTCCCGCCATTGATCGACTTTCGGCGCCGTCGTGGAACCCTGGGTCCCCGGGGCACTGTCACGTTGGCGAGTTTGGCGAACTGAGAGCATCGGTGGCGTGACCACAGAGATGCCGTCGCAAAACGGACACCGCTACCCGGTGGAGATCATAAACCACTGCGTGTGGTTGTACTTCCGGTTCCCGCTCAGCTTCCGTGAAGTCGAGGAGATGATGCTCGAACGCGGTGTCCTGGTCAGCTACGACACTACCTGTGGCGCGCGGTCGACCAGCATGGCAACGTGCTCGATGCAATATGTGCCTCGGGTAATCATTACCGACAAGCTGTCCAGCTACAGCGTCGCCCACCGCGAGTCGCTGGCCTCGGTCGAGCACCGCCGATCCAAGCACTTGAACAACCGGGCCGAGAATTCCCACTAGCCGACCCGACAGCGGGAACGGGCGATGAAATAGTTCACCTCAAACCGGGCACGCGCAACGCTTCCTCTCCGCTTCCTCGGGCATTTCACCGCATTTCCGGCCGTGCCGGCACCGACTGACCGCGCCCGAGTGGCGCACCGAGATGGCCGACCGATTCGCGGTCTGGCGGGAAGTCACCGCGACGGGGGTGCCTCCTGAAACGTGAACGACCCCAACGGGGTTACATCGCTGCGTGCTCCAAACCAATGGCGCCGCTATTTCTTTGAATCAACGTGACAGTGCCGGTTGAACACCCCGGCGAATGCTGTGAACCCCGAGGCTCAGGGCGGTGACGAGTGCGAGGAACGCTCGGCTGTGGGAGGCGTCGCGGCAGATCCACCCTGTTGATCGATACGGGAATTTCGTTGTGCGGGAAGAGAGCCTGCGTCCAGCGCGGCCGCGACGCCCTGCCGACCTCGATCCCGGTGCAGTGCCGGGGCGGTGAGAACGGGCGACTCCGGGTCTGATGCGGCGGTATCGGCCGATTGAGGCGCCCGCGCGGTGGCGAAAGGCGAGCAGCACGTATCTCTTGCGGACCAGTGCGACGACAAGGGCGGCGGTCGCTCCGAATTCCAGGCGCAGGGTCCCTGTGTCGATGACCAGGATCTGGGAGTCGAGCACGATTGCGATCTGCGGCGAGCAGGGTGGCCAACGTCGACTCGTTCATGAGCGGCAGCGCACGTCGATCCGTGTCGTGATCGGCCACGGTTTCCAGAATAACTGCGTGTTACTTGAATTCTCATGAAAACGCCGAGACATTCAAGATCAATTCAGTGGATGCCGCCACCTGATCGTCGAGCAGGTGGCGGGGTACGCTGCGATGGCTGCGTAACCGACTCGAATGCCGGGCGGAACACAGTTGAGACAGACCACAAGGGTGGTTTTTGCACCCGGGACAATCACATTAGCTCTCTAATCGATTCGAGATTCGATTGGAACAGGATATAGGAGTAAAGAAAGGATGACGACATCCGGAAGCGATGCGATATTCGAGACTCTCTTGGAATCGGCCAAGCGCCTCTCATTCGATCCGCGGGACCCCCTAGTTTGCCAACCCGATTCAGATGGCGCCGAATTTCACGGGATGACACCCGAGTGGTCGCCTCTGTTCGGTACCGCTACGTGGGACTCCATGACCGAGCCGGAACGCGTCCGCCTCACCAGAAGCGAGGTTGCGCAATTCCTGGGCGTCGGAATCTGGCTGGAGGTGGGATTGCAGGTGGCATTGCTGCGGGCGAGCCACAGTGCGGACCCCGCCCGCCCGGACGTCAAATTTCTGTTCAACGAATGCGCCGACGAGAACCTGCACTCGTTGATGTTCGTCAACGTCATCGACAGCATCGGATCGCACTTCTATAGACGCGACCGCTCACTGGACTTTTTCGGATGGCTGTTTCGGACCATCGCGTGGGACGAGGTGGCGTACGGAATCGTATTGGCCGGAGAAGAGATCTTCGATGTCATGCAACGCGACTGGATAGCGAGCGAAGACGTCGCCGCGCCCATCCGGAGGGCTTGCTATATCCATGTTATTGAGGAAGCCCGGCACATGGCGTACGCGCGTCAGAAAATCCGCACTCGGTTGAACAAGATTTCGCGCCTCAGACGGTTCATCAGCACCCTGGTCATCGCGATGGGAACGCATCTCATCGCGAAGAGCCTGATCAATCGTCGAATGTACGAGGACCTCGGCCTTGATTGGAAGGTTGTGGGGCCGGAAATCGACGCAAACGAACACCACCGGATAATGTTCCGCAGGGCCGCAGAACCTTTTATCGAATTCCTGAGCAGGGAAGGGCTGCTGAATTTCGGCGCGCGATGGATATACCGAAAATCGAATCTTCTCTGAGCAAGCAGGAGTCGTTGTGACCCACGTTGTCCTGGGGCATTGCTGTAAGGATGCCTCGTGTGTGCGGGTGTGCCCGCAGAACTGCATTCATCCCGCCCCCGGCGAAGCGGGTTTCGAGTCTGCCGAGACGTTGTTCATCGACCCGCGCTCGTGTATCGATTGCACCGCCTGCGTTGAGGCCTGCCCGGCGTCTGCCATCAAACCCGAGTGGACGTTGACCGTCACCGAACGGCCTTACGCGGCCCGCAACGCAGAGTTCTTCGAGCATGCTCCCGCCGAGCCCCGGCCCCGGTCGCGACGGATCCGCTTTGAGCAACCGCTGGGCAGGCCCAGCGACAGGCTGAGGATCGCCGTCGTTGGATCCGGGCCGGCGGCGATGTACACCGTTCGCGAACTCCTTCGGCGATCGACCTCGGTACGCATCACCGTCTTCGAACAACACGGCGAAATCGGGGGCCTACTGCGCCGGGGCGTCTCCCGGGACCACGTCGGCGTCCGCGACATGATCCGGCTCTTCGACGTGCCGTTCAACGACGATCGCGTCACGATCATCCACAACACCGAAGTCGGTGTGGATGTTTCGGTCGACGACCTCCGGACCAGATTCGACGCCATAGTGTTCGCGTGCGGCGCTTCACAACCGCGCAGACTCGGACCCACGACTGCGGATCCCGGGCCGGGTGTCTATGAGGCCATCGACATCCTGGTGGCCGAGAACTGTGGGGCGCCCGGCTTTCGCCCGCGCGGGCCGCTGGGACCGAGATCCATCGTGATCGGGGCGGGAAACGTCGCCTTCGACGTCATCCGATGGATGGCCAAGAGACGCGACCGAGGTGCCGCGGCCGAAGCGGTGACGGAGGTGGTGGTGTTGTCGCGATCGGCCCCGGATCGCGCCTCCTTCACGCCGTCGGCGTTCTACGAGCTTCTAGACCTCGAGAACACCGCGGTGCTGATCGACCGCTCCGGCCACCCGTCGGGCGCCGGTGCAGACACCCCGCTGCTACGTGACATTTCCGCCCTGCCCGCTGCCGATATCTGCGCGGCAGACGGCCCGACCGCCACCGCCGCGGGCACGCTGCGCGTGACGTTGTCCTTCGGACAGGAGGTGACTGATCTCGGGAAGACAGCGGCCGGCGGCGTCGCCGTCACCACGACGACTGGTCGGACCTTCCTCGCGGACTCCGCGATATGCGCGACCGGATTCACGACGAAGCAGATCGACGGCATCCCCGTTAACGAGCGGGGGATCGTGCCCAACCGCCGAGGACGAGTGATCTCCATCGAGACGGGCGAACCGCTCGACGGACTGTATGTCGTCGGCTGGGCGAAACGAGGCGCCTCCGGCGGCGTCGGCGACAACCGCAGCTGCGCCACGGGAACCGTGACACAGCTCGCCGCGGACCTGCACTCGCGGGTGTGACGCTCGGGTCGGCCGGGCTTCTCTGCGCGCCCATTTCTGCGCACCCCGCCGCTAGGTCAGTTCCGTCATCGATCGCGAGCAGCATTCAGACCCAGCCCATGGCCGAATGTGACGATGCGACCTCATGTGACCGGTTACGGGCACAAACACGGCGTCGGAGCGTGGACATGGCACCGACCTCCGCGATCAGGGGGCGGTGTCGCTTGCCAGGGTGATGGGACCACCTCGTTGCCACGAGCATGGGACCACCCGAAGGTGTCATCGAGCATCGACCTCGCCTTCTGAACTGTCAACCGCGCCATGCCCCAGACGGGTG
>SEEV01000515.1 GCA_004211695.1 Rhodococcus sp. (in: high G+C Gram-positive bacteria)
TGCGTCGTCGACGACATCGGGGTCGGGGCAGCGAAGACGGGCATGCTGGCGTCGACGGCCATCATCGAGGCCGTCGCCGCCGTGTGCACCGAGGTCGGGATCGGCCGCGACCAACCGGTTCCACTCGTCGTCGACCCGGTGTGCGCGTCGATGCACGGAGATCCGCTCCTGCACGCCGAGGCACTGGACGCCGTGCGGAACACGCTGATCCCGATCGCGACGGTGGTGACGCCGAACCTCGACGAGATCCGGTTGATCACCGGCATCGAGGTCGTGGACGATGCGACCGCACGGCGGGCTGCCGAGGCGCTGCACGCGCTGGGGGCGAAGTGGTCGATCGTCAAGGGCGGGCATCTCCGGACGTCGGCGTCGAGCACGGATCTGCTGTTCGACGGCGACACGTTCCTGGAGTTCAGCAGTCCCCGCATCGACACCGGCAACGACCACGGCGGCGGCGACACCCTCGCCGCCGCCATCGCGAGCGCCCTCGCCCACGGGTGGTCGGTGCCCGATGCGGTGGCGTTCGGCAAGGAATGGGTCACCAAGTGCCTGGAGGCGTCCTACGACCTGGGCGCCGGTCACGGCCCGGTGTCCCCGCTGTGGCGACTTCGTCGCTCGTGAGTACTTGTTAACCGCGGGACGTTAGCAAGTACTCACGGGCGGCGGAGCCGCAACCGCCAGATGCCGAGGTCGGACGGCACCCCGCTGGGCGCGGGGGCGAAGAACGCGCGGCGCCACGGCTTGACGCCGACACCGAGTTCTTCGAGGGTGCCCGGCTGCAGACTCGACAGCGTGGCGGACGACGCCATCACGTTGCCGTCGCCACCCAGTTCCATCATGCGGGCCGCGATCGTCACGTCCACACCGAGCCAGTCGCTGCCGATCGGCCGGGGCACACCGGTGTGGATTCCGACGCGCATGCGGGGGTGGTAGCCGTCCACCTCCACCTCCGCGAGCGCCTCCTGCGCAGCGAAGACGGCGTCGATCGCGCGGTCCGGGCTGGGGAAGACGGCCATCACGCCGTCCCCCAGTCGTTTCACGACGTGCCCGCCGCGGTCGACGATGGGCGTCTCGACGGCCCGTGCGACGGCACGCAGCAGGGCCAGGGTGGCGCTGTCGCCGGCGGGCAGTGACCAACTGGAGAACCCGACCAAGTCGGTGAACACGATGGTCACCTCGCGCGTTCCGCGACCGCGGCCGGTGCGTTCGAGCAGCGCCTGCCACACCTGCAGCGCGCCCAGGCTCATCTCGCGCGACGCCCCGGGCTGATGGTCGAGGAAGCGGTCCGCGACGCGGGCGATGGCTCGTGCACTACCCGGACCTGCCGTCGACAGCGGGTCACCGAACGCGGGATCGCCGGGCAGAGCCCGACGGACCTTCCGCAGTCCTTCGATCAGTTGCGGCTGCCGGTTCACCGACCCCACCCAGCCCAGAACCTTGTCGCCGCGTTTCGGTGTGGGCGCAGCGTCGGACTCGGCGGTGTCGTCTTCGGCCCGGTCGTCGCTCACGAGAGTAAGGGTAACCTAGCGTCACATGCAGTAACCCGTGACGAATCGGACATCACTCCGCGGCCCGCGCCTTCTCCCGGTCGGCGCCCGCGGGGACACCGTTCGGGCCGGCGAGCGACTCCGCGTACACCCCGACCGCGTACGCGACCGCGGCGGCATTCTTGGCGAGCGCAGCCCGGTTCACGTTCTCGAGGGTGTCGGTCGGGCTGTGGTAGTTCTCGTCGTACGTCACACCCGCGGTACCGCCCCACTTCTGCGCCTGCTCGGGTGTCTTCGTCTCGTCGGCGCCGCTGAACACGCCTCCCGACGGGATCTGGTGCTCGATGAACGGCCCGTAGTCGGATCGGCCGTCGAAGTCGGTGCCGTCCGCGGCGACACCGTTGCCCTGGAGGAACTCGACGAACGTGCGCTCGATGCCCGCGGAACCCTCGGGTCCGGGCCCCTCGCCGACGTTGTCGGAATTGTCGCCGTCGTAGGCCAGGTAGCCGGCGTTCTCGGAGCCGAGCATGTCGAAGTTCAGGTACAGCGCGATGTCGTTCCGCTGCTCCTCGCTGAGGCTGTTCACGTAGGCCTCCGACCCGAGCAGACCCAATTCCTCGGCGCCCCAGAACGCGAAACGCACCGCGTTGTCGACATCCGGCGATCCGCCCAGTTGCACCGCCGTTTCGAGGATCGAGGCGACGCCGGTGCCGTTGTCGTTGATGCCGGGGCCGTCCGGGACGCTGTCCAAGTGCGCGCCGACCATCACGACGTCGTCGGTCGAGCCGGTCTTGGTCTGGGCGATGACGTTGCGCGCCGTGCTCGATTCGGTGGCGGTGTCGAGTGTGAGGGTGACGTCGCCGCCGGCCTGCTCGAGCGCGGCGCCGTCCGCCTTGCTCACCCCGCCGGTCGGGACCTTGCCCGCGTCGGGGTCACCGAGGGTTCCGCCGCTCATCGGCCCGTCCTCGTTGTTGACGACGATCACGCCCGCGGCGCCGCGCTCCGAGGCGATCTGCTGCTTGGCCGCGAACGGGCACACCCCGCGGTTCACGAGGACGATCGCCCCGGTCACGTCGAGACCGTCGTAATCGGTGACCTCGCATCCCGGGCTCTCGTCCTTCGGGGCCGGCACCAGGCGGGCGGTGATCCCCTCCGGACCGGTGGACGGCGAATACGACAGCGCCCGCACGTCGAAGTCACGGTCCCCGGACCTCAACGCCTCCGTCCGGACGTCGAACTTGTGGAACTCGAACTCCGGGGTCTGGACGTCGAAACCCTTGTCTTCCAGCACCTGTGCCACGTAGTCGACGCTGGCGTCGTAGCCGGAAGTCCCGGCCGCGCGGTTGCCGGCGTTGTTCGCGGCGATCGTCTGCAGTTGCTCGAGGTGCCCCACCACTCCGGCCTCGGTGACCGACGCCGCGAGAGCGCTCGCGTCGAGTGGCGGCGAATCGGGTTCACTCGTCGACGAGCATCCGGCCAGCACCAGCGCACCGGCCACTCCGACCGTGAAAGCTCCCCGTAGTCGCATGTCGGGAGCCTAACGTAGAAGCACCTGTGGGCCGGCGCGAATGGATTTCGCACCGGCCCACAAGCTCCCGCCCCGCGGTCACCCTCAGCCAGGCCTCCCGACGATCACCTGGCGGAGGAGCAGGGCGAAAGTACTGTATCGGGTGTCAGGCGTCGCGCTTGTTGACGACCACCAGACCGGCCCCGAAGATCACGAAGACGAACACCGCGAAGTACACGAGGCTGCCCCACGGACCCCAGTGGAATTCGACTCCCTGCGGCGCCCCCAGGAAGTTGTTGGCGTTGAGGAACGGCAGGAACGGCATGATCTTCTCGCCGAACGAGCCGAACAGGTTGAACAGGCTCTCGATCAGCAGCGGCCACAGCAGCAGCAGCGCGATCGCGCCCGCCGACTGGCGCAGCAGCGTCCCGACGCCGACGGCCAGAACCACGCACAGGAAGGCGTAGATCGGGACGCCGTAGATCGACCGCCAGGCGTCGTCACCCGACAGTGTGAGGGCGGCCCCCGCCTCGTCACCGGCGGTCGCCTTCGCGATGGCATACGCGCCGAACGTGAGCACGAACGTCAGCACGGCACCGAATGCGCCGATCAGACCGGCCTTCGCGATCAGAACGGACGCCCGGTTCGGGATGGCCTGGAACGTGGTGCGGATGACCCCGAACCGGTATTCGCTGGTCACGGCCAGTGCCGCGAGGATCATCAGCACCAGCACGCCGAACCCGGAGACCCCGCCGACGGCGTCGGACATCTGCGGCAGGAACGGTTCGAAGTCGGGTTGCTTACCGTCCGAAATCTGGTTGTTGAAGGAGTTGATGCTGGCCTTCGCGCTCAGCCCGATGACCGCGGCGAGACCGAGGCCCAGCACGATGATGATGACGGTGCACCACCACGGCGACCTCGTCGACGTGATCTTGATCCGTTCGGCATTGAGAACAGCCATTACAGTGCACCCCTCATCACATCTTCGACGCCCTCTGCGTGGTACTGCACGTCGTCTTTCCGAGGACTTGCTGACGAACTCGGAGACGGTGGTGTCGGCGATCAGACGGCCACGGCCGATGACCACCAGATGTTCAGCGGTGAGCGCCATCTCGGACAGCAGGTGGCTCGACACCAGCACGGTGCGGCCCTCCGCGGCGAGGCGCTGCATGAACTTCCGGATCCAGACGATGCCCTCCGGGTCGAGTCCGTTGACCGGCTCGTCGAACAGCAGTACCTTCGGGTCGCCGAGGAGCGTGGCGGCCAGGCCCAGTCGCTGGGACATGCCGAGCGAGAACCCGCCGGCCTTCTTGCCTGCCACCTCGGTCAGCCCGACGAGATGGAGCACCTCGTCGACCCGGCTCTTCGGCAGCGAGTTGGACGCGGCCATCCACTGCAGATGGGCGCGGGCGGAGCGGTTGGGGTGCACCCACTTCGCGTCGAGCAGAGCCCCCACCGTCCGCAGCGGCTGCACCAGGTCGCTGTACGGTTTGCCATCGATCAGCGCGCTGCCCGCCGTGGGGCGGTCCAGCCCGAGGATCATGCGCATCGTCGTCGATTTGCCTGCACCGTTCGGGCCGAGGAAGCCGGTGACCATACCCGGCTTCACGTTGAACGTCAGGTTGTCCACCGCCTTCGTCGCACCGAAGG
>SEEV01000115.1 GCA_004211695.1 Rhodococcus sp. (in: high G+C Gram-positive bacteria)
AGGCAACGAGGCATTGGAAGGTGCCGGTCGCGCGGGACGCCGGCCCCGGCTCGATGACGCCCAGATCGCCGCGATCCGAGAGGAATTACTCAAAGGACCCCAGGCTCACGGCTTCGCGACCGGAGTGTGGACCCTGGGCAGGGTCGCGATCGTGATCGAGCGGCTCACCGGCGTGACCTACGGACCCACCCAGACCTGGACGATCCTGCGGACCAGGCTGGGCTGGAGCCGGCAACGTCCCGCACGGCGGGCAGTCGAACGCGACGAGGACGCCATCGTCGCCTGGCGCGAGAACGAGTGGCCGCGGATAAAAAAATAGCGCGGCGCCAAGGTGCATGGATCTGCTTCCAGGACGAAAGCGGTGTGTCGCTGCTCCCGGTGGTCCGAGCAACCTGGGCGCCGAAAGGCGTGACACCGGTTCTGCATCACCGATTCTCCTGGAAACGCATGTCCATGGCCGGAGCCTGGCCTATCGACACGACCGCAGTCGCAGCGCATTCGTGTTCTCCATGACCGACGGCGCCTACAACACCGACAAGCTCATCGAGTTCCTCACCGAACTACGCACCCATTTCGCCGGCGAGAAGGTCATCGTGATCTGGGACGGGCTCATGGCCCACCGGTCCCGCGCGATGACCGCCTGGCTGGACACCCAACGCGACTGGCTCCACGTCGAACGCCTGCCGGCTTATGCCCCTGAGCTCAATCCCATCGAACAGGTCTGGGGCAACATGAAATCCACCGAACTGGCCAACCTGTGCCCCGATACCCTCGACGAGGTCCGCATCGCGACCGAGTCCGGGCTGACTCGGATCGGTTCGAGCTACGACCTGTGTCACAGCTTCCTCGACCACACCGGACTTTCCTTATGACCAGTTCTCACTCAATTACCGAAACATCTTTAATGACCCTCGCCTGACACGATTGAAGCAGCAAATTCGTTCTGCGACCGAGGGCACGGACGAGTGTGTGAGCCGCGGAGATTGGGCAGCACCTGCCTGTGACGATCGAATTTCTCCGAGCCGACCTGGTTTCAGCCCGATTTCCGCGCGGGATGATCGCGACGCCCAACTACGAGAATGTACCGTAGGCGCGACCTTTTCGGCTCGGTTCCAGGCCAACCAAGGTTAACCGCTTTACGGGAGGGTACGCATTCGTCGGGTTGCGGCTGGGAATGCTTCCGCCGAGGTCGTCGCCGCGACCGTTACGGGGACTGCGATGCCCTCAGATCCTGAGTACACGGAGTCCTAGTGCGCGTGGATGATCATCGCTGCGACGGCTAACAACCACCTCTGGTCAACGTTGCGCGTGCTCGTCGAGGTTCAGATTGAGATCGATGCCACGGCGCGGCGCACCCAGTCTTGCCTCGCACAATATATTGTGTAATATGCGATAAGACACAAACTGCCGCAGTCGCGGTGCTGCTGATTCGAAAGGCCTATACATGTCCGGTCTGTACTTTGAAGAATTCGAGCCGGGTGCTGTCATCGATCATCCGACGCGCCGTACCGTCACGGAGACGGACAACGTTCTGTTCAGCACGATGACCCTGAATCTGGCGCCGCTACATCTTGACGCGGAGTACAGCAAGGACTCGATTTACGGGCAGCGACTGGTCAATAGCTTGTTCATCCTCGGTCTGGTCTCCGGTATTTCGGTGCCCGAAACGACTCAGGGCACCACTTTGGGCAACCTCGGTTACGAGGAGGTCAAGTTCCCGAAGCCGGTCTTCCATGGTGACACCATCCGCGTGCGCACCGAGATTCTCGACAAGCGGGAGTCGAAGAGCCGTAACGACTCCGGGATTGTCCAGTTCCGTCACTACGGCATCAATCAGCGTGATGAGGTCGTGTGTGAGTGCCGTCGCGCCGGGCTGATGCTCAAGCGCACGGCGGCCGAATCGGTCAACGCCTAACTGACCGCACCGCGTCGAGGAGAAAATGGCATGACAAAGAGTCAGCAGGACGAGACAGCTCAGCAATACGCATGGATACCGAGTGCCTCGGTACTCGAACGCAGCCGGTTGCTGACGGCGATGCGGACCTGGGGACAGGAAAGCATCGATGAACTGAATCGGTCCGCGATCACCGACCCGGAGCGGTTCTGGCGTGCTGCCATCGACGATCTGCAGATCACGTTCGAGGCACCGTTCGACCGAGTTCGGGACGAGTCCGACGGGAAGCCGTTCCCGCGGTGGTTTCCGGGTGGTTGCCTCAATGTCGCGAACCTGTGCTCGCACCGGCACGCTCGTGGTGAACTCGCGGACAAGACCGCGGTAATTTACGAAGGGGACAACGGACAGCGGCGGACGCTGACCTACGCCGAACTCGACCGCGAAGTACGGCGGTTCGCCGCGAATCTCGTGAAGCTCGGAGTCCGGCGAGGGGACCGGGTGGTGCTTTTCGTTCCCGTCGTTCCCGAGGCCGTCGTGGCATTCCTGGCGATCGCGATGATCGGCGCGATTTCGGTGCCAGCTTTCTCCGGATACGCGCCCGATGCGCTCGCCACCCGGCTCCAGGACTCTGAGGCGGTCATGCTGATCACCGCGGACGGAACCACCCGCCGCGGCAAGCCGGTAGCGATGAAGGAAACCGCGGACCAGGCACTCGAGTCGGCGTCATCGGTCCGCAACGTAGTCGTCTTCAGGCACCTCGGCACTGAAGTCCGGATGCGCGCAGGCCGCGATATCTACTTCGACGACCTCGACCACAATCCGGACCCAGTAGAAACGGCGGCGACCGAGTCGAACGACCCGCTCACCATCGTCTACACCTCCGGCACCACGGGCCGCCCGAAAGGTATCGTGCACTCCCACGCCGGGTTCGGCGTGAAAACGGCGGTGGACTTCGCCTACGGGTTCGACGTCCACTCCGACGACGTGGTCTCCTGGATCACCGATCTCGGCTGGCTGGTCGGACCGATGTTGATGACCGGGCCACTGCAACTTGGTGCCACCATCGTCATGATCGAGGGCCTGCCCACCTACCCCACCGCGGGCCGAATGTGGGAGATCGTCGAACGCAACGGCGTCACCGTCCAGGGCATCGCCCCGACCGCCGCCCGCGCCCTCATGGCAAGCGATCAGTCGCCACGTGAGATGCCGACGTTGCGCTCGTTCGTCTCCACCGGCGAGGCCTGGGACGAACCTACCTGGTGGTGGCTGTTTCAGCAGGTAGGGCGGGCCCGGCGGCCCATCATCAACTACAGCGGCGGCACCGAGGTCGGCGGCGGCATCGTCATTGGCTACCCCTTCCTGCCTTCCGCCGCCGCCGCCTTCAACGGAGCGCTGCCCGGTGTCGACGCGGTCGTCCTGAACGACGACGGGGAATCCGTCGTCGGAGAAGTGGGAGAGTTGTCCGTCCGGAACACCTTCCCCGGGATGACTCACGCATTCTGGAACGATCGCGACCGCTACCTCGAAACATACTGGAAGCGATTCGACGACGTCTGGGTCCACGGAGACCTCGCCAGCGTCGACGACAACGGTGCCTGGCGGATCCACGGCCGCTCGGACGACACGATCAAACTTGCGGGTCGGCGCGTTGGCCCGGCGGAGATCGAGGCGGCACTTCTGCGGGATCCGAGGATCGCGGAGGTCGCGGTCATCGGCGTACCGGACGAACTGCGAGGCCAACGCGCCGTCGGCTTTGTCGTCCTCCGCAACAATGAAATCGCCGACCCGGATGACCTACAGTCAACAGCCCTGAGCAACGCAGGAAAATCGTTCGCGCCGACGGTCCGCGTCGTCGCCACACTGCCGAAAACGAAGAACGGCAAGATCATGCGCCGCGCCATCCGGGCGCGATACCTCGGAGACCCGGTCGGAGACATGTCGTCACTCGACCCCGCGACACCCCTCGAAGACATCCCCGTATCCACAGGTTCATAGAAAAATTCGTAGAGTAGAAGGACAACAAATGAGTGAGACCGACGAGAGCAACGTCGACGTCGTTCGCGAGGCGACCCGTGCGCTGGCGCGGAAGTTCGACAACAATTACTGGCTGGAGAAGGACAACAAGCACGAGTACCCATGGGAATTCGTGAAGGCGTTCGCCGCAGGCGGCTGGCTCGGTGCGATGATCCCGGAAGAATACGGTGGTATCGGGCTGGGCCTCAAGGAGGCCGCCGTGATGATGGGGGAGATCTCCGCCTCCGGTGCCGGCATGAGTGGCGCCTCGGCAGTGCACTTCTACGTCTTCCCGCCGGCACCGATCGTGCGATACGGCTCGGAGGAGATGAAACGCGAATACCTGCCGAAGCTCGCCAGCGGTGAGATGCTCATGGCCTTCGGGGTCACCGAGCCCACGGCCGGCGTCGATACTTCGCGGATCAAGACCAAAGCCACTAAGGTTGAGGGTGGTTGGGTGATCAACGGTCAGAAGGTGTTCATCACCAACGCGAAGAACGCGCAGCGCATCCTCTTGCTCGCCCGCACCTCACCGCGGCGCGACGACAAGCCGCTGCACGGCATGACCCTGTTCGTCGCCAACATGGACCGTGAGCGGATCACGGTCCGCGAGATCGACAAACTCGGGCGCGCGGCGATCGATACCAATGAGCTCTTTATCGATAACCTGGAGGTGGCCGACAAGGATGTTGTCGGCGAGGTCGACAAGGGGTTCTACTACTTGATCGACGGGTTTAACCCGGAGCGCATCTGTGTCGCAATGGAGGGAGTCGGTCTGGGCCGCGCTGCCCTCGAGCTGGCGACGAACTACGCCAACGAACGCGTCGTCTTCGACCGCCCGATCGGCAAGAACCAGGCCGTCGCCCATCCCTTGGCAGATGCGTGGATCCGACTGGAGGCAGCGGAAGCGATGGCTATGAAGGCCGCTGACCTCTTCGACGCGAACCAACCCTGCGGTGCCGAATCGGCGGCAGCGAAGTACCTCGGGGCCGAAGCTGGATTCGACACATGTGACCGAGCGTTCTCCACCTTCGGAGGCTACGCATATGCGAAGGAGTACCACATTGAGCGCCTGTGGCGGGAGGTGCGGCTGCTGCGTAACGCCCCGTTCTCGCAGGAAATGGTTCGCAACTACATCTCGCAGCAGGTCCTAGGGCTTCCCCGCTCCTACTGATGTCCGATCCCGCGGTCCCTGCGGTTCCGGCGGGGCTGTGGGATCGCTCGTCGCTGCGGCGATGGAAGCCGCGGCCGACGGCCGTCCACAAAAATCTGGAGGTGATCGGCATGAGCGGACCACTCGGTGGGACCCGAGTGCTGGTGTTGTCCGGTATGGGACCGGTGCCGTATGTGTCGATGTTGTTGGCCGACATGGGCGCACAGGTGGTACGCGTGATACGGCCGGCGCATCGGGCGGCGCGGGCGCTCAGCCAGACCGACGGTCTGTCCGACGAGCACGACGTGACAAACCGTGGCGTCGAGACCATCGCCCTCGACCTCAAGGCCCCGCGCGACCTCGAAACCGTTCTTCGGCTGGCCGCGGCCGCCGACGTCTTCCTCGAGGGATTCCGCCCCGGCGTGGCTGAGAGACTAGGCCTGGGCCCAGAGGTGGTGCTCGGCGAGAATCCGGCGATCATTTACGCGAGGTTGACCGGCTACGGGCAGTCCGGTCCACGTGCCCAGGACGCAGGGCATGATATCAACTATGTCGCCCAGTCCGGTGCCTTGCACGCCTTGGCGCGGACCGGCGAGCGGCCTCGCCCCCCGATCAACCTGCTCGGTGACTACGCTGGCGGCGGTGCGATCGGAGCCTTCGGGATCGTCTGCGCCTTAGTGGAGGCAGCGAAGTCCGGGCACGGGCAGGTCGTCGACGTCGCGATGCTCGATGGTGTTGCCCTGCTGACCGCGAAACTGCAGGGGCTCAGAGCCGCTGGACTTTTCGCGGACGAGCCGGGGACGAATTGGATCGACTCTGGGGCGCCGTTCTACGACACATACCGGTGCGCGGACGGCCGGTATCTAGCGGTCGGCGCACTTGAGCCCGACTTCTACCGGGTCTTCCTCACCGGCCTTGGCGTCGATACCGCTCCCTGGCCCGACCAGAACGACCGGGCGCGGTGGCCGGAGCTTCGGGAATGCATCGCCGCGGTCATCGCCGGGCGTGCGCGGGACGAATGGGAGTCCATCTATGCCGGCACCGACGCTTGCGTAAGCCCGGTGCTGAGCTTTGACGAGGCGGCCGAGGACCGGCACAACGCCGAACGTGGTCTCTACCAGCAAGTCGGCGGGGTGCTGCAACCAGCGCCGGCGCCGCGGCTGAGCCGGACCCCGGCCCGCCGACCGTCGGTGCCGCGAACCCAACAGGTCTCGACCACCGACCTGCTCGCAGCGTGGTCAGGGCCCGACCTCCAGTCGAACAATCTCCTCGAGGAATTAGAGGTAAAGCAATGAAAACGTACGACGAGTTCCCGACGCTCGCTATTGACCGTCCATCCGACGGTTTGCTGCGGATTGTGCTCGACGGACCCGACCTGCACGCCGTCGGTGCGGGGATGCACCGCGAGCTGGCCGACGTGTGGGCGGCGATCGCCCGGGACGAGTCGGTCCGCGCGGTGCTCATTCGCGGCGCCGGCGACCGCGCCTTCTCCGCCGGCGGCAGCTTCGACCTCATCGATGCGATGGTAAAGGACTGGGACACCCGCACCCGCGTCATGCACGAGGCCCGCGACCTGGTCCGCAACATCATCGAATGCCCGGCCCCGATCGTCTCCGCCATCAACGGCCCCGCCGTCGGTGCCGGACTGGTCGCCGCCCTGCTGGCGGATGTGTCCGTGGCCGGCCGGCGCGCGAAGGTCGTCGACGGACATGTGCGGATCGGGGTGGCCGCCGGCGATCACGCCGCCATCGCCTGGCCGCTGCTGTGCGGAATGGCCAAGGCGAAATACCACCTACTGACCAACGAGGTCCTCACCGGCGAGGAGGCCGAACGGATCGGCATGGTCTCCGTCTGCGTGGACGACGAGAAGGTGCAGGACCGCGCCTTCGCGATCGCCGAGAACCTCGCACGCGGATCCCGTAGCGCGCTGCGGTTCACCAAGCACGCGCTGAACAACTGGTACCGGCAGGCGATGCCGATCTTCGACGCCTCCCTGGGGTTCGAGTTCTACGGGTTCGGTGGTCCGGATGTCGCGGAAGGTGTTGCCTCGCACCGCGACAAGCGTGAGCCGAGGTTCACATGAGCGGGCCGTTGGAGGGGATCACCGTGCTGGGCCTCGAGCAGGCCATCGCGGCGCCGCTGTGCACTCGACACCTGGCCGACTTGGGCGCTCGGGTGATCAAGATCGAACAACCCGGTTCCGGAGACATGACCCGCCACTACGACCGGACCGTCCGCGGGCTGGCAGCCCACTTCGTCTGGCTCAACCACGGCAAGGAATCGGCCGCGCTCGACCTCAAGGAACCCGGCGACCAGGACCTTCTGCACGACCTGCTTCATCGCGCCGACGTGATCGTCAGCAACCTCGCACCCGGTGCGTTGGACCGGTTCGGTCTCGGGGTGGACGAACTGACCCAACAATATCCGCGGCTGATCATCGTTGACATCTCCGGTTACGGTCGCGGTGGACCGCTCGATCACAAACGCGCCTACGACCTGCTCATTCAGGCCGAGGCCGGGGCTTGCACCATCACCGGTCTGCCCGGGCACCCCGCCAAACCAGGAATCCCGATCGCCGACATCGGAACCGCACTGTATGCGTACTCGGCGATCCTGGCGGCGTTGTACGAGCGGGAGAAGACCGGGCGCGGCGCGGTCATTCCGATCGCGATGCTCGACGTGGTCGCCGAGATGATGGGCTTCGCCCTCAACCAAGTCCTCCACACAGGTGTTGAACCGCAGCCGGTCGGCATGGGATCGCCGATGGTCGCCCCCTACGGCGCCTATCCGACCGCCGACGGCCTGACCGCGGTGCTAGGCACAACCAGCGACCGGGAGTGGCGGCGCCTGGCGACCGACCTCCTCGACCGCCCGGATCTTACCGAGGACCCGCGATTCGCCCACAACGATGATCGCGTCCGGGCGAGGACCGACCTCGACGAGATCGTCGGCGCGTGGTGCGCGCAGCGAACCCTCGCCGAGATCCAGAAGATCGCCGACGCGGCCGGGATCGGCAACGCCCGGCTCAATGGCGTCCGCGATCTCGCCAACCACCCGCAGCTGGCCGGCCGCGGCCGCTGGCGGGACATCGACACCCCGGTCGGTCCGGTGCCCGCGCTTTTGCCACCTGGCCTCGCCCGGGAATGGCCCGTTGTCAACGGACGCGTCCCTGCGCTGGGAGCCGACACCGACGCTCTTCGGGCGGAGTTCGCCGAGCACAGCACCGACCGCTGCTGACCACCAAAGATCAATCATATAGCCATAGAACTACTTTAAATCTCATTGGAGAGGGAATCATGAGACCGCTTCGTTCGCTGTTGTTCGTACCCGGCCATCGGGAGGGGTGGGCAGAGAAAGGTATCGCTGCCGGTGCCGACGGCCTCATCCTGGACCTCGAAGATTCAGTCCCCGAAAACTTGAAGAAGCAGGGCCGCCAGACGGTCGCCCGTGTAATCAAAAGCCTGCGGGCCGCCGGCGAGAATGTCGCACTCTACGTGCGGCTGAACGCGCTGGACACCGGGATCACCGGGGACGACATCGCTGCCGTCGCCGTGCCTGGCCTGGACGGCTTCGTACTGCCGAAGACATACGGGCCGGACGACATCGTCCGGTTCGACGCACTGGTCACCCACTTCGAGCGCGCCAACGGTGTCGAAGCCGGGAAACTTGAGTTCATCTGCTGTCTCGAGACTGCCGAGTCATACGCCAACTGCGAGAAGATCGCCGTCTCCTCTCCCCGGGTGGCGACACTGTTCGCCGGAACCGCCCGCGACGCCGACGTATCGCGGTCAATCGGGTTCCAGTTCACCCCATCCGGTGAGGAGACCCTGTATCTGCGCAGCCGAGCCCTGCTCGCCGCGCGCGCCAACGGTCTCGAGTTCCCTCTGGTCGGCCTGTGGCAGGACCTCAACGATCCTGACGGCGCACGAAAATTCGCCGAACGCAATCGCGAGATCGGATTCCGGGGTCAGGTCTTGATCCACCCGTCACACATTGCACTCGTCAACGAGGTGTACAGCCCATCTGACGCTGAGATCTCCTTCTACTCGGGGATGATCGAGGCATTCGAGGAAGCCGAAAGCCGGGGATTGGCAGCGGTCCGGTACGAGGACATGCACGTCGACTACGCTCACATCAAGACCGCGCGAGAAATTCTTGCCTACGCGGAGAGACTGAACAGATAGTCGTTCATCGACCGGCGACTTGACGAGGTCGGAAACCGATCCGACCTCGTCAATTGCCTGTCAGGCGAGGCGATGTGTTATTCGACTATCCCATAAATCGAACTTGCGTGAGCCCGCCATGTTCAGCACTAGACAAGCCTTCCCCCCGGCCGCCGGACTACTTGATCTTTAGAAGACCCACGGCCGCCAGCACTGTAACCGTCAGCGGCACGGTCGCCGCCAGGCGCATACTGTTCGGCGACACCACCGTCCGCGCATATCCGGCCGCTACAGGTGCAAAGGTCAACGCGCCGAGCAAGGTGCCGAAGCTAACTACCATGCCCGCTGTAGCACCAGCGTGGAGGTCATTGCCGTTTTGCATTGGGCATCAGCTGGGGAGCCCACGTGCCGACAAAGTAGTACGCAAAGGACAGCGCACAATAACCGACATAGAGCAGCAGCGTCCTCACTCGACGTGCCGTCCGAAAGGGTAATTTCTGACGTTCCCCACCTGAACGACTTCGAGTCAGGGTGAGATTCCACGGCCTGCATGCAGGATGTTGGGCTGATTATTCAACGATCGCGACGTCCGGCAAACCCAGGGCAGGGCACTTGACAGTCATTCAACTCGCATCATATATTATGCGATGGGTGTCACTCGCGAGAGCTCAACCTGAGGTTCGAGCGTTGGCCGGCTGACAAAATTGGTGGACCACGTCCAGGGAGAGGACCCAGCATGACCCCTACGACTGTCAAGCGTTTGGCCGAAGGAATTTCGAGTAGTTGCGTCCGGAGTACTGCTCGATACGCGGGTAGACACTCTCGTTGACCAGCTTCAGCGGCTGGAAGAGAGCACCGACATCCGATCGATCATGGCTAACGCTTCGACTAGGGAATCAGTACACGCACACCTCCGCTGAAAACCAAACCGTCTCTAACGACGTCGTATCTGATTCGGGGCCGCGAAACGCTGGCTCTCGCACGCAGTCTGCGCACCAAGCGGCGAATGAGGCATGTCATGAACAAACTATCAACTCCGTGCCTGTATGCAGACGGGCCAGAACGAGCGAGGTAATCGCATATGAGCTATATGTCTGAAACGGACTTCGGCGGCAAAGTCGCACTGATTACCGGTGCCACGAGCGGTGTCGGGTTCGAGACGGCGGTACAGTTGGCGAAACGCGGTGCAACGGTCGTGGTCAATGGTAGATCGGCTGAGCGCGGTAAGGACGCCCTCGACCGACTGAGCGAACACTCGGACCATGTCCGGTTCGAGGCCGGCGACTGTGGCGACTACGACAGCATTGCTGCTGTCGTTGGCCGCGTAGTGAGGGATCTTGAAGCTATCGATATCGTCATTAGCGCTGGGGCGCAAGGCGAATTTAGTCCTACTCCGTTCGAGGGCATGACGGGTGACCAGATCGAGCGCGCATTCAGTTCGCGGTTCTTTCCACGAATCTATCCGGTGCACGCTGCGCTTCCAGGTCTACGTGTGCGCGGTGGCTCCGCCGTGATGCTGACTACCGATGCGGCACGAACGGCTACGTCCGGCGAGTCAGTAATGGGTGCCGCCGGAGCTGGTGTGATCCTCATGACGAAGACGATCGCAAAAGAGTTGGCTAGCAGCAATATTCGTGTCAATACGGTCGGAATGACCATAACGTCAGGGACACCGTCGTGGGATCGAATCTTCGGCTCCGAGAGTTTTCAGCAAAAACTCTTCGATAAAGCACTGCGGCGGTTTCCCGCTGGTCGTCCTCCGGCGGTCGAGGAGGTGGTCAATGCGGTGACCTTTCTTGCATCCGATGCTGCCAGCCAGATCACGGGTCAAACGCTTAGTGTCAATGGAGGGCTTTCCTTCGGAGGTTGGTGACCTTCGGCGGGGAGATCTCAGCAGCAGTTCAGCATCGAGACATGGGAAGCTCAGTGTCAGATTTGCTGAATCCGGTGCGCGGACGTTGCCGGCCAGTGGCTACCCGCAGGTCTCAAGAGTGCTGCGGCAATTCGCTGGTATTTAGTCGCGGCGCGGTCGGAAAATGTCTGTAGACGCACTCCGCTAGATGGATGCTCCGCAGTTGACACGGGGGGCGAATATGTAGGCCGATGCTGTGATTTAAGTGAGGACCTCCAGGGCTCAACTGGCGGTGCAGAGATCGACCCGCATATATGAGGCGAAGTGCATAATCGGATGGCAGGTTTACGGCGTGGAAGACTTCGATATTAATGTGAAGGTCGGCGACGACCGCGTCGCCATCGTGGAATTCGCTCGGAGTGAGAACAATTACCTCAACGTGCGCTGGTTGCCGCTATCGCTGACGCCTGTGAGGAGCTTGCGCGCAGCGGTATGGCGAGGGCTGTGCTTCTTTGCAGATCGGGTCGGCACTTCTGTGCTGGGGCTGACTTGTCTGACTCAGAGCATGAGGATTTCTTTAGCGATAGATCGGAGACGCCGCATCCATACGACTCGATCGTCAGGATTCTCGCCCAACCACTTCCGGTCGTGCCGCATGCCAAGGTGTGACGATTGGAGGTGGTCTGGGGCTCGCGCTCGTCTGTGACTTCCGGTTCGCGAGCCCGGAGTCCCGGTTCGGTGCGCCATTCGCAACGCTAGGAATGCATCCGGGCTCGGGAATTTAGTGAAACCCTTCCCCGTGCGGTGGGGGAGAGGAACTCTCGGTATCTCCTTTACACAGGGCGCAGGGTGAGAGGCGATGAGGCGTATACGTTGGGGTTGGTTGATCGCCTCGCTCCTGCCGAAGGATTGCGCGCTGTGGCTCATGAATTCGCGGCCGAGATCGCTGGTACGGCACCACTTACGCTCCGTTCGATTCGCGAGACTTTGCGCGGTGATTTCGTCGATCGGGTGCGAGCGATCATCGTGCGCGAAAAGGAACAACAAGCGTTACAACGCAATACCGCTGATCATGCAGAGGGTATCGATGCCGACTTGAACCGTCGTAAACCGGTGTTTCAGGCGCGCTGACTTGCAGTGAAGTGCATTTCGTGCGCCAGCGTGCTCAGCTGGTAGGCGTGATTCTGTCAGTTTCCACTTAGACAAGACACCCACTCGATCGATGTAGAAAATACGGTAGCCGATGTCGACTCAAGATTGGAGTAGTTCGATGGCCGAGCTGGATCTCGTTGGCTTCCTGAGGCCCGGGGACACGATTCTCGTGGGTCAGGCGACCGCAGAACCGCTGCGCTTAGTGGACCAACTCCTTGACACATCCGAAACTGTGGAAAACCTCACCGTGGTGTGTGGATATGCGCAGAGCCCTGCCTGGGAACGCGCCACCAGTGGCCGCCTCCGTATCAAATCGTATGCGGCTCACGGTCCGCTACGAAAACTTAGCCGCAAAGGTCTGCTCGACATCATTCCGCTCCACTACAGCCAGATCGAAGAAGTCATTGTGACAAGACGGCTTCCGATCGACATTGTTCTCCTCCAAGTAGGGCCGGCCGACGCTGACGGCTTCTATGATCTCGGCGCCACCGTGGATTTCACCATCGCGGCAGTCAAGTATGCCCGTGCAGTAATCGTCGAGGTGAACGACCAAATGCCGCGCACCAATTCGAGTATGCGACTCCATATTTCGCAGGTTGCGGCATCAATCTCGACAAGTGCGCCACTAGCCGGCTCGCCCTCCCGACCGCCTTCGGAGTGTGAGAAGAAAGTAGCAGCGAACGTCGCTCGCTTGATCCCGTCCGGTGCGATGATTCAACTGGGGGTAGGGGCCCTCGCGGACGCCATCGCTCACGAGTTGCATGATCGCCGACAGCTTAGCGTGCGGTCCGGACTTGTTGGTGACTGGCTGGTCGACCTCTATGAGGCCGGTGCGCTGTCCGCGGAGCCGGGGAACTGCGTCACTGGAATCGCTCTCGGCAGTAACAGGCTCTACTCGTTTCTGAGCGACACAGATATCGTTCGGATGGAACCCATATCGGAACAGATTTCAGACGAGGCTATGAAGAGTGGTCGCCCGTACATTTCGATAAACTCCGGAATCGAGATTGACTTGCTCGGACAGGTCGGTTCGGAGATTGCCGGAGGGCGCTACGTCGGTGCGGTCGGTGGGCAGGGCGACTTCTTCCGGGCGTCCCGAAGGTCGGAAGGGGGACTGGCCATTATTGCGATGCCTTCTACGTCGCCGTGGGGAAGCAGCCGGATTGTTCGCGAACTCGCCGGACCAGTAACTTCGCTCAAGAGCGATGTCGACGTCGTCGTGACGGAATGGGGTACGGCAGAGATCTCGGCCGCATCGTTATCGGAGCGTGCTGAACGCATCACATCAATCGCGGCCCCTGAGCATCGTGTTGCACTAAGCAATTCACTTCCTATATGGATTTGAACTGTCTCACGCGGTAGCAAATCAACGCGGAGAGGCCGGCTCCTGGATGGTAGGAAAGCAATGCTGGAGTTGCGTGGTGCTCCACGTGATCCGCCGCGTATCGCACCCAGGACCCGAGGTCTCCATCCGCACACTGGGCTCAGGTATCCAGCAAGCACGGACCCATCGCTGTCGCGAAGAGGCCAGCCCACAATCGACCGCCATGGCGGTACTCGAACTCGAAGACCTCGATCTGGTGGGCACCCCGAACTCCGAAGATCGTCTCAGGGGGCTTGAGCTCACAGGCGCGAGCGCGACAGGAACGCACAAACGCTCGACTGCCCGCAGCATGGCTCGAGCACGCCATCGCGGCCCACCGCCGGTGAGAAAGGGGCCCTCGAAGGCCTTCGAATCTGTGGTCCCGGTCCTGCGCAAACTGATGGAAGAGGCACCAATTGCCTGAAGCGATGACCCGCTCGAACTTACTCGGCGCCCTCATTTACGCGGCTTTGACGAGTGCGGTGGTCAGTTCGCTGGGCATGCTGCTGGTGCCGACGATCTCGGACGAGTTTCACGTGGACGTGAGCGCCGCGCAGTGGATGCTCACCGTCAACCTTTTGGTTGGGGCGATCGCAACGCCGATCATGGGCCGGCTCAGCGACGGTCCTCACAAAAAGCGTCTGCTGGTCTGCTCGCTGGTGACGATCCTCCTCGGATCGGTGGTCGCCGCCGCTGCTCCCAACTTCATCGTGTTTCTGATCGGACGTGCACTGCAGGGACTGAGCTACGGGATCGTTTCGGTGACCATCGCCCTGGCCCGCCGCTACCTGGCTGAGAACAAGGTGCAGTTCGGTATCTCGAGTCTGTCGGTGACCGTCACGACGGGGCTCGGCGTCGGCTACCCGCTGACCGGGATCCTCGCCGATCTGCTCGGCTTTCGGTTCGCCTTTTGGTTCGCGGCTCTGTTCCTGACGACGACGGTCCTGGTGGTCCGGCGGATTGTGCCCGATGGCCCCGATGAGCGGGCACCGCGCCGGACCTTCGACGTGCCGGGGGCCCTCTTGATCGGTACGGGACTCGCATCATTGCTCGTCGCCGTGAGTGAAGGCGCGCGCTGGGGCTGGACCAGTCCGTGGACGATCGGGTTCTTCGTCACTGCCGGGCTTGACTTGGCGCGTGGTGCCTCGTCGAAATGCGCACCGCCCACCCGCTGATCGACCTCCGCGTTCTGCGCAACGGTGATGTGCTCGTCGCGAACGGCACCGCGATCGGCCTCGGCGCGGCAATGTACGTGGGTTTGTCTATCTGCAGCCTCATCGCTCAATCGCCGACCTCGACGGGGTACGGCATCGCGCTGCCGCTTTTTTGGGCGGGGTTCGTGATGCTTCCCCTCTCGGTGGGAAGTTTCGGCGCGAACCGGCTCGTGCGGATCATGTCACAGTGGGTTCGCATGAGGACGCTGCTGCTCTTCGGCGCCGGTCTGGTGACGGCCTCGAGTGTGCTGCTGTGGTTCGCCCACGACGAATTGTGGGAGTTCCTCGTCGGAATGTTCGGGTTCGGGATCGGGGTGGGTATGACCTACGCGGCGATGCCGGCGCTGATCGCCCGCAGTGTCGCCGACACCGAACTCGGCAGCGCCGTAAGTTTCAACCAGGTGCTGCGCACGGTGGGAGGTTCGTTCGGTAGCGCGGTCTCGGGTGCGGTCCTTGCTACGCACCTGGCTTCGAACCTGCACCCGACCGAGACCGGTATCGAGGCGGCGCTTGCGCTCGGAGCTATCGGCTGCGCCGTCGTATTCGCCGCCCTTGTGGTGAACCGCTTGATGGCACGTCCGCGAACATCCACCCCTTTTCACGCACTGCGCAGGCTTTGCCATCGAGGCGAAAGGCAAGCCTCGTTTTGCCGTTCCGTGTCGGTAGATGTCGCGCCTGGAGACTCTGACCGCGGACCTCATCACACGCAAGGATGAAATTCGAGGGAAAGCGGAGGAAATATCCAGAGGAACAGATAGAGCGGACGACACGGCGGGCTGTCGAGGCATACCGCAATCCGGGATCCTGGACTGGGGCGATCGCCAACCAGCTTGGGGACCCGCCCGCAAGCCCTACCGGGTCGGCCACCGAGATCCATGACGGTGACCTATCCGTGCACCACCACCGACGACGTGTGCATCGCCGAACTTGACGCGCGGTCTGAGAACTCGAGCGCGCCAATGAGTCGAGCCATACCGCATCAACTAGCGGGTAGTCTCTCGCGACCTACGAGCACTCTGTTCGCGGTGGAAGGAGGAGGCTCGCAGGCCGCGAACTTAAGGAATTGATCGAGTTCGCGCTCATAGCAGCCACGTCGACCTGCGCGACCAGAGACATCCAGACCTGTGGGAGCCGAAATCGGCTGGGTGTATTAGCTCGCGTCAGCCTCGTCGTCGGTATCCCACATCCCGCGCTGCTCGAGTTCCTCGATCAGGTGATCCGCACCGTCCACGATGTGCGACTCCATGAGAGCCTTGGCCTTCTTTCCGGCGTGCTTCCGCAGCGCCTCGAGCAGAAGAGGGTGAGCGTCCTGCGTGGTGGTGAGGTGGCCTTCGATGGTGGCGTAGAAGCGGTTGGGAAGATTCGTGACGACGGAGCCCAGGATGCGGGCGAGTCGCGGAGAGTCTGCGGTCAGGTTGATCTTGCGGTGGAACGCGTGGCCGAGGGAAGCGATACGTTCCGTGTCACCCTGGGCAATGGCCTCCTGGTGTTGTTGAAGGATGCCATCGAGCTCGGCGATCTGCTGGGGTGTGACGTTCTTCGCGGCCCGGGCGGCCAGTTCGCCGGCCAGTTGCGCCTGAGCCCAGAAAAGGTCGCGCACGTCTTGCTTCGTGAACGGGGCCACGACGAAGCCTCGCCGAGGAACCATCTCGACGAATCCTTCGCTCCGGAGCGCAAGGAGCCCCTCGCGCACGGGCGTCGTGCTGACTCCCACCGCTTCGGCGATCCGCTCGATGCGGAGAAAATCGCCTGCACGCACCTCGCCGGAAATGATCATCTCGCGTACGTATGTGGCAACTTCCTCCGGAAGTTGCTGTCGCCTTGATCTGTCATTCAGCGCCATCGTCGGTCGCACCTTCCCGGATTCAGAGACTCGACATAATGTACCATTCGCGCCCCGATGGTCGACCTCGGCACCCGGTAATGCTGACCTGCCTGCCGCTGTCAACATCAGCTGTTGCGTCGGCATGCCGGGGACGCAGACACTGCCGCCGCGATCGAACCGCTGAAAAGTTGAAGTTGCTGCGCAATCAAGCGAATATGACAGAGTGCGTCAATCACGACATTGACGATTGGAATCGGCTCCGCGCGAACGGGCGGCAGGCCGGGTTCGTGATGCTTCCCCTCTCGATCGGCAGTTTCGGCGCGAACCGGCTGGTGCGCGTCGCCGCCCAGTGGGTTCGTATGAGAACGCTGCTCCTCCTCGGCGCCGGCCTCGTGA
>SEEV01000516.1 GCA_004211695.1 Rhodococcus sp. (in: high G+C Gram-positive bacteria)
GTCGGGAAACCATTCCCGAAACTCCTGATACGTACGCGGGTAGTCCACGCCACCCACCGGGCCCTCAGCTGCGAAATCCACTTGACCAGCATAGGTCCACTTAAGCAGATAAGCAGTACTTGTGTTCGATTACGGTACCCGACGTCCGGCCCGAACATCCGAGGAACCGGAAACTCACCCACACCAGACGATCCGCGCACAGCCCAGCCGCCCACCCAGCCGCGGACACGCCGAAACCGGGGCGTCGACGATCACCGCCCCCCAGTCGACACGTCGACGACGGATAACTGATTTGACAACAACACTCCGCGCTACACGGTTGTGCACGAAACAGCACAGATGTGCACGCACTGACGAACAGCTCGCACCCTACTCGCGCACGGTGTCGGCGAAAGCGAAACCGACCGCGCTCACCAGCACCCACAGCGGTCCGGTGAACCCGGCGAGATACTGCAGCGGCGAGACCCCGATGACCGCCGTCACCAGTCCGAGGACCAGGCTGACCCAGCCGATCCACCGCGGTCCGGCGTGCCCGCGCAGCAGCGCGACGGCCACCGCCAGCGCGCTGACACCCGCGCCCACCCACAGCCACGGGATCGTGCCCATCCAGTGGCCTCCCACCACCGCGAACTCCGGCACCAGCTGGTCGGTGTCACCGAGTCCGAACACCAGCTCGGTGGTCAGTCCGGTCCCCAGCAGACACGCCGCCGACGTCAGGACCAGCCCGAACGCCGCGACCGACGGGAGGATGCTCTCGGCGGGCAGCGCCGCCCGCAGTCGCTGCGACACCCCGGCCGCGTACACGAGGATCAGCAGCGCCGCGGTCATGATCGACACGTGCATGGCGAGGATCCCCGCGCGCTGGTCGGCGAGGCCGGTCATGATGGCAACGGCGTCGCCCGCCGACGCCTCCGCATAGACCGCGTCGATCGACATGCTCGCCTGGACGCCGACTATTCCGGCGACACCCGCGAGGACCCCGACGTACGCCCACCACCGGCCGATTCGCGGTCGCGCGGCCGCCGGGACCTCGTTCTGCACGCTGTCTGGAACATTCACTGTGCTCATGGAACGAGAATCGGCCGCGCGGCGTCCCGGGCACCAGGGGCGGATGTCCCGATGTGGCGGGACCGGCGACGTCGGCCTCTTCGGTCAGCCCTCGAGCTTCTTGGCTCCCAGCATGTCCTTGAGCAGTTCGAACGCCACATCTTCGGGGTCGCGGCGCGTCGACGGGTCGACGGGCTCCGCGGCCTCCGCGAACATCTCTTCCTCGTCTTCCGGGGTGGAGACGGGCGGCGTCGTCGACACGGCCTCGTAGTCGACCGGCCCGGGATCGTCCGGGTAGTCGGGTGCTTCCGGCGGCGGGATGTCGTCGTCCGGTTCGGACGACGGGCGAGCCTGGGCCGCAACCGGACCCGAATCGGAGCGCCGCGTGTCGGACTGCTGCTGCGGCGGGCGCTGCGCCGCCCGCTCCTGGCTGGGCCGGGAGAACCGGGGGGCACCGGCCGGTTTCGTCGGCGCGGCAGCGGCCTTCGCGACCGGCGGGGGCGGCGCCGACGGAGCCCCGGCCTGATACTCCACTTCCCAGGTGCCGCCGAACATCTCGGACAGGACCTCGGCGATCACCTGAGCGTTGTGCGGCGACGCGATGCGCGCACCCAGGTTCGGCACGGGGTGCGCCAGGATCAGGCGGTTGCCTTGAACGTCGTGCACCGTCGCAGCCGACAACATCGCGGGCAGGATCTTGTTGCGCTGGCTCACCTTCTCGCGCAGCGAATTCCAGGCCTCGCGCAGTGCGGCAGCATCCGGACCTGAAGATGCGGCAGGTGCTGCGGGTTCCGCCTCCACCTCGGGGGCGAGCGGCTGCTCCGGCTCGTCGGGAGACGGTACGGATTCCGGGACCGGCGCGGGAGTCGGTTCCGGTTCGGGAACGGGCGCCGGTTCAGGCTCGGGAACGGGACTCGACTCGGGTTCCGGAACAGGCGTCGGCTCGGGTTCCGGAACAGGCGTCGGCTCGGGTTCCGGAACAGGCGTCGGCTCGGGTTCCGGAACAGGCGTCGGCTCGGGTTCCGGAACGGGCGTCGGCTCCGGAACAGGCGTCGGCGCGGGTTCCGGTACCGGCCGCGGCATCGGTTCGGGTTCCGGCTCGGGCGGCGGGGGCACGGTGGCTGCCGCGGCCTGGCGCATCGACGGTCGCTGGAATTTCGGCTCCGGCTCCGGTTCCGGCTCCGCGGGCCGTTCGGGCGGACGTGTCGGCGCCGCCGCGGGGCGTTCCCCGTCGGCGGACGGCGCGGCCCCGGCGGGCGGAAGTCCGCGTTCGACGCGTTCGAGTCGCTGCAGCACGGCGGACTCCGCGTCGGACGCCGAGGGCAGCAGCATCCGGGCGCACATCACCTCGAGCAGCAGCCGCGGGGCGGTCGCACCCCGCATCTCGCCCAGCCCGGCCTGGAGCACCTCGGCGTAGCGGGTGAGCGTGGCGGGACCGATCCGCTGGACCTGGGCCCGCATGTGCTCGAGCACGTCACCGGGGGCGTCGACAAGGCCACGTTCGGCGGCGTCGGGCACCGCCTGCATCAGGATGAGGTCGCGCACACGCTCGAGCAGGTCGACGGCGAAACGGCGCGGATCGTGCCCGGCGTCCATCACCCGGTCGACCGTCCCGAACAAAGCTGCGCCGTCGCCGGCGGCCAGCGCGTCGACGGCGTCGTCGATCAGCGCGACGTCGGTGACGCCGAGCAACGCGAGTGCCCGGGGATAGGTGACACCCTCGTCGCCGGCACCGGCGAGGAGCTGGTCGAGGATGCTCAGCGAGTCACGTGGCGAACCGCCACCCGCGCGGATGACCAGTGGATACACCGGGTCCGCGACGGGCACGCTCTCCTGCTGGCAGATCTTCTCCAGCAGTCCCCGCATGGTCGCCGGGGCGAGCAACCGGAACGGGTAGTGGTGGGTGCGCGAACGGATGGTCGGCAGCACCTTCTCGGGTTCGGTGGTGGCGAAGATGAAGATGAGGTGTTCCGGCGGCTCCTCCACGATCTTGAGGAGGGCGTTGAAACCGGCCGTGGTGACCATGTGGGCCTCGTCGACGATGAACACCCGGTACCGCGACTCGGCGGGCGCGTAGAACGCGCGATCACGCAGCTCTCGGGTGTCGTCGACGCCACCGTGGCTGGCCGCGTCGAGTTCGGTGACGTCGAGGTTGCCCGACCCGCCGGGGCCGAGCGCCACACACGACGGGCACTGTCCGCACGGCGTCGACGTCGGGCCCTCCACGCAGTTCAGCGATCGGGCCAGGATGCGGGCAGACGACGTCTTGCCACAGCCGCGGGGACCGGAGAACAGATACGCGTGGTTGATCCGTCCGGCATCGAGAGCGGTGCTCAGTGGTTCGGTGACGTGCTCCTGCCCCACCACCTCGGCGAAGGATGCGGGTCGGTACTTCCGGTACAGGGCCACGCGGAAAGACTACCGGCGGGCCCCGACAGTTCGGCCCGGGTGGTCGAAGCGCCCGCTCGGGGCGGTACTCACGCGCAACAGTCCGGACGTGACCGCATTGCGTAACACGTTCGCAACGCATCGGCATCACAGTCGAAACCCCTCGCGGTCATCGTGATTTTCCGCGCCCGGTTTCGTCCGGGAGTGTGAGGAGAATGCTGTGCCTGCAATCGACGCCGGAGCTACCGCCTGGCTTCTGATCAGTACCGCGCTGGTCCTGCTGATGACCCCGGGGCTCGCCCTGTTCTACGGCGGGATGGTCCGTTCCACCGGCGTACTGAACATGATCATGATGAGCTTCGTGTCGATCGCGCTCGTCACGGTCGCCTGGCTCGTCGCGGGGTACTCCCTCATCTTCGGCGACGACATCGGCGGTGGACTGATCGGCGGGCTCGAGCACCTGGGGATGGTGGGCATCGACCCGACCACCGTCCACGGACAGGTCCCCGAGATCCTGTTCGCCACGTTCCAGCTGACTTTCGCGATCATCACCGC
>SEEV01001039.1 GCA_004211695.1 Rhodococcus sp. (in: high G+C Gram-positive bacteria)
GGTGAGGTCGGCGCCGTCGAACAGGCAGGCGGCGATGACGTTATCGCCGCGCTCGTGCAACTGGCGGACGATCGAGTGTGCGATGCCCTTGTCGGCACCGACGACCAATACTGTGGACATAGTGTCTTTCCTTTCAGGCAGTGACGCCGACAACGACGCCCTGCTCGGATCCGATAATGTTGGTTGCCGCAAGTTCGGCGATTTCTTCAGCCGTGAACCCCGATTCGGCAAGAATTTCGGCATTGTGCTGGCCGAGCAGCGGCGCACCCCTCGGCGCATCCGGAACAGTGCCGAGGAACCTCGCGGGAACGCGGGCCTGCCGCACGCGTCCGGCTACGGGGTGAGTCGATTCGACAATAATTTCGGCGGCCTTGACCTGCGGGTGTTCGATTACCTCGGCCCGTGTGAGGATCGGTGCGGCCGGCACGTCGAAGGTGTCGAGCACAGCCAACCAATCAGCTGAAGTCCTGGTCAGCAGTACTTCCTGGATCATCTCGAGGCGCTCATTGATGTACTTCGATCGCCCAACTGCCGTTGTGAAGCGCTCGTCCTCGATCCACTCGGGGTGACCGAGTGCCTTGCACATGCTCTGCCATTCGCCGTTGCTGTTGGTGGCGACGGTGATGTAACCGTCCGCGGTCTGGTAGATCAAGTCGAAGTGCCGCCGAAAGGGCCTGCGAGGCGACAATGGCGCTGAGCTTGTCAGGGAGGATGGTGCGGATCAGGCGGGGCCGTTCCTCGTCGGATCCGGCCTGCACGGTGGTCAGTCCGGTCATAGCCTGGATCAGCGAATCGTAGACCCGCTGGCCGGAGGCCGGTCCACGCTCGCCGAATCCACTCATCGAGAGATAGATGAGTTTCGAGTTGAGTGGGGCGAGGTCGTCGTATCCGATGCCGAGGCGCTCGACGACCCCGGGCCGGAAGTTCTGCACCACGACATCGGCCGTGGAGACCAACTTCTTCAGTACCGCAACGCCTTCCGGGGTCTTCAGGTCCAGGGTCAGGGACCGCTTCGACCTGTTGACGTTGACGAACATCGCCGACATGTCGCCGGAACGATTGGGCAGGGAACGGACGTGATCGCCCTTGCCGGGGACCTCCACCTTGATGACGTCCGCGCCCTGGTCGCCGAGGATGTCCGTGGCCCAGGGGCCCGACATCATCGAGCACAGGTCGACGATCTTGATTCCGGTCATGGGGCCGCTCATGAAGGG
>SEEV01000517.1 GCA_004211695.1 Rhodococcus sp. (in: high G+C Gram-positive bacteria)
TTATCTCCACTGCTCGCACAGGCCACACCCGTGACGGTCGATCACGGTGAAGGCTGCTACCTCTACGGCACCGACGGTCGCCGCTATCTCGATTTCACCGCGGGCATCGGCGTCACCAGCACCGGGCACTGCCATCCGCACGTCGTGGAGGCCGCGCGCCGGCAGGTCGGCTCCCTCATCCACGGCCAGTACACGACGGTCATGCACCGGCCGATGCTCGAATTGGTCGATCGCCTGGGGTCGGTGCTGCCCCCGGGGCTCGACTCGCTGTTCTTCGCGAACTCGGGGAGCGAGGCCGTGGAGGCATCGCTCCGACTGTCGCGGCAGGCGACCGGCCGTCCCAACGTGATCGTCTTCCACGGCGGATTCCACGGACGCACGGTCGCGACGGCGACGATGACCACGTCCGGCACCCGGTTCTCCGCCGGTTTCAGCCCGCTGATGGGCGGCGTCCACGTGGCCCCGTTCCCCAACGCCTACCGCTACGGCTGGTCCGAGGAGGAGGCGACGGCGTTCGCGCTGAAGGAACTCGACTACATCTTCGCGACCCTCACCGCGCCGAACGAGACGGCGGCGTTCGTCGTCGAACCCGTCCTCGGTGAGGGCGGCTACGTGCCCGGCAATACCGCGTTCTTCCAGGGACTCCGCGAGCGTGCCGACAAGTACGGAATCCTGCTCGTCATCGACGAGATCCAGACCGGATTCGGCCGCACCGGCAAGTTCTTCGGACACCAGCACTTCGACGTCCGGCCCGACATCATCACCATCGCCAAGGGCCTGGCCAGCGGATTCCCGCTGTCGGGCATCGCGGCGTCCGAGGAACTCATGGCCAAGGGCTGGCCGGGCTCGCAGGGCGGCACGTACGGCGGGAACGCCGTGTCCTGCGCGGCCGCGGTCGCGACGCTCGAGGTCATCGAGAAGGAAGACCTCGTGGCCAACGCCGCCGCGCGCGGCGTCCAGTTGCTCGAGGGTGCCCGCCGGAAGGCCATCGAGGGGATCGGCGACGTCCGCGGCCTCGGGCTGCTGGTGGGCAGCGAATTCACCGCCGCCGACGGCAGCGCCGACCGTGCGAAAGCGGCTGCGGCGCAGCAACTGGCCGCGAAGAAGGGGCTGCTGCTGCTGACCTGCGGCGCCCACATGAACGTGGTACGCATGATTCCACCGCTCATCGTCACGTCGGAACAAATCGAGGACGCCCTGAAGATCTGGTCCGAGGTACTCGACGAAGTGTGACAAGCACCTGTGAGTACTTATTAACCGCGGGCGGTTGATAAGTACTCACAGGCTCCGAAGGAGGAATCGTGGCTCGCTACATCACCATCACCCTGGACAAGCGCGGCGTGACCTGCCGCGCCCGGCTGCTCGACGAGGACGCGCCACTCACGTGCGACGCGGTGTGGGACGTCCTTCCGCAGAGCGGCGACGCGTATCACGCCAAGTACGCGCGCAACGAGGTGTACACCCTCATCCCGCGTATCATCGCGGCCCCGCGGCGGGAAAATCCCACCGTCACACCGATTCCCGGAGACGTCTGCCTGTTCGATTTCGAGCCTTGGGAGATCGGCAACTCCGCCTACGGGTACGAGCCCGGCTCCGAGGCGCATGCCGCGCAAGGGGCCACCGACCTCGCGATCTTTTACGGCCGCAACAACCTCCTGCTCAACGGTGACGTCGGCTGGGTGCCCGGCAACGTGTTCGCGGCCATCGAGGAGGGACTGCCGGAACTGGCGGCCGCCTGCAACGACCTCTGGATGCGCGGGGTCGAAGGGGAGACGATGAGCTTCGCCAGGGCCTGACTTCTCCGGACCGGTCCAGCGTGTGCCGGATGGCCCTCGACGAGGGCAGTGGGTGGTCATCATCATCGGACGGTATGAAGCTGGACATCCATCAGATCGACGCGTTCGCCGCCGGACCGTTCGAGGGCAACCCGGCGGCGGTCATGCCGTTGGCCGACTGGCTCGACGATTCGGTTCTTCAGCAACTGGCCGAAGAGAACAACCTGTCCGAGACGGCGTTCTACATACCTCGCGTTCCCGGGGACGCGGGGCCTCACGACCCGGAGCATCCCGCCTATCACCTGCGGTGGTTCACTCCGGCGATCGAGGTGGATCTGTGCGGCCATGCCACCCTCGCGACGGCCGCGCAGATCTTCGAGGACGTGCACCCGGACGCCGATCGCATCCAGTTCTGGACGCGCAGCGGGTGGCTGAACGTCAATCGGGGACCGGACGCGACACTGGTGATGGATTTCCCGGCAGAGCCGCCCGTCCCGACCACCATTGATCCCCGGATCGCCGCAGCACTCCGCATTCCGGTGCGCGAGTGCTTGAAGGCCACCGACCTCGTGTTCGTTGCGGAATCCGAACACGACATCGCGTCGATGGCCCCCGACTTCGCCGTGATCAGCCCACTGAAGGTGCGCGGCGTCGTCGTCACCGCCGCGTCGGACACGAACGGAGTCGACTTCGTGTCGCGATGGTTCGGTGCCGCCGCCGGCGTTCGGGAAGACCCGGTAACGGGTTCCGCGCACTCGCAGATCGCGCCGTACTGGGCTCACGTCCTCGGCCGAAACAGCCTTGTCGGACGCCAATTGTCGGCGCGGGGAGGAACTGTTCACTGCGACGTGCGCGGCGACCGCGTCAGCCTCTCCGGGACGTACCGGCGTTACCTGAGGGGAACCATCGAGTTCTAGCTGAAGACCTCCGAATACAGCGTCTCGATCTGGCCGGCTGTGGGCACTACCGGGTTGTTACCCGGTGATCCGGACGCCAGCGCCTGCTCGGCCATCAGCGGAATGAGGCCGTCCCAGGCGTCGCGGTCGATTCCGTACGTGAGCGGCGTCGGGACCTTCAGTTCGTGACACAGCGAAGTCAGGGTTTCGACGAGGAACTGGGCGGCGACGGCGTCGTTCGCCGATTCGGGTGCCGCGCCGAACGCCCGGGCGCAGTCGGCGTAGCGGCTCTCGGCTCCCTTCACGGAGAACGCGGTGATCGCGGGAAGCAGCATCGCGTTCGACAGTCCGTGCGCGACATGGAAATGCGCACCGATCGGCCGGCTCATCCCGTGGACCAACGCCACGCTGGAGTTGGAGAACGCCATGCCGGCCTGGGTGGACGCGACCATCATCGCCTCTCTCGCGGTGCGGTTCTCGCCGTCCTCGTAGGCCGTGACGATGTGCTTGCCGATGGTCGTGATCGCGGCGAGCGCGAGCCCGTCGGAGAACGGCTGCGCCTTCTTGCTGACGTATGCCTCGATGGCGTGCGTGAGTGCGTCGATTCCGGTGTCGGCGGTGAGCCGCGGCGGCATCGACAGCGTGAGTTCGAAATCGACGATCGCGGCGATCGGCAGGAAGGACAGTCCCGGGCACAGCATCTTCTCATCGGAAGCGCTGTCGCTGATCACGGTGAACTGCGTCGCCTCGGAGCCGCTTCCGGCGGTGGTCGGTATCGCGATGATCGGCAGCGCCTTCCCGGTGTAGACGTGCGGTGCCTTGTACGACCGCATCTCGCCGCCGTTCGCGGACAGCACGGCGAGCGCCTTGGCGGTGTCCATCGGGCTTCCGCCACCGAACCCGATCACCGAATCCGCGTTGTGGTCGGCGACGATCCTCAGCCCCTCCTCCAGAGAATCGGTGGTGGGGTCGGGCACGGTGCCGGAGAACAGTACCGGCTCCTTGCCCGCGGACCTGAGGAGGCTCATGACCCGGTCGGCCGCGCCGGTGCCGGTCAGATAGGAGTCGGTGACGAGAACCGGCCTCTGCAGACCCAATTGGTCGACAACTGAGCCGATCTCGTCGACTGCTCCAGCCCCGATCCTGGCGAAACGGGGGAGTGAGAGGTGTGCGGTCATGGGAGAGGTTCCTTAGTTGTTCTGGGGGAATCCGAGGTTGAGGCCGCCGTGGCTGGGGTCGAGCCAGCGGGTGGTGACGACCTTGCCGCGGGTGAAGAAGTGGATGCCTTCGGTGCCGTGGGCGTGGCTGTCG
>SEEV01000116.1 GCA_004211695.1 Rhodococcus sp. (in: high G+C Gram-positive bacteria)
TTGTTTTGCGGACGTCCGGGACATCGTCCTCGTCGCACAACGCTGCCGCGATCAGGTACGTGTCGGGGTCGCGGTCGGGCTGCGATCCGCTCTCATCGCCCCAGGCAGTCAGCATGAGTGAGAAGTCTAGGGAGTCGCTGCGACACCGATCACCGGGGAACCAGCTCAGGGCGATCTCTGTGCCACCTGCCCCTGTCGATGATGCGGTGTGGTGCGTTGACGCCGTCGCCGGTTCGTCCCGCTGCCGTTCTTCGCGGCGGGCGTCCCTGCGACCAGCACCGTCTTGAGCTCGCGTACCCGCAGGCCCGACAACTCGTCGAACGAGTGCGCCCGCACCCCGCCGGAGCGTAGTGCGTCCACGGTGTCTGGTTCGTCGTCGATGAATGCCGACAACCACTTCCCCACCGCCCGACAGTGGCCGGCCTTGACCTCGACGGCAGGTCGGACATCACCACGAGAGCGGCACAACAGCGCCCGGCCGGCCGGAAAACCGTTCCCCCCGAGCCACATCCGGGTCTGCTCCGCGCAGGAAACGGGCCGGGTCGTGGAATACACCACCACCAACCCCAGACCGGCCACCGCCTCCACCAGATCTCGGCCCGGTTCGATGACCGCCGCCTTCCCGACATGGTCGAAGAACCGCTGCCACGCCTGTCGGCGGCTCCCGTCCGAGTCGCCAGTCAGGAGGTGGGTGAAGGCCGAACAGGTCCGCCAGACCGCCGTCGATGTCGAACATCACCACCCGCTCGCTGCCGCTCACCTGCCCGACCCTAGCCACGTCACCGGTAGAGGTCCCGGCGCCACGCCCACCGCCGCGGATTCTGCCAGCCCCACCCGTGGTCACTAGAGAGCCGTAGAGAGCGCAACAACGGTGTTCCACACCACCAGCTCGCACACACCCGAGAGCAATTCCACAGGGTGCACAGCCCACGAGGACGGTGCGTCGATGCGCGGCTGGGGACGGCGGCGGGTGCTCCATCTCGGGTACGGCCGATACAGTCGGTTCGATGATGACAACGATCCGCGCCCAGCGGACGGGCCTGGTCGGGCAGACCTGTGGTGGACTCCGACAGCCCTGACGCCCGCCTCCGGTGATCAGGCCGAGATCTCCTCACCCGGGCTGTGGCGCTGAAACGATCTCGGGACTCGCCGCGGTTAGCCGGAACCTGCGGGTAGACCACACCGCCGTTCTCCCTGAACGTCATTGCGACGCAGGCCCCTACTCAGGTCGGGCCTGCGACTCGCCCGCTTGGCTGGTTGCCGATGAGAGCGAGGAAGCACTGCAATGCCGGGTTGGGGTTGTCGGGCCTGTAGGCGATGCCGACGTCCAATGTCATGGGCGGGCCGGCCACTTCGCAGAGGTGCACGCCCGGGACCCGAAAGGTGCGAGCACGACCGCGAGGGATGGGCGCGATACCGACGCCCGCTGCGACGGCGTAAAGGACCTGCTCGTCGTCGGCCTCGTTTCGTACGACGGTCGGAGATGCCTTCGGCCACAGCTGTTCTACGATTCTGTCGTACATTCCGGGTCCGTTCTCACGCGGCCAGAAGACGACGGGTTGGTCGATAAGCGCGTCGCGGTCGATCGTGCGGTGTCCCGCGAAGGGATGGCTTTCGGGTACGGCGATCAATAATTGTTCGCTCTCCAGTATTCGGACGATGAGGCTCAGACTGTCGATCGGTGGCCGGATAACCGCCACGTCGATGGATCCCTCCGCCGCGAGATCGGCGTTGCGTGTCGTCCAACCCCGGTACACCGACACTTCGATTCCCGGGAAGGTGCGCCGGTACTCGTTGATCAGGTCGGCGATGACTCCCCCCGCCCAGGATCGGGTGTGAGCAACCCGGAGTTCTCCCTCGAGGCCGGCCGCCGCCTGACGGATGCGTTGCACGGCCCGGTCGGCGGACGCTAGGAGGAAGCGTGCTTCACGCACGGCAACTTCTCCCGCCGCGGTCAAACTGATGCGTGGTCCCCGCCGGTCGATGAGGGTCACTCCGACCTCACGCTCGAGGACCTTGATCTGCTGACTCAACGCCGACTGCGCGACATGCATTTCCACGGCGGCCCGGGTGAAGCTCTTCTCATCGGCTAACGCCACCAGATACCGGGCACGTTGAAGGTTCACCCAGTCATTATAAGCAATAGTGATGGGCCTGTCGTTTATTGGACTTGGACAACGGAGAACAGTCGCGTGGATGATCTAGGTCACAGGCCACCGCCTTCGCGAGCAATTGCAGAAGTCGGAACCTTTCCCCGTGAAGGGCGTCCACACCGGGGCCATATCTTCGAGGAGCAACGTTTGTGAATCCCACTATTACGACGGATGACCTGGGCGCTCAGGACGGCGTGTTGCTGGAGCGCCTCCGAGCCATCGTGGGCAGCGCCCACGTCATCACCGACCCGCTCACCATGCGCAGTTACACCACCGACTGGACCGGCCGGTGGCAGGGGGAGGCGGCCGCCGTGGTGCGGCCGGCGACAACGGAGGAAGTGTCCACCGTGGTGGCCGCCTGTTATGACCGGCGCATCCCCATCACCGCGCAGGGCGGAAACACCGGGCTTGTCGGTGGAGCCATCCCAGCGGCCGGAAGCATCGTCCTGAGCACTCGGCGTCTGAACAGCATCGACACGATCGACCCGATCGGACGAACCATCGCGGCAGGGGCGGGAGTCACGGTCGCGGAGGCGGACGACGCCGCATCGAAGCACGGACTGCGGTTCGGGATCGACCTCGCCTCACGTGATTCGGCCACCCTGGGCGGCATTGTTGCCACGAACGCCGGCGGCGTGCGGATGGTTCGCCACGGGAACACGCGGGCGCAGCTGCTGGGAGTCGAAGCAGTTCTTTCCGACGGAGCAGTACTCAGTCGCTGGAGCCCACTGGTCAAGGACAATGTCGGGTACGACTTACCCGGGCTTCTCGCCGGAAGCGAAGGCACCCTCGCCATCGTCACGAAGGTGCTGATGAAGCTGACCACCCCCGCTCCGGAGACTCAGGTCGTGCTCGCCGGCGTCGGCACCATCGCGGCCGCGTTGGGTCTCTGCGACCGCATGCGGCGGCACGGACTGACGATCGAGGCCGCCGAAATCATGACGGCCGAGGGCGTCACCCTGGTGTGCTCGCACTCGGACGCGCGAGACCCCTTCGCCCAGCCATCACCGCTCTACGCACTCCTCGAGATCTCCTCGCCGGGCAATACCGAAGCCGCGGTTCTGGAGGTCTTGTCGCAACTCGCAGACACCATGGACGATGCCGTCGTCGAACCGGGCCCCGCCCGCAAACTCTGGCAGATCCGCGAAAGCCACACCGAGTGCATCAGCCGCGCATCGTCCACGCCGGTGGTCAAACTCGATGTGGCGGTACCGCTTCCAGCGATGAGCAAGTTCATCGCCGCCCTCGAGGCCGCACTCGCTGCCGAGTTCAGCGAGGTGACCCCCATCTTGTTCGGCCACTTCGCCGACGGCAATATTCACGTCAACATTCTCGACGTCCCACCCGATGTCTCGGATGCCATCACCGGCCGAGTATTCGAGATCGTGGCCGCCCACCACGGCAGCATCAGTGCCGAACACGGCATCGGACGAGCCAAGAAGTCATGGATCACCCTGGGCCGGTCCCCGGTAGACATTCGCCTCATGAAACAGATCAAATCCACCCTCGACCCACGAAGCATCCTCAACCCCGATGTCCTACTGCCCCTAGCACCCGCCGACTCGGCGCACACCTGAGACGCCGGTAACCAGATGCCCACGCAACACCACGCGATATCGCACCGAACCGTCACCACGTCCATCCGGCAGGGACACGATGTCACCTGCGATACCGTGATCCGCGCCGGCACGCCCACCCATCAGATATGCCCTCCTGTCCGCGTAGCTCCTCAGAGGACACAACCATGAACAGCAACGACAACGGTTCCACCGCAGTCAAAGACGCACAGCCCCACGACGATCACGACGCCACAACGATTCCCCGCCGCCGGAACCACCTCCTCAACGCCATTGCCTTGAGCGGGTTGGTACTGTCGCTGGTCGCCGGGATCATGGTGGACGGCCCCACACTGTGGGGGTTACTCCCGATCGCCCTCTACGCCGTCCTCGCCCTCCTCGGCATGGACATCATGGTGGCGACCGTCGTCGCGATCGTCTCCGCCTTCCTGATCCTGCTCCCCGCACCGGACGCCGTCGCAGACGTGCTGGGCGAGTCGGTGGGAGACCAGATCACGATTATCGGGTTGATCATCATGCTCGGGGCGGGCCTGGCCGAGGTACTGCGGGCGACCGGCGTCGCCGGCACCATCGTGCACGCGATCATGCGCACCGTGGGTGAGAAGAACAAGACCGCGGTGACACTCGGGATGATGTTGTCCTGCTTGATTCTGGTCGCGGCACTGGGCACCCTGGCAGGCGCCCTGGCGATCGCGGTACCACTGCTGTTGCCGATCGCCGCCCGAATGGGGTTCACCCGGTCGGCCACTGCGTCGATGATCTTCATCGGCGGATGCGCCGGACTGGCACTGGCACCGTTCGCCGGCTCCAATGTGGCAATCATGGACGCCGCCGAGGTCGGCTACCTGCAGTACCTGCTCTACGGCGCCGGCCCCCTTGTGGTTCTCTCCCTCATCATGGGGCTGTTGGTGGTGCCGTGGATGCAGCGACGGACCTTGAACGACAACGACTTCTACGATGCAGAGGACCTCGGTGCCCTCGACCACCAATCCACCCCGTCCAGCAAAAGAGCCACCGCAGTTTTCGTCGTCGCCCTCCTCGCGAGCATCGTGTACGCCACGATCACCTCGGCGGGGACGACCTTCCCGCTCCTGGCCCTTCCCGTTCTCGCCATGGTCACCGGCCTGGCCGGTGGACTGACCCCACACAAGATCGCCGCCCAAATCTACGACGGCGCAGCATCACTGATCAGTGTTTTTCTTCTGTTCTGGCTGCTGGCGGTGTTGTTCGCCGCTATCAACCTCATCGAGCCCTTCCAGGTGATCCTCGATTCATACGGCGGCAAGCTGAGCGGACTCTCCCCCTTCGTCTTCGCACTGGCCATCGCGCTCCTCGGCTGGGTCGGCATACCCGGCGCCACCGCAGCGCAGGTCGTGCTCCTCGACCAGGTCTTCGGCGGATTGGCCGCCAGCGTCGGCGTCGGCGCAGGAACCTGGGTGGTCGTACTGCTCTTCGCGTCCAAGGCCGACACCTACGGCCCCTTCCCCAACGCCAACATGATCGGTGCCATGGGACTCGCCCGGTCCCTCAACCTCAGGAACATGCTGATCACCGGCTGGCTAATGCTGATCCCCTCCACCCTGATGTACACCGCCATCATCTTCTTCGAAACCCGATAGGAGCCGATTATCCGTGCAGTACGACCTGACACTGACCGGCGGAGACGTCATCGACGGGACCGGTACCCCCAGAATCCGCAGCGACATCGCCATCACCGGTGGACAGATAACAGCCATCGGCCCCGGCCCTTTTCCCGCCCGGACGACGATCGACGCCGCCGGGTGCATCGTCGCGCCCGGTTTCATCGACCTCCACTCACACGCCGACTTCACCCTCGAAGCCCACCCGGCCGCGGTCACCCAGATACACCAGGGCGTCACCACGTTGATCGTGGGAAATTGCGGACACTCCCCCTTTCCCGCCACCGACAGTGCCCGGATCCGCCGGGCAACCCTGTTCGACGACACCCAGCTGAGCTGGAGCTGGAACGATGCGGCGGGGTTCGGCCTGGCGCTGCGCAACGCCGCGCCCGCGGTCAACGTCGGCCTGCAGGTGGGCCACAACGCGCTGCGGCTCGAAGTGCTCGGTGACGAAGACCGGCAACCCACCCCCGCCGAACTCGCGCAGATGTGCGCCCTCATCGAGCGATCGTCCACCCAACCCGGCGTGGTCGGGTTCTCCACCGGGCTGATCTACGCCCCCGGGGTCTTCGCCGACTCCCCGGAGATCCGCGCTCTCGTGGCCGCGGCGGCCGGGTCCGGGCTGCTGTATTCCACCCACATGCGCAATGAGACCTCGCAACTGCTCGCGGCTGTGGAGGAGGCCATCGACGCGGCCGAATTGTCGCAGGCACGGCTCGAGATTTCCCACCTCAAGGCGATGGGTCCGGAGAACTGGGGCTCGGTCAAGGCCGCCCTCGACCTGATCGACGCAGCCCGCCTCCGCGGGCTCGACGTCGCCGCGGATGTCTACCCCTACACCGCATCGAGCACCACCCTCTTGTCCCGGCTGCCGAAGTGGGCACTCGACGGCGGAAACGACGCACTACTCGAACGCCTCGCCGACCCCGCCACCCGCGACCGCATCGCCACGCAGCTCCGCGCCCGGTTCGGCCGCGACATCGACCCCGAAGGTGTGGTCCTCGCCGAACTTCCAGAAGGGCCCTACCGGAAGCACATCGGCTTGTCGATCGCAGCGATCGGTCGCCTACATGGATGCGACCCGGCCGAGACGGCCCTCGCGGTGCTCGCCGCACACCATGCGACCGCCACCATCGTCAATCATGCGATGAGCGACGCCGATGTCACCACCGTGCTCACCCACCCATGGGTTTCGGTGGCCAGCGACGGCTGGACCATGACAGCAACAGGCGACGGTCACCCGCACCCGCGCAGCTTCGGAACCTTCGCCCGTGTACTCGGCAAGTATGTCCGCGACGAACACGCACTGCCCCTGGAAGAGGCGATCCGGAAAATGACGTCGCTGCCAGCCTCCCGCATCGGCGTCACCAACCGAGGAACCCTACGGGCGGGGAATGCAGCGGACATCGTCGTGTTCGACCCGTCCACCATCATCGACACCTCGACGTTCGATGACCCCTGGCACCTGGCCACCGGCGTCCGCACGGTACTGGTCAACGGCATACCCACCCTCTTGGAGGGACGCACTACCGGCGCCACCGGCGGACAACTCATTTCGAAGACACCCCACCGCCGCTGACCACGTTCACCCGACCACCGACAGGAGCACTGTGACAAGCGCGCAGCACATTCATCAAGGAAAAGACATGGAGATGACAGTTGAACGCCGAGCCACCCCGCCGAATCCACGACGTTGGACAGCCCGACTCGCCGCACTCGGCCTCCAACTCCCACCCGTGGCCGCCCCCGCCGCCGCCTACACCCCAGCACTCCGCACCGGAAACCTCGTCTACACCTCCGGACAGCTGCCGCTCGTGGATGGCTCGTCGGCGTACACCGGCAAAGTCGGAGCCGACACATCCTCCCAAGAGGCCACCGCAGCAGCCCGGATCTGCACACTCAATGCCCTCGCAGCCATCGATGCCCTGGTCGGAATCGATCACATCGTCAAGATCGTCAAAGTCGTCGGATTCGTCTCCTCCAGCCCCGGCTTCAACGGCCAACCAGCGATCCTCAACGGCGCCTCCGAACTCCTGGTCGATATCTTCGGCGATGCCGGAACACACGCACGTTCTGCCGTCGGAGTTGCCGAACTGCCGCGCAACGTCCCCGTCGAGGTCGAGATGATTGTCGAAGTGCGATCGGCCTGAACCCCATCGTGCCCGCGTCTGTGGACTCCACCCCGTCAGGGGTGGACGGGTGGCGTCCGTGCGAATTTGTAGCTCTGCCAAGGAATGACCCATCGGTCACTCGACGGCGCGCACGGGTACTTCCTCGGCGCCGTCGACCCGGGCACCGGCCGATGGTCTCTTTATGACACAGAGCAAGCCGCCCATAAATGTTCCAAAGTCCTCCGCAGCGCCACTCAGAGACAGTTCATTGGAATATGCAGCCGTGATTAGCATGTTGCAATGACCATGAAAGTTGGGCAGCCGAATATTCTCGCCGTGTTGGCTCGGGTCTACGTGGATAACCTTGAGGCTACACTTCCGCTCTACCGCGAGCTTGTCGGCGGGTACGAGCCTCACGTCTTCGAGTTCCGCCAGGCCAGGCTTGCCATGATTGGATCGTTCCTGCTGGTCGAGGGCGCGAACAAACAGATGCGGTCCCGCGCAGCAACCATCGTCGTCCGAGATATCAGGGTCATCGCAGACGCAGTTTCCGCAGCTGGCGGCGAGTTGATCGAAGGGCCTGCTGCAGGACCAAACGGCCCTCGACTCATCGCGCGCCACCCTGACGGAAATATGCTCGAATACATTCAGATCAAAATCAACAACTAATTGCTGCCCGGCGTGTCCAGAGAATTACGGTTTGGAACTGACTCCCCGAGGTTCCCGATCCGCATGAAGGCATTGTCGGTGCCCCGGGTCGAGCTTGGTCGATCTCAACCCGACCCGGGCCCTGCGCCGTCCTCGGCGAAAAGACCTACTCCTTGAGCCACCTGTGATCGAGAGATATCGAATCGGTTGCCTCGGAGCCGGACGACCAGACGCAGCCGCCGTCAACAGGCCGACGCGGCGATAGCCCCGGCCCGGTTCGATGCCCAGACCGGGCCGGGCGCATCCGCACTTCTCACTCAGAACCTGAAGAGCTTCCGTGTTCTTGCCCCGCTCCAGCCGAACGCCGCTCGAGCATGATCGCGATCGGAGCGCCCGGTAACGCATACACCCGGAAAACGCGAGCGTATAGACGGACCAGACAACCACGACCACATATCCCGCCCGACGAAGAACGAAACGTACGATCATCCGTCCCACACGTACACGAGCAAACCGGGAGCGGACACCGCCCCGTCAACGACTCGGCTATGCGTCTACAAATACTGAGCGAGGAGGATGCCCGAGGAACTAACCATTGCCGTCCGAGTCGCGTTAATATTGCAACTCATTCATCCGCGTGACGACCGCGACAGCGAGGTCCAACCTACCGAATTCGGCCCTAGCCACTGTGCCCGTGCGATACGTTGACGCCTTCGAATGAGATGAGGACTTTGCGAACCGCGGCCGGATCCGTGCGCATGACGGACAGCGCCTGCTCAATCTCCTCGAAAGCGAACCGGTGGGTTACCAGAGCGGCGAAGTGCTCCGGGTTGCGTTCGATGAGGCGCAACCCTTCGTCGATCAGGTTCAAGCTGTTCCTACTACCGAGGATGTCGAGTTCTTTCAATGGGATGGCGCGCATCGGGATCGTCACTTCGCGGTCGGAAATTCCCACAGCGACGACGCGCGCGGTCGGAGCGGCGATCTCGACGGCGCCGATGAAGGCGGCTGGTGATCCAGTGGCTTCGATAATCAGTGTGACCGGACGCTCGCTGTCGCCTATTGCACTCGCGATCTCAGACCCAGTTGGGAAGGGGGCGCTCACGTCGATCACGACGGTGCTTGCCGCACCGAACTCCCGGGCGGTATCCGTGCGCGACAGGACTGTGTCGGCGGCGACCACGTCCACGCCGGCCTCGCGGAGCGCAAGCGTCGCGATCAGTCCGATGGGGCCGCAGCCGATGACTAGCGCGAGTTCACCTGCTTGGGGACGGCCCCGTTGCACAGCCTGTAGCGCGATGCTGGCTGGTTCACTGAGTGGAGCAAGTGTGCTGGGCACGGTGTCTGGGACCGAATGGAGAGCGGAGATTGGCACTGCGATGAACTCGGCAAAGGCGCCGTCTTCGTAGCACCCCAGTACTGACACGTCCCGGCAGACGTTGGATCTGCCGACCGAGCATGCGTGACACTTCCCGCAGGTGCGCACCGGCGATACGGCCACGCGTGAGCCGATCTGGAACGCTGGGTGGTCAGAATGGATGGAGGCTACGGTTCCGACAATTTCGTGACCTTGCACGATTGGAAACGGATTCAGGTACTCGCCTTCCCAGATGTGGAAGTCCGTTCCACACAACGTGACATGCTCGACGCGCACCAAGGCGGTACCTCGCTGGACGGCGGGCAGCGGGCGCTCGACGAACTCGATGGTGCGTGGTGCGGTCGTGTTGGCGACCCTCATTTGATGATCCCTTCCAGTCCGAATGCGACGTTCCATCTGCGAACGTCGCGTGTCTCGATTACGCCGGCGCTCCAGAACGGGTCTCCGTCGAGGAGCCGCGCGACTTCTTGTGGTGACCCCATAGAGATGACGAGAAGTGCTCCTGGACTGGCATCGTCTTCCAGCCGACCGCTTGCAGCCAACTGGCCGCGGCCGTGTAGGTCCTCCAGAAAGCGGATGTGGTCTGGGCGCAATGTATCGCGAGCGGTCGCAGTGCCGGGCGTGTACTCATACCGCACGGCGTAAAGCGCAGGAGAGTCCTGTGGGTCCATTAGTGCACCTCCAGTTCAACAGCGGCGGCTGAGAGGGTCAAAATCGCTCCGTCCTTCACGAGGTTCTTCTGAAGAGTGACCGGATCGAGTCGACTGGGCTCGATATCGAGCGCCACGCTCAGAGCAGCTGCCGTTCCTGCGGCTTGGCCAAGTGCCATCACTGTTCCCATATGCCGCATCCCACCCATACCCTCAGCAGTCGCTGAGACGCATCGACCTGTGACGATGACTCCAGGAGCACCGGGCACCAGCAGGGCGCGGTACGGGATTTGAAACGGCGAGTCGGGGATGGTCAGTGAGATACCAACACCATCTGAATGATGAATGTCGAGCGGCCCGCCGCCAAGCGCAATCGCGTCTGGGAATTGCCGACCCGTTCTTATATCTTCGCCCGTCACTACGTACTTCCCGACGACACGCCAGGTTTCGCGGACGCCGATCCAAGACGCGATCGTTCCGAGCTTCGCTCGCTCGAATCCGGGCACGGACTGTCGTAGGAACGGCACGAGGCCATCGATCATCCGGCGCCCGTCAACCTCGGCGAGCGCGAGTTGCGCCTCATCTGTCCCGTCTCTGCCGGACACTCGTGTCATCAGGATGATTGCATCGTCGCCATGAGGGGAGCTCACTACCGATAGCAGCTTCTGGGAAAGAACGCCCAGACTGACGCCTTCGACAGCTAGCTGAGCTTTCGCTGCCCTTGGTAGCGACCGGAATCGTGGCATGTCGACATCCACAAGCCGAGCGATCTGGGTCATGGGTTGTCGGGTTCGAGGGTCGGCTCGCTCGTTTTCTCGTCGGCCTCCTGCGCCGACTGCTACCGTGCCGTTTGCGCTGGCATCAACGACAACGCGTGCGCGGAGCGCCTTCCGCGACTCGATACCCTGGTAGACGATTCCTGTGCATGTGCCGTTCTCGATTATCGGTGCGACGGCCTGCGAGTGAAGGTAGAGCTGGACGCCGCTCTGAACGAGCATCTCGTCGAGGACGATCTTCATCACCTCGGGGTCGAACGGAAAGGTGACTACGTCGATTGGGGCGTCACTCGCTTCGGCCAAAACATAGCGGCCGAAGCCCGGCGACGCTTCGCGGGCGAGAATACGTTCGACCAGCTCCATGGCGATGCCGCCAACGATCCGGCGGTTGCGCCAGAAGAAGCCCATGAAGCTCGCCACCATTGCGCCAGTTGCTGTGCCCCCAAGGAATGAGGACCGCTCGACGAGCGCGACTGAGGCGCCTGATCGGGCTGCGGCGATTGCGGCAGCAACACCGGAAGGGCCGCCGCCGACGACGACGACATCGAACTCACCAACTACGCGTACTGCCTCTGCTTCCTGTAGCACGAAGGATGCATTCGAGATGGATTCAAAAGGCGACATTGATCGACCATCCTCCGCCGATAGTGAGCGTTTGGTCTGTGGCGTGGGCGGGTCCTGGGTTACCGAGCGGGGGTGGGGATTCGGCGATCTCGCCAGGTTCCACAAAAAGATCTTGATGCGTGCGCTCCGGGATGCGGCGTTCGGCAACGCGCCGGCTCGTGATCGCATCGGCCACCGTGCGGAGGCGGGTGTTCCCGGGGCTGACAGCATTCATGCGGTTGCCGTACTCAGTCCACTCGAGAGCGAGTGGACAGGTAAGCGAGGTCGTATTTGCGGTGGCCGCCGGATCGACAGCGAGAAGGTCGAACACGGATCCTCCATGTCGGTATGTTGTTCCGGTAGTCATGATGAGGTGGTGGCGACGTAACCGAACCGGTGGGTCGGAGTGAGGGGACCGAAATCGGGCCACTCGAGATCGATGCCGAGGCGAGTGGTGAGCAGCGACTGCAGGTCGGCGATAAGCTCCGGTTTCGCGCGAAGCTCGGCAGGTTCGACGCCTGCACCGAGACAAAATGCGGCGACAGCGCCGGAAGCCTCACCCGCCGACCACTCGACAGGGTGAACACGGTAGGCGCCGTTGGTCAGATGCGTTGTGCCCATGGTTTTCCCGGCAGCGAGAACGTTGCGGACCCGGACCGGGATCAGGCTGCCAAGGGGAATCTGGAAGGGATACGTGTCCAGATCGAGGGTGTTGCGTCCCGACGTCGAGGGGTGCAGGTCCATCCGGTAGGCGCCGATGCCGACCGAATCATCGAAGTGCTCGGCGGAATCGAATCCGTTGCGGGCGGCGACACCGATGTGCTGCTCGGCAACGGTGAACAGTGCCGCGATGCGGCGGCCCTCCCGGATGTATGGCCTCTTCGCAAGGCCGTCTGCGGTTCCGGTGATTTCGGTGTGTGGACGCAACTCCGGATAGCCGACACCTCCGTCGTGACGCGGCGCCTCCGTTTGCATCCAGTACAGGAAGGATCGGGTGAACTCCCGCGCCTCGTCCAGCGCGGCCTCCCTGTGCTCGGGATCGCCACCGACCAGCGGTAGGCGCATGTAGTCCATCATCGGCCACGCCGCGATCGTGTTGTCCGAGGTCCAGTCGCCGTCCATGTTTTCTGCGGCGAGAACGCGCCGGGCGTGCCACAGGTCGTAGCGGATCCCGGTGGGGCCGGGCGCAGTCACGAACAGCGGCCGGTGGCGGGGTTCGTGCGTGACGTAGTCCGACACCTCCCAGCCCAGCAGCGGGCCGGGCCAGAAGTTCGGCTGATAGCTGCGCCAGAAATCGTAGCTGGTGGGGCGTTCGATGATGTTGTCGGTGTCCGGTGACAGACGCAGGGCCAGCGCCCATGTGATGGCTTGCTGGTCGGTCGGGTCCGGATCTCCGGGCAGTGCGTGGGGCTCACTTGTCTGACTCTGCGACTCGGCGCCGACCACGTGCTCGATCCCGGCGGCGTCGATCAGGTCGCCCAGGTCGGTCGCGTCGATGTAGTAGCCGCCGCTGATCTCCCGCTGTGTTCCGTCGAGCAACTCGACGGTCACCGAATCGACGCGGTCGCCGGTGGTGTCGGCGCGTACCACGCGCGCGTCGCGGATGATTTCGATCAGTCCGCGGCTGCGCCACGGGGCGAGCATTTGCTCGATGACCATTTCCGCCACGAACGGTTCGTGCGAGAGCGGGCCGATGTTCCCGCCCCCGGGGTTGAGGAGGCGCGCGGACCTGGCGTCCGCGGTGAGCGGGTAGTGCTCCGTGTAGAAGGTGCGCACGTTGTTGCGGAAGGTGCGGTAGCTGTGGGTGCATCCCGCGAACTCGATCCACGGATGCTCGTCCGGCGGGATGGCCTGGCTCGACACCTGCCCGCCGAGCCAGTCGCACTCGGAGACGAGCACGCTGCGGATTCCCAGACGGGCGCAGGACAGTGCTGCGCCTATCCCACCCAGTCCCCCGCCGACGATGACCACACTGTTGGCGCTCATCGGGTTTCGCCCTTGCTGACCAAGTGTTCTTGGAGTGGCGTGGGGGTGTCCGTGTCGTCGTGGTTGACGCCGAGGCGTTGGGTCTCCGGACCGATGAACACGCAGTAGAAGGCCAGTAGGACGAAGCCGAGGAAGAACAGGGCGACTGCCCAGTAGGAGCCGGCGGCGGCGAGCAGTGAGGTGGCAATCAGCGGCGTCAGGCCGGCGATCGGGTCGGAAGCGGTCCGTGCGGTGGTAACCGCGCTGCTTCGAACGCGGGTGTCGAAGAGTTCGGCGAGGTAGGCGCCGGATACGGACAAGATCACCTTGACTCCGAAGCCGTAGGCGAGCACGAGGGCGACGACGACCAGCAGGTACGACTCGGTATTCACCATCCAGAAGAACGGGAACGTGAACAGCGCCAGGAAAGCGAGACCACCGAGGTAGACGGGACGGCGACCGTACTTGTCGGCGATCGAGCCGGTGAACGGGATCACGACGAGCCCGACCAGGTTGGCGGCCATGACGCCGGTGAGCCCTACGTGCTTGGGCAGGTCCAGATATGATGCGGTGTAGGCGATCGCGAAGACGTTGAACAACTGCCCACCTACGGCGTCGGCGGACCGTGCGCCGGCGGCGATGAGGAGATTGCGGCGTTGCTCCGACCACAGCCACCGCAACGGCGCCTTGACGATCCGGTTCTCTTCCTTGAGCTTCTCGAACTCGGGAGTTTCGTCGACCTGAGTGCGGATGTAGAGGCCGACGGCGACCAGCGAGAATCCGATGAGGAACGGGATCCGCCATCCCCAGGACTCGAATTTGTCGTCCGGCATCAGTGAGAGCAGAGCGAACATGCCGGTGCCCATCAGGATGCCGAGCGATACGCCCATCGCCGGGAGGCTGGCCATCAGGCCACGGCGCTTGTCGGTGGAGTACTCGGATACCAGCGTGATCGCGCCGCCGTATTCTGCTCCCGCTCCGATGCTCTGAATCAACCGCAGCAACACCAGCAGGACCGGTGCGGCGACGCCGATCGCCTCGTAGGTGGGCAGCAGCCCGACGGCGCCAGTGGCCAGGCCCATCGCCACGAGGCTGAGGATCATCACGCGTTTGCGGCCGAAGGTGTCGCCGAATCGGCTGAGGATGATGCCGCCGACCGGTTTGAAGAAGAACCCGATGCCGTAGGTCGCGAAAGCGGCAAGCATTCCGGCCAGTGGACTCAGGTCTGGAAAGAAGAGTTTTCCCAACACCAACGTCGCGGCGGTGCCGTAGATGTAGAAGTCGTACCACTCGAGTACGGTGCCGACGACGCTAGATGCCACAGCTTTGCGCTGGCCAGAAGCAGATGCTGGCTCCGCGCCTGTGGGCGGGTTCGGAGTGTTCACGGGCAATGACTCCCTGGATGATCCTGATTGGGTGAGGCGACAGCGAAATCCGAAATCTTGTTTGCGATACGAACGGCTGTCCTCTTGGTGGAACTCAATCTAGAATTCGGGGACGTTGTGTGTCAACCAACAGATCCCCGGCGTGTGTGACGTGGCCCGCGCCGGGCCCTATTTCACTCAGTTAGTGCGACGGAGACCTGCGGTGATCGCTGCGGCGGCTTCGGAGAGTGCAGGCGCGACGGCGTACCGGATGTCGTCTACCGAATATCGACTCTTCTGCAGGGAGACGTTCACTGCGGCAACGACCACGCCTTCGGGGTCGCGCACGGGAACGGCTGCGGATCGCATTCCCATCTCGAGCTCGTCAGTGACGGTGGACCACCCCTGCTCGACCACGTGGTTCACGTCCGACCGAAGGACTCGGCGATCGACGACGGTGCGGGGCGTGAGTTGCCGGAGAACCACCGTGGCAAAGTACTTGTCACGTTCCTCCGGAGAAAGATGGCCGATCAGGACCCTACCGGAGGCCGTGGCGTGCGCGGGGAAGCGGCTTCCCACCGCGATGGCAGCGGTCACGACCCGCTGGCTCGAAGCGCAGGCGACGCAAAGGATGTCCTCGCCGCTTAGCACTGTGACCGCTACGGTCTCGCCCAGGTCCGCGGCTAGACGGTCGATGCGCGGTTGTGCAACGCGAGGGAGATCGTGGGTGGCGAGGTAGGAATGCCCGAACGTCAGCACTAGCGGGGTCAAGGTGAATAGGCGGCCATCGAGCTGGAGATAGCCGAGCTCGACCAAGGTGAGCAAAAATCGGCGCGCGGTCCCGCGCGGAAGCCCGACCGAGGCGGCAACACTGGACAGGGTTCGAGCGGGGTGGTCCACGTCGAAGCAGCGCAGAACCGCGAAGGCGCGTTCGACAGAGTTGACCGTCACGATGGCGCCGCCGTCGTCCATCCTGCGACTCCACCCCCCGTTCGCCGTCTTGCGTCCCGTCCCGGCATGCAGGCGCGTTTGACCCCCGTAACGCGGAACAAGCACACTATACCGGTGCCATTGAATGAAATCTCTTCCGGTGACCGGAGCGCCGTGGTGTCGAAGGCCGCCGCTGTGCTGTTCGCGTTCACGTCAGACCATCCGGAACTACCCCTGCGAGACGTAGCTAAGCGGGCGGGCCTGCCGCCGAGCACGACGCGACGGCTCCTAGTTCAACTCGCAGAGGTCGGTCTGATCTCACAGCAGCCCGCAACCCAGCGCTACCGCCTTAGCCTTCAGCTGGCGCGGCTAGGAGCCGTCGCCCTCAGCGCATTCGACATTGTCGAACTCGCTCGTCCTGCCATGGCCGACCTCAGGGACAAGGTCGGTGAGGCCTCGATCCTCGGCAGGTTGAGCGGCAGCGGCGTCGTCTACCTCGCCGTCACCGATGCGGCGACCCCGATCCGCATCGCAATCCAGGCCGGCGACATCCGCCCGGCCCACGGATCGTCAATCGGCAAGGTCATGCTTGCAGCGATGACCAGCTCGGAACTCGACGCCTGGCTCGCCGCCCATGAGTTGACGCCGGTGACCCCGAACGCGCACACCACCGAGGACTCGCTGCAGCTCGATCTCGCCGATGTGCGACGGCGCGGCTACGCCCTCAACTACCGCGAGTCGAGCCTCGAGTTCGCCTCCGTCGCCGCCCCGATCTATGACCACACCGGCACCGTCGTCGCGGCACTGTCAATCGTTGGCCCGGCATACCGCATCCACCCCGAGCAGCTCACCGAGGTAGCGAGCGATGTGATCGCGGCAGCATCCAGGGTCACTGATGCCCTCGGAGGAGAACGCGTCGCCGCTCCGACACACCTACCCCAGCCACCGACAACTTAGTGGTCTGATTCATAAGTTCGTCGAGGGTTGTTGCCAGGCGGTCGGGTCGCCGAGGTATAGGCCACAGGCGCAGTCGAGTGCGTCCTCGACACTGCCGGCGAAGTTTCCGTTGGGCAGGACCGAGTCCTGGTACTTGCCGCTGCTGCCGAGGTAGATCGCGAATCCCCACACACTGGC
>SEEV01000117.1 GCA_004211695.1 Rhodococcus sp. (in: high G+C Gram-positive bacteria)
ATCTCGAGCATTCCCCGCACGAGCGGTTCGATCCGGTTGCGCTGGGTCTTGATGAACAGCATCGCCTCGGCGCGCAGCCCGAACAGGGCGGGGTCGACCACCACCCGGAGACTGATCGCGCCCTCGGTGAGCAGCGCCTGGACGCGTCGCCGGGCCGTCGCCTCGGACACGCCCGCGGTCCGGGCGAGCGCGGTGGTGCCCACCCGCCCGTTCTGCATCAGCTCGCGGATGATCGTCCGGTCGACGGGGTCCCGGGTGCCCCGTTCCAGGTCGGTGAGGAAGGCTGCCGGCGGCGCCACCCCGCCGATCGCGTCCTTCTCGGCGGGGGTCAGCACCCCGGCCTCCCATTCACGGACGGTGCGGAAGTACCGCAGGACGGGGTCGGTCCAGCTTCGGACGACGCCCATCGTCGCGGGCAGTTCGTCCATGACGAGCTTCGGGAGGCGGTCCCGGGACACGTGGATCTCGGCCACGCAGTCGGCGGTGCCGGTGAGGATGTACACGAAGATGCAGTCGCTGCGCTGCGCGAGGGCGCTCGCCGCGACCCGCACCGTTCCCGGGGAGCACTGGAGGCGGACGATCGCGGTGCCGCCGCTGTTCGCGACGGCGGTGACGGCCACCCGGCCGGACTCGAGGAGCGCGATGCCGTGCCGGGTCACGTTCCTCTCGGGTTCGCCCAGTGCCTGGGCAATTCGGCTCCAGGAGCATCGCCCGTCGACCTGGAGGGCGGCGACGATCCGCTGATCGAGCGAGAACCTGCGTTCGGTCATTGCAGAACCATGCCCTCCATGCCACGTGTGCATGAGATGTTAGGCCAGTCGGTGACGGCGAGAATTGCGATCCGGTTGCGGGTCGAGTCGCACCGGCGCACCGAGGGCCGAAACCGCTGGACTGCAGGGAAATACGCAACAGTCGCGGACCGCCGACCCGCAAGCGAAGCCACCAAAGGTTAGGCTAACCGTATATGGTCGAGGCGGGACGGTGCGTATCGCGACCCGCGCCGCCGTTGTCCGCTACGAAAGGTGATCACACATGCAGTCGACGGCCGTTGCCGAGTCCACCGAGACTTCGGCGGACCTCCCGCCGGGCGCGCCGTTCGTCCTCTCCGGCCCGCACGGCACCGTGATCGCCGACGGCATCCGCACCGGGTACGACTCCGCCCGCGACGCCGCCGCGGCCCTCCGCAGCGGCACCGTGACCTCCGTGGTCGGCGCACTCGCCTTCGACCCGTCACACCCCGCCGCGCTGATCGCACCGCAGACGCTGCGCCACTACCCGGGCAGCTGGACCCCTCGTCTACAGGCCCTGCCACAGGTGCGCGCCGCCGAGTCGATTCCGCCGGAGGACGAGCACGTCGCCCGCGTCGCCGCCGCGCTCCACGTACTGCGGGAACCCGACGCCGCCCTGCACAAGGTGGTGCTCGCCCGTTCCGTCGTCCTGCACACCGACGCACCGCTGCATCCGCACGCGCTGCTCGCCCGACTTGTCGCGAACGACCTCGGCGGCAACGGCTTCAGCGTCGATCTGAGCGCCGCCGGCACCGGGTGGTCGGGACGGCAACTGGTCGGCTCCAGCCCCGAGGTTCTCATCCGCCGTCGCGGCGACACCGTGACCTGCCATCCCCTGGCCGGCTCCGCTCCCCGCCACACCGACCCCGAGATCGACCGCCGGACCGCGGAAGACCTCGCCTCGTCGGAGAAGAACCTGCGCGAGCACGCCCTCGTCGTCGACGCGCTGCGGGCGAGCCTCGAACCGTTCTGCACCGAACTCGACATTCCCGACCGGCCCACCCTCACCAGCACTCCGCAACTGTGGCATCTCGGCACACCCGTGTCGGGACGGCTGCGGGACCGCTCGGTGACCGCGCTGGACCTCGCCGTCGCGGTGCACCCGACCCCGGCCGTCTGCGGCACTCCCACCGACGCCGCACGCGCGCTGATCGGCGAGCTCGAGGGCGACCGCGGCTTCTACGCCGGCGCCGTGGGCTGGGCCGACGCCGACGGTGACGGCGAATGGATGGTCACCATCCGGTGCGCGCAGATCGACGCCGACGGCACCACTGTCACGGCGTACGCCGGCGGCGGCATCGTCGCCGCATCCGAACCGGACGACGAACTCGCCGAGACCACAACCAAACTGGGCACCGTCCTCGCCGCACTGGGACTTCCCCGATGAGCGCCACGACACTGGTGGTCGGAGCGGCCCAGGGCATCGGACGGGCCACGGCCGTCACGCTGTCGCGGTCCGGGCACCGCCTGGTGCTGCTCGACCGCGACGCCGACGGCCTCGCCGCCACCGCCGCCCTGCTCGACGCCCCGCCGCTCGGCACGGCCGTCACCGACATCCGCGACACGGCCTCCGTCACCGACACCGTCCGCCGGATCGAGGACGAGCACGGTCCCATCACCGCACTCGCGCACGTGGCGGGGGTGCTCGAGACCGGATCGGTGCTCGACGCCGACCCCGCGAGCTGGCAGCGTGTGTTCGACGTCAACGTCACCGGACTCGTCAACGTGCTGCGGGCCGTCGGCACCGGAATGCGGGAGCGTGCAGCCGGTTCCATCGTCGTGGTCGGCTCCAATGCCGCAGGCGTCCCCCGCACCGGAATGGGCGCGTACGGCGCGTCCAAGGCCGCCGTCTCCATGATCGTCCGGGTTCTGGGCCTCGAACTGGCCGAATACGGGATCCGCGCCAACATCGTCGCCCCCGGCTCGACCGACACCGCGATGCAGCGTTCGCTGTGGTCGGACCCCGCGGACGACGCCGGAGCGCGCGGAGCGATCGACGGAGACCCGAGCACGTTCAAGGTCGGTATCCCGCTGGGCCGCATCGCCGACGCCGCCGACATCGCGGACTCCGTCGAGTTCCTCCTGTCGGATCGGGCCCGTCACATCACCATGCAGGCGCTCTACGTCGACGGCGGCGCTACCCTCCGAGCCTGACACCCGTGAACAGCCCGCGAAAGGACTTTCGATGACCACGAGCGTTCGCGCTCCCCTGGAGACGACCACCGGCTACCCGGCCGACCTCGCCGCACGGTACCTCGACGCCGGGTACTGGACGGACGAGACGTTCCAGCAGTTCCTGTCCACCCGTGCAGCCGTTTTCGGCCACTCCGTCGCCGTGGTCGGACCCGACGCCGCGGGAATCGACCGCTCGCTCACCTACCGGGAGCTGTCGGACCGCGCCGACCGGATCGCCGCGGGGCTGCAGTCGTCGGGGGTGCACCTCGGCGACCGGGTGGTGGTGCAGCTCCCCAACATCGTCGAGTACGTCGAGGTGATCTTCGCGGTCTTCCGGCTCGGGGCGCTGCCGGTGTTCGCGTTGCCCGCGCACCGCGCCCAGGAGATCTCCTACTTCTGCAGCTTCGCCGATGCCGCGGCCTACGTGATCACCGATACGCACGCCGGATTCGACTACCGGGGACTCGCCCGCGACGTGGTGTCGTCGGCGGAGAATCCGCCGACGGTCATCGTGGCCGGGGACGCGGAGGAGTTCACGTCACTCGACGAACTCCGCGCCGCGGAACCGCTGACTGACGAGCCGGCGGTGGGCCCGGAATCCGTGGCGTTCCTGCAGCTCTCGGGCGGGACCACCGGGGTGTCGAAGCTGATTCCGCGGACCCACACCGACTACCTGTACTCGGTGCGTGAGTCCGACCGCATCTGCGGTGTCGACGAGAACACCCGCATGCTCGTCGTCCTCCCCGCGGCGCACAACTTTCCGATGAGCTCACCGGGCATCCTCGGCGTCCTGCACGCCGGCGGTCGCGTGGTGCTCGCGCCGGATCCGAGTCCCGACACGGCGTTCGCGCTCATCGAGCGTGAGGGCGTCACCATCGCGTCGCTGGTGCCGCCGCTCGCACTGGCATGGCTGGCCGCCGGTGGCCGCACGGAACGGGACATCTCGAGCCTCGAGGTGCTGCAGGTCGGCGGCGCCAAGTTCAGCGCCGAGGCCGCCAAGCGGGTGCGCCCCGAACTCGGGTGCACGCTGCAGCAGGTGTTCGGGATGGCGGAGGGACTGGTCAACTACACCCGGCTCGACGACCCGGAAGACACGATCGTCACCACACAGGGCCGGCCGATCAGCCCCGACGACGAGGTCCGGGTGGTCGACGACCACGGCGAACCCGTCCAGGCAGGCACGTCCGGTCATCTGCTCACCCGCGGCCCGTACACGATCCGCGGGTATTACCGTGCCCCCGAACACAATTCGACGGCCTTCACCGAGGACGGCTTCTACCGCACCGGCGACATCGTCCGGCTCACCGACGACGGCTACCTCGTCGTCGAGGGCCGCGCGAAGGACCAGATCAACCGCGGCGGCGAGAAGGTGGCCGCCGAGGAGGTCGAGAACCACCTGCTCGCGCACCCCGCTGTCGCCGACGTCGCGGTGGTGTCGATGCCCGATCAGTATCTCGGCGAACGCAGTTGCGCGTTCGTCGTGGTCCAGGGCGAGCAGCCGAAGGCCGTCGAACTCAAGAAGTTCGTCCGCGGCCGCGGACTCGCCGACTACAAGGTGCCCGACAAGGTGGTGTTCGTCGACGAGTTCCCGGTCACCGGTGTCGGCAAGATCAGCAAGTCCGAACTGCGCCGGGCACTGGAGAGGACGTTCGTGACCTCGTGACCCGGCGTTATCATCGGGACAGTCTACCGAGGAGCGCGGACGCGACGGCGATGCCGAGCACCGCGGCCACGACGAGCACCCCGAAGTCCAGCCAGTAATTGGTGGGCTGGCCGATCAGCAGCCCCCTGAGCGCGGACACCTCGTAGCTCAGGGGGTTCACCCGGCTGATCGCCTGGACCCACCCCGGCATGAGTTCCACCGGGTACAGCGCATTCGACGCGAAGAACAGCGGCATGGTGATCGCCTGTCCGATTCCCATCAGCCGGTCGCGTTTGAGCACGATGCCCGCGATGGCCACGGACAAGCAGGAGAAGAACGCGGCTCCCAGCACCACGACCACCACCACACCCAGCAGGCGCACCGGATTCCACGTCATTCCGACGCCGAGGAGCGCTGCCACGATCACGACGACCACGGCCTGAGCCACCGCGCGGACACCCGCCGCGAAGGCCTTGCCGGTCACGAGAGCCGCACGTGGAGTGGGTGTGACGAGCAGTTTCGTCAGGACCCCGGCATCGCGTTCCCAGATGATCTGGATGCCGTAGAAGATCGCGACGAACAGGGCCGACTGGGCGATGATGCCCGGCGCCAGGTAGTCCAGATAGGGGACGTCGCCGGTCGGGATCGCGCGGATGCGGCTGAACGTCTCACCGAAGATGACGAGCCATAGAATCGGCTGGATCGCACGGGTCACCAACTCCGACCGGTCGTGCCGCAGCTTCTGCAGTTCGATCAGGCAGAACGTGGCGATCCGCGACAACAACCGGAGCACACCCCGGATCGGCGGTTCAACCCATACGTCGGGCGGTGCGGCGGGCGCTACGGACATCGCGGAGCCCTCCCTTCTCGTCGGCGGTGAGACTGTCACCGGTGAAGTGGCGGAAGACGTCGTCGAGCGTCGCGTCCGGGCCCAGCTCGGCGACGAGCCCGGACGGGGTGCCGACCGCCCGTAGTTCGCCGCGGTGCATCAACGCGACCCGATCACACAGCGCCTCGGCCTCTTCCATGTAATGGGTGGTGAGCAGGACCGTCATCCCGTACTGCTTCTGCATCTCGGTGACGCGGGTCCACACCGAATCCCGCGCGACCGGATCGAGCCCGACCGTCGGTTCGTCGAGCACCAGCAGCGACGGCCGGTTGACCAACGCCTGCGCGAGTTCGAGGCGCCGGACCATGCCGCCCGAGAAACTCGACGCCACCCGATCGGCGACGTCGGTGAGATCGACCATCTCCAGCACCTCGTCCACGCGGTCGCGGCGCTCGGACCGGGGCACGTCGTAGAGCCGGGCGAACCAGGACACGTTCTCCCGGGCGGTGAGTGCGCCCTCGATCGACAACTGTTGCGGCACATACCCGAGCATTCTGCGGACGGCCATGGCCTGAGTGCGCACGTCGCACCCGAAGATACTCACGTCGCCGTCCTGCAGCGGAAGGAGAGTGTTGAGCATTCGGATCGTGGTGGTCTTCCCCGCCCCGTTGGGGCCGAGCAGTCCGAAGCACTCCCCCGCCTCGATCGTGAGGCTCAGGTCTTTCACCGCGGTGTAGTCCCCGAACCGGTATGTCACGTGGGACAGTTCCAGCGCGTCGTGGGACGGTCGCGGTCGTGCGGCGGCCTGCGCCCTGCGAAACATCATGTGACGACCTCCTGATCGCTCTCCCCGGCCTGATCCGGGTGCAGCGCTCCGGCGAGGCGGGTGATGGCGGGAATGGCGGATTCGATGGCCTCCCGGTCCTCGGCACTGAGGCCGTCGAAAGCGGCGGCGACCTCCAGGTTCCGACGGTCGCGCCAGCGCTCGACCTGCGACCGCGCCTCGTCGGTGAGCGCGAGGCGGGCGACGCGTCGGTCGGACTCGTCCCGCACCCGTTCGATCAGTCCGGCGTCGGTGAGTTGCCGGACGAGCGTGGAAACCGTGTTCGCGGCGAGGCCCAAAGCCGCCGCGGCTTCCGCGACGGAGGTCCCGGGCCTGCGGCGGAGCAGTCGCACCAACTCGACCTGTGACCCCGTCAACGGCGTCTCCGGCCACGGGCGCCCGACTCTTCGGCGGGTGTGCCGGCGCAGCAATCCGATTGCGGTGAAGAGTTGTTCGGCAGGCGCCATCCCCGAGTGGTCGGGTGCCTCGGTGTGTGCCATGTTCTCAATATAGCTCTGCTTCAGAGGTATTACGAGGGCGGCTACTCTCGGGCGTGAAACCGTGTTCGGATGACCGAGGGTGACGAGGAGACGTCTGTATGTGCCTGGTCCTGTTCGCCTGGCATACCCGCCCCGATCTTCCCCTCGTCGTCGCAGCCAACCGGGACGAGTTCTACGCCCGCCCCACCGAGCCCCTCCAATGGTGGGACGACGGCTTCCTCGCGGGCCGCGATCTCCTCGCCGGCGGAACGTGGATGGGTGTCACCGACACCCTGCGGTTCGCGGCCGTCACCAACGTCCGCAACGGCGCTCCGTCCACCGGGGCCCGGTCCCGCGGGGCGCTGCCCATCGAGTACCTCCGAGACCGGATGTCACCCGCCGACTACACCGCGCAGGTGGCCGCGACGGGTGCCGAGTACGGCAGCTTCAACCTGCTTGCCGGCGACCCCCGGGAACTGTGGTGGGCCACCAACCGGCCTCACGGTCGCCGGCAACGGGTGGAACCCGGCGTCCACGGCCTGTCCAATGCCGAACTCGACACTCCGTGGCCGAAGGTGACGGGCGGCAAGGAAGCGTTCGCCGCCGCGCTCGCCGCCGACGACGGCAGCGCCGAGGCCGACCCGGGGGCATACTTCGACGTCCTCGCCGACAGCGACCCCGCAGCGTGGGAATCGCTACCCGACACCGGCATCGAAACCGAACTCGAACGCGCCCTGTCGTCCCGGTTCATTCACTACGGCGACTACGGGACACGGGCGTCGACACTGCTGCGGGTCCGGTCGGACGGCACCTTCGACATCACCGAACGACGGTTCGACGAGAACGGCCCCACCGGCGAGGTCCGCTTCCCCCCACGTGAGTGACAATGTGTGCTCCCGCACGCATTGTCACTCACGTGAGGGAGGACCGGATGACGCCCGCCGTCTGATCGAGCGCGATCCGGCTCGGCGACTTCGGCATTCCGCGCAACCCGAAACCGTCACCGGCGGTGCGGGGAACCACATGCAGGTGAACGTGGAACACCTCCTGGCCGGCGGCGATCCCGTCGGCCAGGAACAGGTTGACGCCCTGAGCACGCATCGGCCCGCGCCGCAGCGCGGTCGCGATGCGCTGCCCCACCGCGAACACCGCTGCCCCGTCCCCGGGGTCGAGGTCGGCGAGCCCGCTCGCGTGCCGCCTCGGGACCACCAGCAGGTGTCCGGACGTCCACGGCCGGATGTCCATGAACGCCATCACGTCGTCGTCCTCGTACACGACGCTGGCGTCGGATCGGCCCGAGATGATCTCGCAGAAAATGCAGTTCACGGGGTAGGCACCTCCGGTGCTTGTGCGTGGTTAACGAGTGCCTGCACTCGTTAACCACGCACGGGCGGCGAAGCCGCCTACAGGATCGGGGACGGCTGGTAGGCGGCCGCCTCGGGGTTGGCGTCGACCAGCTTCTGCACCTGCGCCACGACAGTCGCGACCTGCGACTCGGCGGCACCGATGAATGCCTTCTTGTCGGCAAGGGCCTCGTCGAGCGCGGCACGGTCGAGGGGCAGCCGGTCGTCGGCGGCCAGGCGGTCGAGGAGGTCGGGTTCCTTGCCCTCCTCGCGCATCGCGAGTGCGACGGCGACGGCGTGTTCCTTGATGACCTCGTGCGCCGTCTCCCGGCCCACTCCTGCGCGCACGAGGGCCATCAGGACCTTGGTGGTGGCGAGGAACGGCAGGTACCGGGTGAGTTCCTTCTCGATGACGGCGGGGTAGGCGCCGAATTCGGCGAGCACCGTCAGGAACGTCTCGATCAGTCCGTCGATGGCGAAGAACGCGTCCGGCAGTGCGACGCGGCGCACCACCGAGCAGAACACGTCGCCCTCGTTCCACTGCGCGCCCGCCAGCTCGGCCGCCATGGACGCGTATCCGCGCAGCACGACCTGCAGTCCGTTGACCCGCTCGCAGGAGCGGGTGTTCATCTTGTGCGGCATCGCGGACGATCCGACCTGGCCGGGCTGGAAGCCCTCGGTGACGAGTTCGTGGCCGGCCATCAGGCGGATGGTGTGCGCGAACGACGACGGCCCGGCCGCCACCTGCACCAGCGCGGACAGCACGTCGTGGTCGAGGGACCGCGGGTAGACCTGGCCGACGCTCGTGAACACGTGGGAGAAGCCGAGGTGCTCGGCGACCTTCTGCTCGAGCGCCTCGAGCTTGGAGGCGTCGCCGTCGAGGAGGTCGAGCATGTCCTGAGCGGTGCCCATCGGTCCCTTGATGCCGCGGAGCGGGTACCGGTCGATCAGCTCGCGCAGCCGGGTGAGCGCGACGAGCAGTTCGTCGGCGGCGGACGCGAACCGCTTACCCAGCGTGGTGGCCTGTGCCGCGACGTTGTGGGACCGGCCGGCCATGACCAGGCTGCTGTACTCGGCGGCGCGCTCGGCCAGGCGGGCGGCGACGGCGACGGCGTGCGCGTGCACGTGTTGGAGCGACCGCAGGATCTGCAACTGCTCGACGTTCTCGGTGAGGTCGCGGCTGGTCAGCCCCTTGTGCACCTGCTCGTGACCGGCGAGGGCGTTGAACTCCTCGATGCGGGCCTTCACGTCGTGACGCGTGACGCGTTCGCGGTCGGCGATGGAGTCGAGGTCGACCTGCTCGAGCACTCGCTCGTAGTCGGCGAGGGCCTCGGCCGGCACGTCGATCCCGAGTTCCGCCTGGGCACGCAGCACGGCGAGCCACAGTTGACGCTCGAGGACGATCTTGTGCTCGGGCGACCACAACTCGACGAGTTCGGGGCTGGCGTAACGGTTGGCAAGGACGTTCGGGATGCGGCTCACGAGTCCTCAGTTTACGGCGGAGCTAGAGCTGAACGTGGTCCGGCCGGTCGAGGGCGGGCGCGACGACGTCGACGACGTCGAGCAGCATCGCCCGCGCGAGTGCCCGCAGGTCGGGGTCGTGCTCGCCGAGCGCGGTCACCACCGCTCCGTCGACGACGGCGACGAGCCGCCGGAGTTGCTCCTGCCGGACGTCGCGGTCGGAGCGTCGCAGGGCCTCGGTGAGGACGTCGTCGAGTTGCGCGCGCAGCCGCAATTGGACCTCCCGCAGTTCGGGTCGACGCGCGCACGCGGTGAAACGCTCGTACCGGGAGATCAGCCGCTCTCGGCAGTCTTCGCTGATCAGGGCCGGTCCGACGAGTAGATCGAGGAGGAGGTCGACGGTGGATTCGCGGCCGCGTCTGCGGTGGGTGACGTCTTCGACGCGACTGCGCATGACGGCCAGGTCACGGTTGCCGTTGCATTCGACGGCCTTCGCGATCAGGTCGTCCAGCGACTCGAAGTAGTACGTGGTGGACGCCAGCGGAAGGTCGGCGCGGGTGGCCACCGAGCGGTGCCGGACGGCGTCGAATCCACCCTCGAGAAGCAGATCGGCGGCAGCCTCCACCAGCGCCTGTCGGCGCCGTTCGCCCTTCGGAGTTGCCGCTGATGACACCAATTCATCCTGCCAGCCGGGGGCCCCGAACCAGGGCAAATTGGACGACAGACCGCGAAGTATGTGGGCGGTGGAGCCCGCCCGCGTAGCGTCGGATCGGTGCGGGTGTCGGTGCGGATGCTGGCTGTTGGATGTGCGGCCGTGATGCCGATGGCCCTGGTATCTGCGTGCGGGCCGGAGAACGACCCCGCGCCCGATCCGGCGGCCCCCGCGGAGGCCACGTTCACGGTCGGCCCCTGCCCGTCGCCGAACGTGCCCGCCTTCCCGCAATGGGACCTCGGCCGCGAGTTCACGTGTGGCACCCTCACCGTGCCGGAGGACCGGTCTCGCCCGGACGGCCGGCAGATCAGGCTCTCCGTCGCACGACTGCCGGCGACCTCTCCCACCCCGCGACCCGACCCGCTCGTCTATCTCACGGGTGGTCCCGGCGGGCCCGCACTCGCGAGCGCGGCACAGCTCGCGGATCTGGGGCTCAACCGCGACCGCGACGTCCTCTTCCTCGCCCAGCGCGGCACGATGCACGCCGACCCGTACCTGTCGTGCCCCGAGATCGACGAGTTCCAGGCAACACAGATGGGGTTGAGCCCCCTCGACCCGGCGACCGCGCCCCTCGACGTCCAGGCCACGCAGACCTGCCGGAACCGCCTCGCCGGCGGGGCTCCGACCTCGGCGCGTACGACACCGCGGAGAACGCCGCCGATGTGGCGGATCTCCGGGTGGCGCTCGGTCTCGACGAGTGGAACGTCTACGGCGTCTCCTACGGCAGCGACCTCGCACTGACGGTGCTCCGCGACCACCCGGACGGCGTCCGCAGCGTCGTGCTCGACTCGGTCGTGCCGACGCAGAGCAACATCATCGGGGAATTCTGGCCGAATGCGGCCGAGGGTTACCGCGCACTGTTCGACGCGTGCGCGGCGCAACCCGCGTGCGCAGGCGCCTACCCCGGGCTCGCGGACGAATTCACCGCGACCGTGAACCGGCTGGCCGCCGCACCGCTGACCGTCGACCTCCCCAGCGGGCGCGTCGTCATCGACGGGTACACGCTCGCGAATCTGGTGATCCAGATGAGCCTGGCGGCCGGGACGCTCGCCGGACTGCCCGCGCTCATCCACGCCATCGCCGGCGGCGAGGGTGACCCCGCCGCCACCGCACTGGCCGGCACGATCACCCCGCCGGGCCTCATCGGGTACGGCCTGAGCTACGGGGTGTTCTGCGCCGAGGACACCGCGTTCACCGACCGCGAGCAGGTCCGGGCCGACGCGAAAGCCGCGCTGCCGCAGTTCCCGGACTCCGTGCTGTCGTTGGTGCCGCAGGCGGCCCGCATCTTCGACGACTGCGACGTCTGGGACGTGCCCGCGGCCGACGCGGGCGTGCACGACATCACCACCAGCGACGTCCCGACCCTGCTGCGCACCGGGTCGCTCGACGCCGTCACCCCGCCGTCGCGGGCGCGCGCCGCGGCCGAGACGCTGTCGCGATCCGATGTTCTCGTGTTCCCCGGGCTCGGGCACGACGTCCTGCAGTCCTCGCAGTGCGCCCCCGCCGTCACCGTCGGCTTCCTCGAGAATCCGGGCGGAGACGAATCCGGGCGGAGACGTCGACACGAGTTGCCTCGACCAGGTGCGGGTGCCGACGTTCACGACACCCTGAGCGTCGGCCGCCGGGCGAGGCGACGGAGCCGCAGGGCGATCGTCACCAGCGCCGGGAACGTCACGAGGAGCAGGGTGCAGCGCTGCAGAAGTCCGGCGACGTCGTGCAGCGCGGAACCGTCGGGCATCGCGAACCGGCCCAGCATCACGAAACAGCCCAGACCGACGACGCCGGCGACAGCGACATACGACGCGAGGCTGTGCCACCGCGGATCGGCGGCGAATCGGCGAGACAGCACGACGAGTGCGAGCGCGCTGCAGGAGAAGAACGTGACCCCCGCGATCACATGGTTGCCGGGGTCGTAGGCGTTCCCGGCCGCGTCCTCACGCAACGGAAACACGGCGGCGAGAACCAGTCCCACCGCCGCGGCGCCGAGGAGACCCGGTCCTGCCCAGCCGAACCGCGTCGCCGCGATACTCCGGTGCAGTCCGAACGCGAAGGTCGTCAGGAGCGCGGCGAAGACCAGGAAGTTCAGCTGCTGGATCCACCCACTCGCGTCGGCCTCGAGAGCGCTGATCGGATCGCCAATCGGGCTGTAGTCGTCTCGCCGGAACGTCTCCTGAAGGACGAACCCGGCAGTGAACACAAGTGGACCCGCCGCGCCCGCACGGGCCGCCCAGCATGGGAAGTCGGGGCGCGACACGGGAACTGACGTGGTGGCCATGGCATCGACGCTAGAGCCGCGTCAGCGCCCGAGCATCGGGCAACATACCCATCTTCCCGAGGCCCTCTTGTGGGTCGTTCCACCCACATGGTCAGTTGTCGGGAACGACGGCTCCGGTCGACGCGTCGACGTTCACGTCGTAATCCCAGCCCTTGGCGTCGCGGATGTGGATGTGCCACACCGTCTTACCGTCCCGTTTTTGCTCCTCGGCGTTCGCGACCGTGCCGCCCGGGACTGTCGCGACCGCGATCTGCTCCGCCTGCTGCTGGGTCACCGCACCGCCGGCGGGAGGAGCGGGTGCGGGTGCCGCTGTGATCTCCCCGTTCTGGTTCTCGGGGACCACCGCGCCGGTCGCAGCATCGACGTCGACGTCGTAGTCGTAGCCCCGTGTGTCACGGATGTGGACGTGCCACACCGCCTTACCGTCCCGCTGTTGTTGCTCGGAGTTCGCGACCGTGCCGCCCGGGACTGCCCCGATGGCGATCTGCTCCGCCTGTTCCTTGGTGATCGCCGCTGCCGTGCCCGTCGTGGTCGGCGCCGCCGTTGTGGCCATGGCCGACGCCGTGGCACTGGCAGATGTCGACGACGTGTCACTGCTGCCGGAACCGCATCCACCCAGGAGCAGCGCGGAGGCCGCGACCACCGGGATCAGGCTTGCACATCGCACAATTCTGGTGGTCATCGTGGCTCCTCGATCGCTCGACGGCGTGGACCTGCCCGTCAGAGTACGGGAGCGACAACCGACCTCGAGGTCGTTTTCAGTAGTTCTCACCGGTCGGAGTCACGGCGTCACCACGCCCGGCACGACCGCCGTCCGAAACTACGACGGGCCAGCACGAGCCACACGATGGGCAGGAAGACCAGCGGGGGGACGCGGACCAGGGCGACCCACAGGATCGCGGCGAGGACGGCCACGACGAACACCAGTGTCCGCAGTGCCGCTGCCTCCCTTCGCGGGTCGCGCCGCCGCATGCGCTCCGGTTCGGGTGCGAAGCGCTGCTTGTCCGGCAGGTCCGCAAAGAGGGGGACCAGGTCGGCTGCGGTCTTGGCGAGGTAGGCCTCGCGCACTCGCGCGTCGAACTCGTCCGTCTCGAGCCGTCCGGCAGCGAAGTGTTCGGCGAGTGCCGCCGCGGCTTGCTCACGTTCCAGGGTTCCGATGCGGATCCCTCCAGGAACGGGTGGCTGTGGATGACTGATCTCGCTCATGTCGTCGCCTCATGCCCGGTTGTAACACTGTAATCCTAGCCACAGTGTAGGCCGCTACTCCTGGTCGCGCCCGTGGAAACCTTCGCGACGCTGCTCCTCCGCCCGTTCCCGGCACCGCCGCACGAACTCGGCTTCCTCCGGGTCGGCGGGCAGCTGATCGCCCGACTCCTTCTGCGGCCGCCCGGCCACCAGCCACAGCACCGATCCGACGAGCGGCAGCAGCAACACGATCACCAGCCAGCCCTCCTTCGAGAGGTTCCGGAACTGGTCGTCGTCGGTGGTGATGGCGTCGGCGAAACACAGGACCCACAACACGAATGCGAACAACGCGACGTACAGCATCGCCGTTCTCCTTGCCTGGCACGCCCGAACCTTCAGTGCGCCCAAGTCCATCGAACAACTGCTGCGGCGGTGCCGCAAGAGTCGCCGGTCGTGAATCTCCGGCTACAGCCAGCGACCCAGTCGGACGAGCGATTCCCGGACCTCGGCGGTGGATCCGGCGAACGACAGCCGAACGGTCCGGTTGCCGTGGACGGTGTCGAAGTCGATGCCGGGGGCCAGTGCCAGACCGGTGTCCTGCAGCAACCGCGAGCACCATTCGGTCGACGTCGCGCCGTGGGTTCCGCCCAGCAGGTGCCCGATGTCGGCGTATACGTAGAACGCGCCGTCGGCGGGTGCCAGGTCGGTGATGCCCAGTTCCGGGAGCCCGGTGAGCAGCAGTTCGCGGTTGACGGCGTAGCGCTGCACGTGGCCGTCGAGTTCGGCTTTCGATTCCTCGGTGAACGCGGCGATCGCCGCGTACTGGGAGATGGCCGGTGGGCACACCGTCATGTTCGAGGCCAGTCGCTGCAACGGCCGGTGCAGCCCCTCGGGGACCAGCATCCAGCCCAGCCGCCAGCCCGTCATCGAGAAGTACTTGGACACCGATCCGACGACGACGGACTCGCGGGACGTCTCCCACGAACTCGTCATGGCCTGCTCGCCGTATCCGATGCCGTGGTAGATCTCGTCGGAGATCAGCAGGGTTCCGTGGGCGTCGCACCAGCGGGCGAGGGCGGCCAGTTCGCCGGGGTCGATGACGGTGCCGGTGGGGTTGGCGGGGCTCGCGACGATCAGTCCGGCCGGCGGTTCGGGCAGGGCGTCGAGCATCGCGACCGTCGGCTGGAACCGGGTGTCGGCGCCGCAGTCGATCTCGATGACGTTGCAGCCGAGCGCGGCGAGCGTGTTCCGGTAGGCGGGGTAGCCGGGGCGGGCCACCACGACGGTGTCACCGACGTCGAACGCGGCGAGGAACAACAGCGTGAATGCGCCCGAGGACCCGGTGGTGACGACGACGTCCTCGGCGTCGACGTCGATGCCGGACTTGGTGGAGTGGTAGCCGGCGATCGCTTCGCGGAGCGGCAGGATCCCGAATGTCTCGGTGTAGCCGAGCAGGTGTCCGTCGAGCACTTCCCGCGTCGCCCGGAGAACCGGCTGCGGGGCGGGAGTGGACGGCTGCCCCGCCGCAAGCGTCAGCACGTCACCGTGGGTGCGCTGACGTTCGGTGGCCGCCTTCCACACGTCCATCACGTGGAAGGTCTGGATGTTGGACCGCTGGGATTCGGGGCGCACCCCTTGACGCTAGCGTGAGGTGCTCACTCCCCCGCCAACGCGTCCCGCTGCGACTCCACCGTCTCCCGGATGGCACCCACCACCGCCGCGACCTCCGGTCGGCGCAGCGACTCGGGACGCGCGACGAGCCAGTACGCCAGCTCGGCCTCGACCTGCCCGGGCAGCACCCGGACGAGGTCGTCGTGGCGGTCGGCCATGAAACACGGCAGGAGCCCGATGCCCGCCGACGCCCGGGTAGCCTCGACGTGCACGAACACGTTGGTCGACGTCACCGATTCGCGCATCGAGACGGTGAGCCGGCGCGCGAGGTCGAGTTCGTCGACCTGCAGCATCGAGTCGATAAAGTAGACGAGCGAGTGATCGGCGAGATCCCCGACCTGCCGCGGTGTGCCGCGCTCCGCCAGGTACGACCGCGCGCCGTACAGCCCCAGGGTGTAGTCGGCCAGCCACAGCGCCTCGGCCCGGTGCACCTGCGGTTTGCCCACCACGATCTCGATGTCGAGCCCGGAACGATGCTGCGAGGCGCGGCGCGTGATCGCGACGATCTCCACGGACACCTCGGGATGCCTGCTGCGGATCAGTGCGCCCGCGGGCGCCGCGATGTAGGCGCTGAACCCGTCGGTCGCCGAGACGCGGACGACGCCCTTCAGATGGTCGGCCCTGCCGGGTTCGGCGACGAGTCCGTGGACGGCGGCTTCCACGCGTTCGGCCGCGGTCAGCGCCTGCCGCCCGAGGTCGGTGAGTTCCCACCCGCCGGCGGCCTTCACGAGGACCCGGCCGCCGAGGCTTTTCTCCAGACTGGCGATCCGCCGCGAGATGGTGGTGTGGTTGACACCGAGGTCGTCGGCCGCGGTGTTGAAGCGGCCGGTCCGCCCCACTGCGAGCAGCACGAGCAGGTCGTCGGCGCTGGGCATCGTGGTTCCGGAGGTCATTTCTGCATATTTGCACATACCGACTGCAGGTTGCGTCATTGTGTGCGCACAAATATGCATCAATACTCGGCAGGACCAATGAACTGTGTCCCCAGTCACAACGGGGTACGGAGTGTAACGAGGAGCGACAGATGAGCGTCGACGAAACCGCGCACGTGAAGGAAGCCCCGCCGTCCGGGCTGAAGAAGGTGGTCGGCGCGTCCATGGCCGGCACCGTGGTCGAGTGGTACGAGTTCTTCCTCTACGGCACCGCGGCGACGCTGGTGTTCAGCAAGGTCTTCTTCGCGGCCGGGGGCGACGAACTCGACGCGATCATCGCGGCGTTCGTGACCTACGCCGTCGGCTTCGTCGCCCGGCCTCTCGGCGGCATCGTCTTCGGACACTTCGGCGACAAGTTCGGCCGCAAGCAACTGCTCCAGTTCAGCCTTCTCCTTGTCGGCACGGCCACCTTCCTGATGGGTTGCCTGCCCACCTACGGCCAGATCGGCTATTGGGCTCCCGCCCTGCTCGTCACCCTCCGCTTCATCCAGGGATTCGCCGTCGGCGGCGAGTGGGGTGGCGCGGTGCTGCTGGTGGCCGAGCACAGCCCGAACAAGTCCCGCGGCTTCTGGTCGTCGTGTCCTGCTGATCCTGACGACGACGCTGTCCGATGCGGCGTTCCTGAGCTGGGGCTGGCGCGTGGCGTTCTGGCTGTCGGCCGTGATCGTCCTCGTCGGCTACTACATCCGCACCAAGGTGACGGACGCCCCGATCTTCATCCAGGCGCAGAAGGAAGCGGAGCACATCAAGGAGACGTCGTTCAGTGTCTTCGAGGTGCTCATGCGCTACCCGCGCGGCGTGCTGACGGCGATGGGCCTGCGTTTCGGCGAGAACGTCATGTACTACCTGGTGGTCACGTTCTCGATCACCTACCTCAAGGTGGTCGTACACACTGACACCGCGCAGATCCTCTGGTGGATGCTGATCGCGCACGCCGTGCACTTCGCGGTGATCCCGCTCGTCGGGCGGCTCTCCGACACCATCGGCCGCCGTCCCGTCTACATGATCGGCGCGCTGACCGCGGGCACCTGGGGCTTCTTCGCCTTCCCGATGATGAACAGCGGGCACAACGCCGTCATCCTCGGAGCGATCATCATCGGACTGGTGTTCCACGCGTTCATGTATGCCGGGCAGCCGGCGATCATGGCCGAGATGTTCCCGACCCGCATGCGGTACTCGGGTGTCTCCCTCGGCTACCAGGTGACGTCGATCGTGGCCGGTTCGCTGGCGCCGATCATCGCGGCCAGCCTGCTCAGCAGGTACGACTCGTCCGTTCCGATCGCGATCTACCTGGCGATCGCCTGCCTGGTCACCGTCGTCGCCGTCATCGTCGCCCGGGAGACCAAGGGCATCTCCCTCGAATCGATCGACGCGGCCGACGCACGGATCCTCGCCGAAGAGAAGGCGGGAACCCCGGCATGACGGAGCAGGAGCTGGCCGGACGTACAGCCCTCGTCACCGGCGGCGCCAGCGGGATCGGCGCAGCCTGCGCCCGGACCCTCGCAGCGCGCGGAGCACATGTCACGGTCGCCGACCTCGACGACGTTGCCGCCAAGACACTCGCCGACGAAATCGACGGCACCGCATGGCACGTCGATCTCCTCGACACCGACCAGCTCACCGAGCTGCGACTCGAGACCGACATCCTCGTCAACAATGCGGGCATCCAGACCATCAGTCCCATCGAGGAATTCCGCCCCGAGGACTTCCGGCGTATCCAGAAGCTGATGGTCGAGGCACCGTTCCTGCTCATCCGCGCCGCGCTGCCGCACATGTATGCCGCGGGATTCGGGCGCATCGTCAACGTCTCATCCGTCCACGGACTCCGCGCGTCAGCGTTCAAGGCCGCGTACGTCACCGCCAAGCACGGCCTCGAGGGACTGTCCAAGGTGACTGCACTCGAGGGCGGCCCGCACGGGGTCACCAGCAACTGCGTCAACCCCGGATACGTGCTGACACCGTTGGTGCAGAAGCAGATCGCGGATCAGGCGCAGGTGCACGGCATCAGCGAGTCCGACGTGATCGAGAAGGTGATGCTCACCGAGAGCGCGATCAAACGGCTGGTGGAACCGTCGGAGGTGGCGTCCCTGGTCGGGTGGATCGCGTCCGACGACGCCGGCATGGTGACCGGCGCGTCCTACACGATCGACGGAGGCTGGACGGCCCGATGACATGACAAAAGGCGTGCACCCCTGGGAATTCCAGGGGTGCACGCCTTTCGTCACAGGAGTGGTTCGACCTCAGGGGAGGGCGATGCGTCCCTCGACGGCGGCCAGGCCGATGTCCTTGCGGAAGTGGCTGCCCGGCAGCTTGATCGCGGAGATCTTGGAGTACGCATCCGCGCGCGCCTCGTTGAGGTCGCCTCCGACTCCGACCACGCTGAGCACCCGTCCGCCGGCGGAGACGACCTGTCCCTCAACGAGCTTGGTGCCCGCGTGCAGGACACCGTCGCCGTCGGCGCCGGTGATCACGTCGCCGGTGCGCGGCGTGGCCGGGTAGTGCTCGGCCGCGACCACGACGGTCACCGCCGAGCCGTCCTGCCATTCGAGCGGCGCGACCTGATCGAGCGTTCCGGTGGCCGCCGCGTTCAGCAGTGTGCCGAGCGGACTCTTCAGCAGCGCGAGCACCGCCTGGGTCTCGGGGTCGCCGAATCGGCAGTTGAACTCGACCACGGCCGGGCCGTCCTTGCCGATCGCCAGCCCGGCGTACAGCAGGCCGCTGAAGGCACTGCCACGGGCGACGAGCTCGGCCGCGACCGGCTTCACCACGTCGTCGACGATCTGTGTGACGGTCTGCTCGGGCAACCACGGCAGCGGCGTGTAGGCGCCCATCCCGCCGGTGTTGGGTCCCGTGTCGCCGTCACCGACGCGCTTGTGGTCCTGCGCGGGCAGCAGCGGCACGACGGTCTCCCCGTCGACGACGCAGAACAGCGACACCTCGGGACCGTCGAGGAAGGATTCGAGGAGGACGGGGTGACCGTTCTCGAGGAGTTCGGCCGCGTGGTCGCGGGCGGCGTCCCGATCGGTGGTGACCACGACGCCCTTGCCTGCCGCGAGGCCGTCGTCCTTGACCACCCAGTTGGGTCCGAAGCGGTCCAGCGCCTCGTCCAGCTTGGCGGGGGTGTCGACGATCTCGCTGTGCGCGGTCTTCACACCGGCGGCGGCCATGACGTCCTTGGCGAACGCCTTGGAACCCTCGATGCGCGCGGCGTCGGCGGACGGGCCGAAGCAGGCGATGCCCGCCGCACGGACGGCGTCCGCGACACCCAGCACCAGCGGAACCTCGGGGCCGACCACAACAAGGTCTGCGTCGAGCTTCTTCGCGAGGGCTGCCACCGCCTCCCCGGACGCGATGTCGACGGGATGCTGCTCGGCAATCTTGCCGATCCCGGCGTTGCCGGGCGCGCACATCAGGGCACTGACACCCGGATCGCGAGCGAGGGCGAGAAGGAGGGCATGTTCACGGGCTCCGGAGCCGATAACGAGTACGCGCACGGGTGTCAGCCTACGGGACCTTCTCCATGGCCACGAAGCTGAGCGCGGTCACAGCAACGGTCGCGGTGGCGGTGAGCCTGGGCGCGTGCGGCAGCGACGGCACCGCCGCCTCCTCGGACGAGCAGGCAACGCCGCCGGCCGGTCGCGGCCGAACCGTCGAGCACCGCGCCGGCGACGCCGTCCGACATCGCGCGGGAACGTCTCGAATGGCAACCCGCACCGCCCGGTCTCGACGGATTGGGTTTCAAGGGCGGAAACCTCCCGGGCGTCGTCACCGAATCGATGACGATCCGGCGCACCGACGGCACCGTCGCCACCGCCGTGCTGCTGACCTCGAATCTGTCGAGCGACGACTACCGGAACATCACCGGCGGGACCACGCCGATCCCGACACGACCTCACAGCTAAGTTGTGCCGTGTGAACGACGAGCACGCCGCCCGGCTCGCCGACCTCGAGGCGCGAGTCCACGCCCTCGAATCGGCCGCGACCGGCGAGCCCCCGGCACCCGACGCCGGCGCCATCCTCGACCTGTCCCCCACCGCAGTGTCGAATGCCTCGGCCGCCCTGGGACATCCGACCCGCCTCGAAATCGTCCGCACACTACTGCGCGGTCCCGCCGGCGCGGCCGAACTGCAGACCGCGGTCGGGCTGACCTCGCCCGGGCAGCTCTACCACCACCTGCGCGCCCTCAGCGGCGCACGCATCGTCGAACAGGAGTCGAGGAACCACTACCGGATGTCGGGGAACACCCCCTGTGAGTACTTGTCAACCGCGGGCGGTTAACAAGTACTCACAGGCGACTGCACGGCCCTCGGCGACGGCGTGTGCGACTTTGCGTGGCACGAGCGCGTCGCCGATGACGTGCACGCGTGCGCTTTCCGGCGCGAGGAGCGACCAGTCGAGCGAGCGCCGCTCACCGGCGACGACTACGCGGTCGACGTCGAGACGCGTCTTCTCCCCCGACAGGGTGTTCTCGAACTCGACCGAGCCGTCGGTGACCGCGACGAGCGACGACAGCACCCGCACGTCGACCGGTTTGCCCGACAGTCGACGCAGATACTGCACGCGACTCTCCGCGGGAAGACCGGACGCGAAGGCCGCGGCAGGCGTCAGGACGGTCACGAGGTCGGCGCCCGCGGCCAGTGCGGCTTCGACCGAACTCGCCGCGGGCCAGAGCCCGAATCCGTCGTCGACCACCACGACGTGGCCGGCGCCGCGCAGCTGCTCCCCTCCCCCGACCAGCGCCTGCGAGGTGAGCAGCGACTTCGCCCCTGCCGCTTCAGAGGGAAGCGTCTCCACGGCACCGACGGCCAGGACTACCTCGTCGAAGCCTTCCAGTTCGGTGGCGGTCACCGTGTGGCCCAGACGGAGTGCCACCCCCGGCATGTTGTCCGAGTAGTAGTCGAGGAGGCGGCGCCAGCCGCTGCGGTGCGGCGCGTCCGCGGCTGTCGCGAGCTGGCCACCTATCCGGTCGCGACGCTCGAAGAGCGTGACGGCGTGGTCGGATCCGAGCCGCATCGCGCATTCGAGCCCGGCCGGGCCGGCACCGACGACGGCGATCCGCCGCCTATCGCTCGACGAGCGGGTCGGGCCCAGGGTCAGTGGATACGCCGGACGTGCCGAATGGCCCGGCGGTGCGAGTTCCGGATTGACCGAGCAGAGCAGGACCGGGTCGAACGCCCGGCAGTCCTCGTTGCACGACACACACGGGCGGATCGAGGCCTCCCTGCCCGTCAGTATCTTCTTCGGGAAGTCCGGATCCGCGATCAGCGGGCGCGCGATGCCGACGAGATCGGCTCCCGATTGCAGCGCGGTGTCGATGGACGCACCTGTGCGGAAGGACTGCGACACCAGCAGCGGTGTCACCGTGGCGGCGCGCAACCGTCCGACCGCACCGAGCAGCGGCGGGTCGGCGACGGCCATATCGCGGACGTAGGTGGTGCGTACCCCGACCGTGACGTTGACGTAGTCGAAATCGGAGAGGTGCGGCAGTACCTCGCAGAGCCCGTCCATGCTCAGGCCGGCCTCGTCGCCCCCTTCGGCGGAGACGCGAACACCCAGGACGACACCGGGGCAGGCGTCGCGGACCGCCGACGCAATGCGGTCGAGGATCTGCACACGCCCCGCAACCGTCCCAGCGTCTCGGCCGAGGTTGGTGATCGGTGACAGGAACTGCGCCAGCAGATATCCGTGGGCCGCATGCAGTTCGACGACCTGGAATCCGGCAGACCACGCGTGAACGGCGGATGTGCGAAACGCGTCGACGATCCCGTCGACATCGGCGTGGGAGAGGACTCGGGCCCGCGTCGGTTCGCGGGGAGAGCGGACGGCGGCCGGTGCCACGGGATGGCTCCACAGCTCGGCGCCGAGCGTTTCGCGTCCGAGGTGCACCAGCTGGCATGCCGCGACGGCTCCCTCCTCCGTGATCGCTCGTGCCCGAGCCTCCAGGCCCGCGACGACTTCGGGACGCCAGGCCTCGGTGATGTTGCCGTTGCGATTGGTCGAGCTGGGTGACACCACCGTGCCGCCGACGAGGAGCATTGCCGCGCCGCCCGCCGCGCGCCGGCGCCAGTAGTCGGCGTCGCCGGGCAACGGGATACCGCCGGCGACGGCTCCCGAGGCGTGGGGCGTGCCGACGAGACGGTTTTCCAACCGAAGCTTGCCGAGCTGCAGCGGCTGCGCTGCACGTGGAGTCGTCATACCGACCTCCTAACTGAACTGGATTCACTTCATGCTAACAGGTGATTGACATCACAAGACGCTTTCCCTAGATTCAAACTGATATCAGTTCAATTCAGTGAGGGGCATCATGTCGTTTGTTCTCGTCCATGGCGCAGGAGTGGGCGCCTCCTGCTGGGGACCTCTCCTCCCGTTGCTCGAAGGTGACACTCTCGCAGTCGATCTCCCGGGACGGGGTGGACGCCGCTCCGTCGACCCGCGGTCCGTCACCCTCGCCGACTGCGCCGCCGCCCTCGTCGAGGACGTCGAGGCGGCGAACCTCGACGACATCGTTCTCGTCGCACATTCATTCGCAGGAGTGACGGCCCCGCTGGCCATGTCAGCGCTCGCGGACCGACTACGGCACGTCGTGTTCCTCTCCGCCGTCGTCCCTCCTGACGGCACGCGGGTGATCGACCAGATTGCCGTCGTCGGCGGCGACACCGTCTTTCTCGACTCCGGCCACATGGCCATGGTGACGATTCCCGATCGCGTTGCCGCACTGCTCGACACGCTCGCGTCGTAGGGCTTCGCCCCGCATTCGATCTCGCACTCCGCAACCGATTGCACAGGTTCGCATCCGGCGAACCGATTCCGGAAGGACTTTCATGCCATGAGAAGTGTGCCGATAAAGCTGATGGCCGTCGCGGTGGTCGCCGCGTTCGCCTCCGCCGCCTGCGGATCCGG
>SEEV01000518.1 GCA_004211695.1 Rhodococcus sp. (in: high G+C Gram-positive bacteria)
CTCGCGCTTGACGAGGCCCTTGAGCTCGGAGTATTCCGGGCCCATCTTCGCTCTCGTCTTGATCCAGTTCGGTTTGCGTTCGATCGGGGTCTCCGCATTTCGGATCTCGAGGCGGAGCAGCTTGCGGCCGGGCGGGGCCTGGACGGCGTCGGACGATGTTCCTGGTGTGGCTGTCACTGTCGATTCCTGGGTGGTGGTTCCCACCGAACCGCGGTGCCGGAGGCGACCGCGGTTCGGCGGGGATTGCTACATGTTGATCGGGCGTCCCAGCGCCGACAGGACCGATTCGTGCATGGCCTCGGACAGCGTCGGGTGCGCGAAGATCACTTCCGCGAGGTCGTCACCGGTGGCCTCCAGGGACCGCGCGATGCCGAATCCCTGTATCTGCTCGGTGACATCGGGACCGACCATGTGGGCGCCCAGCAGCTCACCGCTGTCGGCGTCGAAGATGGTCTTGACGAACCCGTCTGCTTCGCCGATGGCGAGCGCCTTCCCGGAGGCCTGCAGATCGAACTGCCCGATCTTCAGGGAACGGCCGGTCTTGCGTGCCTGGTCCTCGGTGAGGCCGAGGCTCGCGACCTGCGGCCGGGCGTACGTACATCCCGGGACATAGTCTTTGTCCAACGGTGTCACGTGCTCGACGCCCGCGAGTTTGTCGACACACAACACGCCTTCGTGGCTGGCTTTGTGGGCGAGGCACGGGGCACCGGCGACGTCGCCGATGGCATAGACCCCGAATGCGGTGGTGCGGCACCACTGGTCGGTGGTGACGAAGCCGCGGTCGACCTCGATCCCGAGGTCTTCGAGTCCGAGATCTTCGACATTGCCCTGAATTCCGGCTGCGACCAGGACCCGTTCCACGACATGATCTTCGACGGAGCCGTCCGCTGATTTCACCGTCACGGTTGCGGAGTCTGCGCCGAGGATGAGTGCGGACACCGTGGCGCCGGTGTGGATCGTGATGCCGCGCTTCTCGAACTGCCTGCGCACGTGGCCGGCGACCTCGGCATCCTCGACGGGCATGATCTGCGGTGCCATCTCGACGAGGGTGACCTCGCTGCCCAAATCGTTGTAGAGGCTGGCGAACTCGACGCCGATGGCACCGGATCCGATGACCAGCAACGACTTCGGAAGCTCCTGGGGAACCAGGGCGTCGAAGTAGGTCCAGACCCGATCGCCGTCTGGTGTCACCCCGGGCACCGATCGCGGGCGCGCACCCGTGGCCAGGATGATGTGATTGGCCCGGTATTCGGTGAACGACGACGCGTCCTCGCCCGCCGTGACTCCGACAACGCCCTTACCGGTCAGCCGGGCGGTGCCGGCGATCACGTCGATGCCGTTCTTCTTCATCAGGTAGCCGATACCGTCGGACAACCGCCCCGACACCCCACGGCTGAACTCGACCAGCTGTGCCATGTCGAATTCCATACCGGTGGCGGTGAATCCGAGGGGGCGCAGATTCGACAGCGTGTGCGCCACATCGGCGCCGTGCAGTAGGGCCTTGGTGGGAATGCAACCCCAGTTCAGGCAGATACCGCCGAGTCGGTCCCGTTCGATCACCGCGGTCCGCAGTCCGTGCTGAGCGGCGCGGATGGCGGCGACGTAACCCCCGGGACCCGTTCCGATCACCAGGACGTCGTATTTGTCAGTCATCACTGCTCCCTAGACCAGCATCAATGCGGGTGACTCGACGAAACGCCGCAGTTCCTGCAGGAACGCCGCGCCGAGGGCACCGTCGATCACTCTGTGATCGCACGACAGCGTCACGGTCAGCATCGTGCGGGCCTCCACCCGGCCGTCCACGACGCACGGCCGCTGCTGCCCCGCGCCGACGGCGAGGATTGCGCCCTGTGGTGGGTTGATGATCGCGTCGAATTCGCGCACGCCGAACATGCCGAGGTTCGAGATGGTGAATGTGCCGCCCTGGAACTCCTCGGGGGTCAGCTTCCCGGTCTTGGCCTTGGTCACCAATGCGTGGACCTCACCGGAGATCTCGGCGAGGCTCTTGCTCTCCGCTCCACGAACGATCGGCGTGATCAGACCCGACGGCAAGGCGACGGCCACCGAGATGTCGGCGGCGGAGAATCTCAGCACCGACTGTGCGGCTTCGTCGAATTGGACGTTGACATCCGGGACCTTGCGCAGCGCCGCAGCGCAGGCCTTGACGATGAAGTCGTTGACCGACAGCTTGACCGAGGGCACGGTCGCGTTGATCTCCTTCCGGAGTGCGAGAAGATTGTCGATCTGCAGGTCCGCGGTGAGGCGGAAATGCGGGGCGTTGCGCTTCGATCCCTGCAGGCGCTGACCGATCGCCTTGCGCATCGCGTTGAACGGGATCGTCTCGAACTCGGGTGCCGCGTGTGGGTTGTCCGCACCGCCAGGGGTAGCGGCCACCGGATCGGGAACCAGCCGGAAAAGCCGTTCGGCTTCCCGAATGTCTGCCTCGCAGACGCGCCCCCGCGAACCGGTGGCCCGGCAATCGTGCAGATTGATGCCGAGGGACCTGGCCAGTCGACGCGCGACCGGCGTCGCACCGACCGTGCCGTCGTCCTCGGCGGAGCGTCCGGGCACACCCGATCGGCTCGGCGACGGTGCGTCCGCGACCGTTCCGCCTGCCGAGCGAATCGCGTCGTGGACGTCCGCGACCGAGATCCGGCCGTCGCGGCCGGTCCCGGCCACACGGCCCAGGTCGATCGACAATTCGTCTGCCAGTCGACGGGAGTGTGGTGTGGCGAAGGCGTCACCATTCGTTTTCCCCCGCAGCGAATCCGGGACGGTGGTCGTGCCGGTAGTCGTCGCCGACTCGTGTGCCGCCGGGGTGGGTGCCACCTGCGGTTCCGCGGGCGTGGGCTGTCCACCCGGCGATTGCTCTGGCTCGGGCGTCGCTCCGATTCCGGTCAGGAATTCCTCGATCGCGGCGTCGGAGACGGCCGCTTCGGCCGACACGGCCAGGACCGCACCCACCGGCAACGTGGCACCCGGCTTGGCGACGATGCGCCGCAGCGCTCCGTCGAACGGTGCCTCCAACTCGTTGGTGATCTTGCTGGTCTCGATCTCGCAGAGCAGGTCGCCCTTCGAGAACGGCGTTCCTTCGTCGATCAACCACGCGGTAACGGTGCCCTCGTCCATGGACAGGCCCCATTTGGGAACCTCGATCAGTTTGATGTCACTCATGGTCAGGCGGTCACCACCTTGCGTACCGCGGCCTCGATGCGTGCCGCGTTGGGAAGCCATGCCTGTTCGAGCACGGGGGAGAACGGCACCGGCGTGTGCGGCGGGGTGACCAGTTCGATCGGGGCCTTCAACGAACCGAACGCCTTCGTCGCAATCAGGGCCGCGACGTCGTGCCCGAACCCGCAACGGGCCGCGGACTCGTCCACGATCACTACCCGGCCGGTTGCGGCGACCGACTCCAAGATCCCCTCCTCGTCCAGCGGTGAGACGGTGCGGGGGTCGACGACCTCGACGGAGATGCCCTCGGTGGCGAGTTTGTCGGCGGCCGCGTTGGCGGCGTTCACCATCGCCGAGAGCGCGATGACAGTGACGTCGGTGCCCTCCCTGGTGTAGTTGGCAATGCCGAACGGGATCGTGTACGGCTCGTCGGGCACCTCGCCTTTGAGGTCGTACAGGGTCTTGTGCTCGCAGAACACCACCGGGTCGTCGTCCCGGATCGCCTGGATGAGAAGGCCTTTCGCGTCGTACGCGTTCGACGGTGCGACCACCTTGAGGCCGGGGACCGCAGCGAACACGTTGTACGGGGACTGCGAGTGCTGGGCAGCCGCCGAGAACCCGGCGCCGATCATGCCGCGCACCACGAGTGGGGTGCGGGCCTTCCCGCCGAACATGTAGCGGAACTTCGCGGCCTGGTTGTACAGGGCGTCGTAGCAGACTCCGAAGAAGTCCATGAACATCAGTTCGGCGACCGGACGCAGCCCGGTCAACGCGGCGCCGGCCGCCATGCCGATGATCGCGGA
>SEEV01000118.1 GCA_004211695.1 Rhodococcus sp. (in: high G+C Gram-positive bacteria)
AATCCGCAGATCCGGGTGATCGAGCATGCGCCGGTGCGCCGATGCCGCGACAAGATGTGTCCCACTCCGAGCAGGCCGCGGCATCGCCGTGTCCGTCGCAGTGCACCCGCCGCGACACCCCGGGTGGGGGTGAACCAGACAAAGACTGTTCCTGCGCCACAAGCGTCGGTGTGGGACACGGTCAAACCCGCAACACCGCAGGGTGTTACGGGTAGCCGTGAAGTACATACATCTCCAAAACCAGCCACGTCAGTGGTAGGAAGTATGAGATCTATGTAGACGCTCCGCCGTCTCCCCACCACTGTCCCTCCAGCTTGCGGCTCCGGGTGACGACGTCGTTCCCGAACTGCTCGCGTACGGACGTGCTCGTCGCGTCACGGTCCGGCACACCGACCCACTGCACCGAGTACACGGTGCCCGGCTCGGTGGCCTGCGACAGGTCGGGGACATGCGTTCCGCCCTGGAAGCATGCCATCGCCTGGAGAGCGCCCGCGGTGTCGCCGCCCGCGCAGTTGTTCACGGTGCCCGGACGCTGACGTACTGGCTCTGCCGTGTCCCGTCGGCGCCGACCGTCGTCGTGGTCGTGCCGCCGCGCGCACCCGTGTCATACGTCAATCCGTCGAGCGCGGGCACGCCGAACGGTTCGTCGCTGCCGATCTCGTGATTCGTGACGAGTGTGGAACCGCCGGGTCGCGCGAACACGCCGATGGCGTCGGGATCACTCGGCACGGGGACGCCGCCGTCCAACTGCGTCTCACCCGAACGGGACACGACGGTGTACGAAAAACCCACCGGCAGCGAGAGAATGCGGTTCGGGTCCGGCACGAGCGGTCCGTAGCCGATCGCCTGCCCCGGCGCCGCGGACGCGAACGCGGGACGGACGAGGGCGTTGACGCTGCCCGCGAGTGCCACACCGAGGCCGGTGAGCGCAGTGCGACCGAGGAATCCGCGGCGATTGAGTGGTGCAGTGGACACTGTCTGAAACCTCCATGTGACCGGGACCTCCGGACGGTAGGTACCGCAATCCCCTGCGTCGTGGACACACCGTGGCCCGCGCGTGAACCGCATGTGCACTTCCGCCTGTGAGTACTTGATAACCGCCCGCGGTTAACAAGTACTCACAGGCGTTGACATGTGACTAAATGGTCACCTATTCTCGATTCATGGACGACGATCACGTCTTCAAGGCGCTGGCCGATTCGACCCGCCGCCTGATTCTCGACCGATTGTTCGCCCACGACGGTCAGACGCTCACCGAGCTCGAGTCGCAGGTCGAGATGACGCGATTCGGGGTCATGAAGCATCTACGTGTGCTCGAAGACGCGGGGCTCGTCGTCACGCGCCGCTCCGGCCGGGAGAAACTCCACTACCTCAATCCTGTGCCGATCCAGCTGATCCACAACCGGTGGATCGACAAGTACACCGAGCGTCACACCTCGGCGCTCGCTCAGCTGAAATCCGAACTGGAGGAAGAGAAATGACTACCGCCGACACGATCCAGATCTACGCGGTGTACATCAAGGCGACACCGGAGGCCGTCTGGGACGCCATCACCAAACCCGAGTGGTCGCAGCAGTACGGTTACGGCGGCCTGGTCGACTACGACCTCCGGTCGGGCGGCTCCTTCCGCTCGCTCGCGGACGAGGCGATGAAGGCGTATCCGGGGGTGCCCGATGTGATCATCGACGGCGAGGTGATCGAATCCGATCCGCCGAAGAAGCTGGTCCAGACGTGGCGCATGCTGATGGACGCCGACAACGTGGAAGGTTTCACCACCCTCACCTACGAGATCGTGCAGTCGAGCCGGCCGGGAGTCGCGAAACTGACTGTCACCCACGACCTCACCAACGCACCGGGGCTGGCCGAGATGGTCGCGGGCAGGCGGGAGTCCGAGGGCGCGGGCGGCGGCTGGAACGAGGTTCTCAGCGGAATGAAGTCGCTCCTCGAGACGGGGCAGCCGATGGTGAACTGGGGCTGAGCCGCCCGGGTCGGCGGGGCGCGAGGACCGACATCTGTCGGACGGCAGCAGTAAGCTCCAACCATGACGGCTGCGCAGTCGCTCGACGATGATTTCCTCGCACTCGCCGACCCTTACCGGCGCGAGTTGCTCGCCCACTGTTATCGCATGATGGGTTCGCTTCACGACGCCGAAGATCAGATGCAGGAGACGTTCATCCGCGCGTGGCGCGGGTACGACGGGTATCAGCATCAGGCGTCGCTGCGGACGTGGTTGTACAAGATCGCCACCAACACGTGCCTGACGGCGTTGCAGAGCAAGTCCAAGCGCCCGCTGCCCAGCGGGCTGGGCGCTCCGGACTCCGACCCCTCCGCCGACCTCGTCGAGAGGCACGAGGTGCCGTGGCTCGGACCGCTCCCCAACCGCCTCATCGACGACGACGCGAGCGATCCGGCCACCGTCGTGACGTCGCGCGAATCGGTGCGGCTGGCGTTCATCGCCGCCCTGCAGCATCTTCCCGCACGTCAGCGCGCCGTGCTCGTCCTGCGCGACGTGCTGCAGTGGAAGGCGTCGGAGGTCGCGGAGGCGCTCGGCACCACAACGACGGCGGTGAACAGCCTCCTGCAGCGGGCTCGCGCGCAGCTCGAGCTGGCCACGCCGACCGCCGACACCCTGGTCGAACCGGAGTCCCGGGAGGAGCGCGAGCTGCTCGACCGGTATGTCGCCGCGTTCGAGGACTACGACATCGACGCGATCGTCGAACTGTTCACCACGGAGGCGGTCTGGGAGATGCCCCCGTTCGACGGCTGGTACCGCGGCGGGGCCTCGATCGGCACCCTGATCAGGGGAAACTGTCCGGCCAAGGGGCCGGGCGACATGCGTCTGGTGCCCACCGCGGCCAACGGACAGCCGGCGCTCGGCCTGTACATGCGCGGCGAGGACGGTGTCCACCGGCCGTTTCAGCTCCACGTCCTGGACGTGACGGCCGACGGGGTCTCCCACGTCGTCTGCTTCTTCGATGTCGATCTGTTCGAGAAGTTCGGACTGCCGGAGACCCCGCCTGCCTGACCCCCTACGCCGGGACGGCGGTGGGATCCATCCACATGACCTCCCAGACGTGGCCGTCCAGGTCGCGGAACGCGCGTCCGTACATGAAGCCTTCGTCCTGGAGCTTGCCCCACGACGTCCCGCCGGAGGCGAGGGCCTTGTCGACGAGGGTGTCCACTTCTTCGCGACTGTCGGCCGAGATACACATCAGGGCCTCGACGGCCTTCGAGGTGTCGCAGATGCCGCCTTCGATGAAGTCCTTGAACCGGGACTCGACGAGGAGCATCACCGAGGTGGAGTCGTTGATCACCATGGCGGTGCAGGAATCGTCGCTGAACGTGGGGTTGAACTCGAATCCGAGTCCGCCGAAGAACGCCTTGGTCGCGTCGAGGTTCTTGATCGGCAGGTTCACGAAGAGCATCCGGGACATGTGATTCTCCTTCTCGGGTTCCGCCCAGTGCGGAAGGTCATCGATACAGACCGCAGCGGTGCGCAAAACTCATCGGCGACCGCTCCCCCATCTTGCTCAGCTTGCCGCGAGGTCGAGGAACGAGCCGATCATGATTCGCCCCGCGGCCTCCACGTCGTCCATGTGCTCCCCCGACGGCGCGGTGCCCGGCGGCATGTGGTCCTGCATCACCGACAGTTGTCTGCGGGTCAGTTCGATGTGGAACTGCAAGCCGTACGCTCGGCGGCCGATGGCGAAGGCCTGATTCTCGTAGAGCTGGCTGCCCGCGAGCCGGATGGCGCCGTCCGGGAGATCGAAGGTGTCGCCGTGCCAGTGGACGACGGGCACCTCGGCTCCGACCGAACCGAACACGGGATCGCGTGTTCCGTCCTCGGTCACCGTCACCGTCCCGGCGCCGTTCTCCGGGCTCGGCCCCCGGCGGATCGCGCTGCCGAACGACGCCGCCAGAATTTGCGCGCCGAGGCAGATCCCGAGCATCGGGAGTCCGGCGCCGACAAATTCTTTGATGAAGTTTCGCTCTCGCGGGAGTTGCGGGTGGGTAACGTCATCGAGTGCGCCCATCGGACCGCCCATCACCACGAGGCCACCGATGTCGCGAACGGCCGGAAGCTCCGACGCTCTGTACATGGGGTACTCGATGTACCGAATTCCCCGCTCTGCCAGCAGAGTACCGACGAGCGCCGGCCCTTCGAACGACACATGTTTGACGACTGCCCATGGCTTGTTCATGGCACACTTCTTACCAACTAGGGACTTTCGGCCCTAGCCCGCTTTACTTTCGACGAATTCCGCACTGAGTGCATAAAATTGGGATGTTCACACGGAGTTCATGTTCGGTGTAGATCACCCGAATGACACCCCCTCAACTGGACGCTTGTCTAGTGGCATGGCTCACCCGAAACCTGTAGAAATACAGCGTCACTCTTTCGTGACCTGTCCCATATCAATTAGTTATCCGGTGGTGGTCCCTGACAAACGGAACGTCACCATCTCCCGTTACCTCAGACCACAGACGAGCCCTCCCGCGATCCGGGAAGACGTCTTCGGGATGGAAAGGGCCCTAGATGCCGCTCCCCATGTCACCCCTCGACTCGATGTTCCTGCTCGGTGAGTCCCGCGAGCATCCGATGCATGTCGGCGGCGTGGAGATCTTCCAGCTTCCGGACGGCGCCGACACCTACGACATGCGCGCGATGCTCGACCGCGCGCTCGCAGACGGCGACGGCATCGTCACGCCCCGGCTCGCCAAGCGCGCACGCCGGTCCTTCTCGTCGCTCGGTCAGTGGAGCTGGGAGACCGTGGACGATCTCGACCTCGGTCACCACATCCGGCACGACGCCCTGCCGTCTCCCGGCGGCGAGGCCGAGCTGATGGCGCTGTGCTCCCGGCTGCACGGGTCGCTTCTCGACCGCAGCCGCCCGCTGTGGGAGATGCACCTGATCGAGGGCCTGAGCGACGGCCGGTTCGCCGTCTACACCAAGATCCATCACGCGGTCGCCGACGGCGTCACCGCCATGAAGATGCTGCGGCAGGCACTCAGCGAGAACTCGGACGATCGGGACATGCCGGCTCCGTGGCAGCCGCGGGGCCCGCGCCCGGAGCGGTCGCCGTCGAAGGGGTTCAGCCTGTCGGGCCTGGCCGGTTCCACTTTCCGCACCGCCCGCGACACCGTCGGTGAGGTGGCCGGACTCGTGCCCGCGCTCGCCGGGACCGTGTCCCGCGCGTTCCGCGACCAGGGTGGTCCGCTCGCCCTGTCCGCGCCGAAGACCCCGTTCAACGTGCCGATCACCGGCGCCCGCCAGTTCGCGGCGAAGTCGTGGCCGCTCGAACGTCTCCGGCTCGTCGCCAAGCTGTCCGACGCGACCATCAACGACGTCGTCCTCGCGATGTCCTCGGGCGCTCTCCGCAGCTACCTCGAGGATCAGGAAGCCCTGCCGACCGATCCGCTGATCGCGATGGTCCCGGTGTCGCTGAAGGCGCAGCGCGACGCGTCGAACGGCAACAACATCGGGGTGCTCATGTGCAACCTCGGCACGCATCTGCCCGACCCGGCGGATCGACTCGACACCATCCGCACCTCCATGCGCGAAGGCAAGGAGGCGTACGGCTCGATGAGCGCGACGCAGATCCTCGCCATGAGCGCGCTCGGTGCCGCCCCGATCGGGGCGAGCATGCTCTTCGGCCACAACTCGCGGGTGCGGCCGCCGTTCAACCTGATCATCTCCAACGTCCCCGGCCCGAGTTCCCCGCTGTACTGGAACGGCGCACGACTCGACGCTATCTACCCGCTGTCGGTGCCCGTCGACGGTCAGGGCCTGAACATCACCTGCACCAGCAACGACGACATCATCTCGTTCGGGGTCACCGGCTGCCGGAGCGCGGTGCCCGACCTGAAGTCGATCCCCGCACGGCTGGGACACGAACTGCGCGCCCTCGAACGCGCGGTCGGAATCTGACCCTCAGGGACTCTTACGGTCGCTGTGCCCGAGGTCGCGCTCGGGCGCTACGCGGTCGCGCACCAGTTGCTTGAGCACGGTGATGTCGGGGAAGCCGCCCTGCTCCTTGCGGTCCCAGATCAGCTCGTCGTCCACGGTGATCCGGAAGATTCCTCCGGTGCCGGGGACGAGCGCGACCTCGCCGAGTTCCTGCCCGAAGGTGCCGAGTAGTTCCTGCGCCATCCACGCTGCACGCAACAGCCATTGGCACTGAGTGCAGTAGGTGATCGCGACCCGGCCGTCAGCGCTGCTCGTCGTCATCGTGCCAGGTTAACCGAACGCACTCCGCCGCTTGCTGTTCGAGTTGCACGCGCGACACCTGTTCGTCATGCGGCCGTCAGGATCCTGAGGCACACTGTCGATCGCCATGCTGTGCCCCCTCGACGAAAGGAAGCCGCCATGTCCACCGCGCTCGAAGAATCGCGTCGCCACGCCATCGAACTGACCAATGAGAAGATCCAGGCCGTCAAGGATTTCTTCACCCACATCTTCCGCCTCGACACCACGCACCAGACCGAGGCCTGAACATCCGGGGAGGCCTTCTCCGCGAAGGTCTCCCCCGGGTTCACCGGAGGGCACCGAAGAACTCCACGACCTCCGCGGTCCGGAAGTGGTCTTCGGAGACGTGTGCACCGCTCACCTCGACGAACTCGACCGCGCCCGCGCCGCGGCGCAGCATCTCGACCCACGGTCCCGTGACGCCGGCGATATTCGCCACTTCGTCCTCCCTCGACGCGTACACCCGAATCGGCACTCCGGCATAGTCTCTCGGCTCGTGCCGGACGGCGTCCCAGCCCGCGGTCTTCGGTTCGAGGTCGTGACCGTCCGCCGACAACCGGAACGCGTCCCGCACGGTGTCGCGTCCGTGTTCACCCCGCTCCCACACCGCGCGCAGCGACAGGGACGGGGCGATCAGCACGACGCCGTCCCACGCGACCTCCCGCAGGCGCACGGCGTTGGCGGCGGCGTTTCCGCCCATCGATTCTCCGATCACGAACCGAACTGTCATCGGCCACCGGTGTGAGACCCACTCGTCCAGCGCGACGACGGCGTCCTGAGCGCGCCGGTTTCCCCACAGGTCGCCGTGCAGGTAGGGCGCGGCGACGACGTAGCCGGCGTCGAGCAGTCCGTCCCGAAGACCGGCGCGGTCGTCGATCGACCGTTGGTCGCCCGTCCGCCCGTGCAGGTAGTACACGACAGCGGACGGCGCCACCCCCTGCGGCACCCCCACCAGCGCGCGATCTCCCGAGCGAGGGACCGTCACCGCGTACTCGTCGTACCTCGTGAGTTGTGCCGTGTGCCGCGTCAGCGGTTCGCCGGACTCGTCACGAACTGTCACCTCGCCACGCTAACAAGCGGCGACGGGACGTGCGCGGCGACGAATCCGGCTCGGCGCCGGTTTCGCCGAGTCGAGCAGAACCCCGGCGGCACGCTCCTATAATTCGTGGGTTGAGCCCTACCTGCGAGGGGGACCGATGAGCGGCTTCCTGCTACGACGCGCGCTCAACTACGTTGTGCTGTTACTGCTGGCCTCGTTCCTGACGTTCAGTCTCGCCTCGCTCACCTTCCGCCCGCTCGACAGCCTGGAACAGCGTAATCCCCGGCCACCGCAGTCGGTGATCGACGCGAAGGCCGCCGAACTGAATCTGGACGAGCCGATTCCGGTGCGGTACGTGAGTTGGCTCCGCGGGGTCGTCCACGGCGACTTCGGCACCACCATCACCGGACAGCCGGTGTCGGACGAGCTGGGCCGCCGGATCCTGGTGAGCATGCGGTTGCTGATCCTCGGTTCCGTCATCGGGGCCGTGCTGGGGGTGCTGATCGGCGCCGCCGGTGCGATCCGGCAGTACAAGTTCAGCGACTATTTCAGCACCGTCGTGTCTCTGCTGATTCTCAGCGCACCCGTGTTCCTCGTCGCCACCCTGCTGAAATACGGTGCTCTCCAGATCAACTCGGCCACCGGCAGTCAGATCTTCCTGTACACGGGCGAATCCTCGGCCAGCACGATCACCGGTTTCTGGCCGCAGCTGGTCGACCGGGTGCAACATCTGGTGCTGCCGACGATCGCGCTGGCGTTGGGCAGCATCGCCGGCTACAGCCGGTATCAACGCAACGCGATGCTCGACGTTCTGGGAAGCGACTTCATCCGGACCGCCAGGGCGAAGGGGCTGACCCGTCGGGCGGCGCTGCTCAAGCACGGGCTCCGGACGGCGCTGATCCCGATGGCGACGCTGTTCGCCTACGGATTCGGGGCCCTGGTCGTGGGTGCCACGTTCACCGAGACGATCTTCGGCTGGCACGGAATCGGCGAGTGGATCGTGATCGGCATCGACACTCAGGACACCAACATCGTCGTCGCGATCACGTCGTTCACCGGGTTGATCGTGCTGTTGTCGGGACTGCTGTCGGACGTGGTGTACGCGGCCCTCGACCCACGGGTGCGTGTCGGATGACCGAGATCCAGATCGCGTCCACCGACGCGGCGGTGTCGGCCGTCGGTCGCCGGACCCTGCTGTGGCGGCGGTTTCTCCGCAACAGGCCCGCCATCGCCGGGGCGTCCGTGTTGCTGATGCTGTTCGTGGTCAGTTTCGTCGGGCCGTACCTGCTGCCCTACGACTATCAGCAACTCGACTACACCGCGCTGCTCCAGCCGCCCAGTGCGCAGCATCCGTTCGGCACCAACCAGATCGGGCAGGACGTGCTCGCGCAGACGTTGCGGGGCCTGCAGAAGTCGCTGATCATCGGGATCTGCGTCGCGATCTTCTCCACCGCGATCGCGGCGCTCGTCGGCGCGCTGGCAGGGTATGTCGGCGGCTGGCCGGATCGGGTGATCATGTGGCTGGTCGATCTACTGCTCGTCGTTCCCAGTTTCATCATCATCGCCGTGTTCACTCCCCGGCTGAAGGCGGCGAGTTCGATCGTCCTGCTGATCCTGCTGCTCGCGGTGTTCGGCTGGATGATCACCGCCCGGATGGTGCGGGGAATGACGCTGAGCCTGCGCGAGCGGGAATTCGTCCAGGCCGCCCGCTACATGGGGGCACCGACCCACAAGATCATCACCAGCCACATCGTCCCGAACATCGCGTCCATCCTGATCATCGACGCCACCCTGAACGTCGGCGCCGCGATCCTGGCCGAGACGGGCCTCAGCTTCCTCGGGTTCGGCGTCCAGAAACCCGACATCTCCCTCGGATCCCTCATCGCCGACGGCACCGAATCCGCCCTCACCTACCCGTGGCTGTTCCTGTTCGCGGGCGGACTGCTGGTGCTCACCGTGCTGTCGGCGAATCTGGTCGGCGACGGTCTGCGCGACGCCGTCGACCCGAGTTCGAAGCGCGCCCGATCCCGCAGGAAGAAGCCGAAGCGGTGACTGGGGAACGGCTGCTCGACATCGAGGACCTGCGGGTCAGCTTCCCCAGCGAGGAGGGCCGGATCGAGGCGGTCCGCGGCGTCAGCTACGGCATCTCCGACGGCGAGGTGCTCGCCATCGCCGGCGAGTCGGGCTCGGGGAAATCGGTGGCGTCACTGGCCGTGATGGGCCTGCTGCCCGAGCACGCGCGGGTCACCGGATCCATCCGGTTGCAGGGCCGTGAACTGCTGGGCATGGGAGACCGGGAGCTGTCCGCGCTGCGCGGCAAGACGGTGAGCATGGTGTTCCAGGACCCGCTGTCGGCGCTGACACCCGTGTACCGGGTGGGCGACCAGATCGCGGAGGCGCTGCTCGTGCACGGCCGGGCGAGCAACAGGAAGGAGGCGGCGCAGCGTGCGGTGGACCTGCTCGACCTCGTCGGAATACCCGATCCCGCGGTGCGTGCCAAGGCCTTTCCGCACGAGTTCTCCGGCGGCATGCGTCAGCGCGTCGTGATCGCCATCGCCATCGCCAACGACCCCGCGCTGATCATCTGCGACGAGCCGACCACCGCACTGGACGTGACGGTGCAGGCGCAGATCCTGAACCTGCTGCGCAAGGCCCGCGACCTCACCGGCGCGGGCGTCGTGATGATCACCCACGACATGGGCATCGCCGCGACGCTCGCCGACCGGGTGGTCGTGATGTACGCGGGCCGGGTGGTGGAGTCCGCGCCGGTGCGCGAACTGTTCGCCGAGCCCCGGATGCCGTACACCGCGGGGCTGCTCGTGTCCGTGCCCCGGATGGACGCCCCGATCCGGAGCCGCCTGGTCCCGATCGCCGGTGCACCGCCCGCGCTGCATTCGCTGCCCCCCGGCTGCACGTTCGCGCCGCGCTGCCCGCTGGCCGTGGACGCCTGCCTGCTGGCCGAGCCGGATCTCGTCCCGACCGGTCCGGGCCATCGGGCGGCCTGCATCCGAGTCGACGAGGTGGGCACCCGCGACCTGTTCACCGCCTACCGCCGGAGCCAGCCGGACCCGGCCACCGCCGCTGCACACCCGGAAACCGAGCACCGGGTGGTGTTGCGGGTCACGGACCTCGTCAAGACGTATCCGATCACCAGCGGTCTGGTGTTCCGCCGCACCCGGGGCGAGATCCGGGCGGTCGACGGCATCAGCTTCGACATCCGCGGGGGTCGCACGCTGGCGTTGGTGGGCGAATCCGGCTCCGGCAAATCGACCACGTTGACGCAGATCCTCGAACTGGCCGCACCGGAATCCGGTGCGATCGAAGTACTGGGTGCCGACGTCGCCGCGCTGAGCAAGCGCCGGAAACGCGAGATCCGCCGCAAGATGGCCATCGTCTTCCAGGATCCGACTGCGTCGCTGGACCCCCGGCTGCCGGTGTTCGACGTGCTCGCCGAGCCGCTGCGACTGGACGGCCGCGGGCGCGAGGAGATCGGCCGCCGGGTGCCGGAGTTGCTCGACCTGGTCGGGTTGCGACGCGAGCACGCCGACCGGTATCCGGCCGATTTCTCCGGCGGTCAGAAGCAGCGGATCAGCATCGCGCGGGCGCTCGCCCTCGATCCGGAACTGCTGATCCTCGACGAGCCGGTGTCGTCTCTCGACGTCTCGATCCAGGCCGGCGTGCTCAACCTCCTGCGTGACCTTCAGGAGCAGCGGGGCATGTCGTACCTGTTCGTCTCCCACGACCTGTCGGTGGTCCGGAACATCGCTCACGACGTCGCGGTGATGTTCCAGGGCAGGATCGTCGAGTCGGGGCCGGCCCAGACGATCTTCGAGAATCCGCAGCACGAATACACCCGGGCACTGCTCGAGGCAATTCCCGTTCCGGATCCGACCTTTTTGGCACACTAGGTTCACCGAACGTCGAGGAGGGCCATTGCCATGAGGATCCGTTCGGCGCGTGCCCGCCTCGCAGTATCGTTCCTGGCCATCGGCCTGATTGTCGGTGGCTGTGGAGGTTCGGACACCGGTGGCGTCGACGCCGGATCCGGGTCGATCGGCACCACCAACGACATCAATCCGCACGATCCGAGCGAGCTACGCGACGGCGGAAATCTGCGCCTGGCGTTGTCGGGCTTTCCCGCGAACTTCAACACCCTGTCCAACGACGGCAACGGCTCCGAGATCGCCGGCATCCTGAAACCGATGATGCCGCGGGCGTTCGGCACCGACGCGTCCGGAGCACTGTCGGTGAATCACGACTACTTCACCGACGTGGCACTGACCGGCACCGACCCCCAGCAGGTCACGTACACGATCGACCCGAAAGCGGTGTGGTCCGACGGCACCCCGATCACGTGGGCGGACATCCAGTCTCAGGCCGCGGCTCTGAACGGGACGAACAAGGAATTCCTGATCGCGAACACGTCCGGGTTCGAGCGGGTCGACCGGGTCGAGCGCGGTGTCGACGACCGGCAGGCGGTGATCACCTTCGCCGAGCCGTACGCCGAGTGGAGGGGCCAGTTCGCGGGCAACTCGATGCTCTACCCGAAGTCGGCGACGGCGACCCCCGAGGCGTTCAACGCGAGTCTGCGCGACGGAATCACGCTGACGTCGGGTCCGTTCCGCATCGAGTCGATCGACAAGGCACAGAACCGGATCATGCTGGGCCGCAATCCCGCGTGGTGGGGTGACACACCGAAACTCGACACCATCACCTACAGCGTGCTCGACGACTCCGCCCGCATTCCGGCGTTGCAGAACAACGAGATCGACGCGTCGGGTCTGGCCACGATCGACGAGGTGAAGACCGCGCAGGGCTCGGCCGGCATCGCGATCCGCCGCGCACCGGGAACCCAGTTCTCGCACATCACGTTCAACGGAGCAGAGGGGTCCATCCTCGCCGATCCGGAACTGCGGGTGGCACTTTCGAAGGGAATCGACCGGCAGGGTATCGCGACCGCGATTCAGAACGGTCTGGTCGACGACCCCCAGCCGCTCAACAATCATGTGTATCTCAACGGTCAGCAGGGCTATCAGGACAACAGCGCGGCGGTCGCCTACGACCCCGAGGAGGCGGCGCGGCGGCTCGACGAACTCGGGTGGAAACTCAACGGCGAGTTCCGCGAGAAGGACGGGCGGAGGCTCGAGATCCGCGACGTGATGTACCAGTCGACCACCTGGGTCCAGATCGCGCAGATCGTTCAGCAGAACCTCGCGCAGATCGGCGCGAAGCTGAACATCGACACCCGCGGCGGCACCGGGTTCTTCACCGACGTGATCCAGCCCGGTGACTTCGACATCGCCCAGTTCTCCTGGGTGGGTGATCCGTTCCCGCTCAGCGGGCTGCCGCAGATCTACGCGTACAACCCGGACGATCTGCAGGGCAACTACGGCCGGATCGGCTCACCCGAGTTGAACGCGCTGATCGAGCAGACCATCTCGGAACTCGACCCGGAGAAGGCGATCGAACTCGCGAACGAGGTGGACACGGCGGTGTTCGAGGAGGGCTTCTCGCTGCCGCTCGTGCAGGCGCCGGGCAACGTCGCGGTCCGCGATGACCTGGCGAACTTCGGCGCGCCGGGCCTCGCGTCGTACGACTACACCAAGATCGGATTCCTGAATCAGTAGTCCGGTGGCCGTGCGCTATCCCGTCGTCGTCGGCCTGTGTGCTCTCGTGGTGTGTGGCGCATTCGCCCCGTTCGCCGACGTCGATCAGCTCAGCGCGCTGGTCGTCGTGGCGGCGACGGTGCTCGGAGTCACCGGTTACACCTGGTTCGCTGCCACCCGGAACGGTTCGGAACCGGGACGTACCGCCACGGTGCACCGGGTCCGCCAGCAGCACCGGCTCACCAGCAGGTCCTGGATCGAGATACACGAGGAACCGGGACCCCTGTGGATTCCCGTGTTCTTCGATCCGGCCCTGATCACGATGCCGACCCCGACGACGGCGACGGTGCACGACGCAGGCCGGCGCAGCGTGGTGGTGTGGGACGGCCGGCGACTACTTCCTGCCGGGCGAGCGCGTCGTTCGGAGCCGGTCGGCCGGTTGATCGACAACCCGTCGCGGCCGGACCCGGACGGTCCGGTGCGCGCCCGGATCGCCGCTCGGCCGATGCGGCGGGTCGTCCTCGACGCTCAGTTCGCGGTGGCCGCCCCGTTCGCCGGGGCTCTGTGGGTGTACGTCGCGGGCGGCGGGCTTCCCGCGTTCGTCGGCGCGACGTGCGTGGCGGCGGTCGTCGCGGTGTGGTTCGCAGCCGTCCGGGGCTCCGACCCCAGCTGACTCTCAGGACATCGTGACACCCGACGTCACGAAGCACGGGAGCAGTCCGGCGATCTCACTCAGCACCGGTCCGAACCCGACGGCGGCCGGTACCGGGTCGTTGACGAACGCGATACCCCGGAACCCGGTGGTGAGGTTCGTGAACTGCACGACGGCCCCGTTCCACTGCGCGAGAGGCGCTGCGGTGGTGTACCGGATCCGGTCGGGCGCGACCCGTTCCGCGTTGAACGTCAGCCACGCACCGGGGGCGCACGTCGACATCGAGCCGGGGATGAAGGGCGCGGCGGATGCGGCACCGGGCACTGCGAACGACAGTGCGCCGGCGACGGCGATCACTGCTCCCAGCCGACCCACCACTTTTCGAGTAGACATCGGAATTCCTTTCGGGGCGCGACAATCCGTCTCCCCGAGTACGGCGGACCGCGTCACTGAGTGTGAATACCAGCTGAGAGGATTATATCTCCGCAGGTAGGTCCCACCGCTAGGGTCAGGAGGCGTCACCGAGGTCCAATTCCAGTCGGTCCTCTTCGAGCCGGACCACTCGAACGGTGCGCGGCTCCCCGGCCGCGGTGGTCACCTCGAGCCTGCCGTCGTCCGCGGACACCCACGTGCCCTCTCGTGCTTCGTTGGCGTCTCCCCGGCCTATCGCCCAATCGACGAACGAGCCGTCCGGCCGGAATTCGATACCGCCTCGCCCCCGCGCCCGCGGGAAGTCGTATCCGGCGGGCCGGTACACGCGGAGGCCGTCGTGGTCTTCCTCGAACGAATGTCCCCAGCGGCCGGCCGCACTCCGGGCGGGCACGGCGGACGACGCCGGACTCGCGGCCCGCCCGGTCCACAACTGCTTCCGGACCGTATCGAGGCAGACACCCATCCGGGCAGCCTGCCCCTTGGTGAACATCACCATCCCGGCGTCGTCGGTGTAGTCCATGTAGTCCATGAACAGGTCTCCGTGCGGGCCGTTTCCACAGCTGACGTGGGGGAAACGCGGCATCCCGACGTTCTGTCCGCCCTGGTTGGGAGTGTCGGCGACCTCGTCGGAGCCCCGGCACCCGGTGCCGTCGTCACCCCAGATGTGGAAAAGGTTGAAGTAGTGACCGACCTCGTGGGTCGCGGTGCGCCCGAGGTTGAACGGGGCCCGGGCGGTGCCCGTCGTCCCGAACGCGGTGTAGGTGATCACGACGCCGTCGGTGGCGACCGGTCCGCCCGGGAACTGCGCGTAGCCGAGCAGTCCGCCGCCGAGCGCGCAGACCCAGATGTTCAGATACCTCGGTGTCGGCCACGGATCGGCGCCACCGGTCTCCGCGGACTTGACGCCGTCGCTCTGGTCGAACGCGGTCACTTCGGTTGTGGTGCGGGTAATCCCGTTCGTGGGATGTCCGGAAGGGTCGGCGTCGGCGAGGTAGAACTCGATGCCCGCGTCGCCGACCAGGTGCTCGAAGGCGGACGGGACGGTGTCCACGTCGTCGTTGGCGGCCCGGAAGTCCTTGTTGAGCACCGTGATCTGACTCTCGATCTGCGCGTCCGAAATGTTCTGCGCGGCAGTGTTCGACACGACGTGCACGACCACCGGAATCCGTGCGACACCGCGGGCGGAGATCGATTGCAACGATTCCAGTTCGATGGTCTGGTTCTCGATCTCCGACCGGGCAATCCGGTACGACTCCGATTCGGTCAACAGCCGGCGGTGCACGTCCATCGCCCCGCACGTGCGGCGCGTGGGCGGATCGACGGGTGTTTCGTTGCTGCTCATGACGTGGGTCCTTTCCGGAGTCAGAGAACGAGGTCCTGGGGGCGAATGAGTTCGCGGGGCAGGCTGCTCGCCTCATTCCGCTCGAGCGGATCGGCCGCGACGTACGGGTCCAGGTCCAGACCGGTCAGCTGGGCGATCCGCCGGACGGGAACCTGGAAGGTGCGGTACGCGCCGTAGGAGAACGCCTCCTCCCCTTCCGTGAACTCGTCGAGCAGCGCGGCCTGGCTGAGCAGGTATCCCGTGACCGAGAGCGCGCCGTCCTGCTTCACCATAGCCACGGTCTTCCAGAATTGGCGCGGCAACGACACCCCGCGATATTCGGGGTCGTCCGGCGCCAGAACGGGACCGGTGACGACGCTGACGGCGAGATCGGCGGTGTCCGCGTTCTTCAGGACATAATCTTCGAGCCCCAGCCACAGCGTCTGGCCGGCGTTGAAACTGTGGTGCTGCGGGGTGCAATTGGTGAAGTGGAACGTGTCGTCGTTCGCGGCCTTTGCGAGGGGACCCCACGCCGGGTCGAGGCGGCGCACGAGGTGCCCGCGGTCGAGCGGATTGTCGCGGTACACCTCCTCCCCGGTCTGCTGTTCGGCCGGAAGTCGGGGGTCGAGAATCCATCGGTCGCTGTCGCGTCTCGGGCTCTGCGACTGTGTGCCGTCGATGTTCACGGCGGTGAACAGTGCGAGCGCCCGCTCGCGGTGCATCACGACGCTGAAGTGGTGATACCGCAACTCCGGGGAGGCCAGCGACGGCGTCCCGGGCCGCGGCAGCGGCAGCGGCACGCGCAGGAAGTTCGGGTCGTACCCGCCGCGGGTGCTGTAGTTCGGGTCGATCGAGATCGCCTCGGGCGCAGCGGTTCGCCCCGCGGCGGGCGACTCGACGGATCCGAGGCGGACGGTGATCTCCAGGGGAACTCGGACGGTCACTTCCTGTTCGTGTTCGACAGCCGCGGGGACCGTCGGTGCCGTCCGCTCCGCGCGCACGATTTCGTCGACGAGGCCGCGCGAGTGTGGTGGCAGGTTCTGGGCCCGCACGAATTCGAGTATCCGGCTGATCCGTACCCCCTCGTTGAGGAACCCGCCGAACTCGGTGTGCTGCGGCGCCCGCACACTCGCGTGATGCAATGCGACCACCTCCCACTGATCGTTGAAAACCGGTGAGCCCGAGGATCCGGGTTCCGTGTCGGCCGAGTAGTGCAGGAACCGTTCGGGAATGTCGACGATGCGGTTCTCCCGCAGGGCGATCTGCTTCTTGTCGCCGCGGGGGTGCTGCACGATGGTCACGAATTCACCGATGATGGCCTTGCCCTCCGCCTGGATCAGGGGGTTGAAGCCGAACTGGGCGAGCGTCCCGGGCTCGGCACCGACGGCGACGAGGGCGAAGTCGCGTTCGCGGTCGGCGAGGAAGAACCGGGCCGGGTCGAGGGGGAACATCTGCACGGGGCGTGGCTTCCCGTCGACACCGTCCTGGTAGTCGAACTCGATCACGCTGCTGCGGGCGGTGTCCGCGTCCGGCAGCACGTGATGGTTGGTCAGCAGCAGACTCCCACTCGCCGGCCGCGTAGTAGCGGCCGAGTCGGTCCACGCGTTTGGCGATCCGTTCGGGGGTGTCCGCCGCCGCGACGCCGCCGGGACCGTTGAGTGCGTCCACGTGCTCGCCCCGCTGCGGCGCCCGTTCGCGGGCACGCAGTTCGGCCGCGTCGTGCTGCCGTTGCCGTTCCGACTCGAACGTTCCGGCGGGCATCTCGCGCTGCGACTGCCCGTCTCCGATGCTGTCGACGATGGTCATGACGCTGTCCTCACGTAGGTCGGCCGCTCTGTGTTGTGAGGACGAGCCTCCTCGACGCGGGCGCCCCGGTCATGCGTAGTCGGCTACTCGTTTCTCGGGCCGGCACCGTCGTCGGCGCGTTCGTACTGCTCGACGCCGTTCCGGACGACCCGTCGTATGCGGGTGCCGTCCGCGACGAGGCCGTCGAGCAGTGGAACCGCCAGTTCCGGACGGAGGGGTGTCTCCGCGAGGAGTTGCCCGAGTTCGAGTGCGTCGGATCCGATCGCGCCGACGAGGACATTGCGCCGCGAGGAGTTCAGTGCTGCCTCCACGTCGAGTCTTTTCGCGGTGCCGCCGCGCTCCGTCGGTATCGGTGCCGCCGTCTCGACCAGCAGCGCCCGGACCTCCTGCGCGGCCAGGTCGCGGTCGGTCGCCCACACCAGCATTGCCGCGACGGCCACGTACAGCGCGGCGAACATCGTGCCCTCCATCTCCGGCCGGTCGACGAGGTGCTCGCAGGCCGTGTCGGTGATCGTCCGCGGCGCGTAGACGTCCGGTTTGCCGACATCGGGGTAGTACGGGGTTTCGTGGGTGAGTGTGCCGTCGTCCTCGATGGCGCCGACCGCGAAGGCGTCCGCGGTCCAGGCAGGATAGGCCGGCTCGTCCGAGTGGTCACCCGAGACGATGACGAGTCTTCCGTCGCTCACCAGGCGGGCTATCACGGCGTTCTGCGCGTCCGAGGGCACCGCGTTGCCGTAGTCGAACACCAGGATGTCGGCGTCGGCCGCGGCAGCGTCGTCCATCCACCGGCAGACGTCGCGCTCCGAGGGGACTCCGTCCGCGAAGACCAGCTCCTGCGGAAGGACTTCGGCCAGAGCCGATTCGCCCTCCCCCGTTTCTCCGGCGACCACCCGCCCCGGCACCCCGTGCTTGATGGCGCACTGAGTGACCGCGACGGCGATCTCCTCGCGTCGGCCCACGGTGAACGGGCCCGCCACCGCCAACCGCAACGCGCGCTGCGCCGGTGCCGCAGTCGCCGCGGCCATCTCCGGCACCGCGGTCTCGGCCCCGAAGAAGTCGGATCCGTTCGGTTCCGGTTCCGGGGTTTTCGCGGCGCCGACGCCGAGTTGCCGGACGAGGTTCGGCAGCTCCTGCGGTTCGAAAGTCCCGTTCTGGGCGGCGAGATCCGCCAACTGCTCCCACAGTTCCAGGTGCCGGACGTCGGTGTAGAGACGGGAGAGGTCCTTCTCCGGGTAGCGGGTCAGTGCCGGCAGGTTGCGCCGGATCCATTGCCACACTTCTGGCCAGGACAACGCGTCCAAGCGGATCGTGCGCACTTCCGAGGGTCGGAGGGGCCGCGTCAGTTCGGCGAGGTCCCCCGTGGTCGCGACCGCCAACCGCGCACACCCGCGCCGTTCGGTCAGGAGCATCAGTGCGCCGAGCAGATCGGCGGCGCCGGGTGCGTCGCCGAGGAGCAGATCGCCGTCGTCGATCACGATCGCGGCCGGGACTTCGGTGAGGTCGCCGAGCAGTCGCTCCCACCAGTCACCGGCGCTGAATCTGCCCTCCCGCACGGTGCGCGCCCCGGCGTCCCGCATCAGCTCGGCGACGAGGCGGGCGAGTTCGCGGACCGGGTCCTGTTCCGCGAGAAGCCGTTTCGCGCTGATGAACAGGAGCGCGATTCCCGGGTCGAGTTCTTCGAGAATCCGGTCCAGGAGGGCCGTCTTTCCCGTGGACGGCATTCCAACGACGTGGAGCAGGCGCGCGGACGTCTGCCCGGACAGCACGTCCACCCCCTCGCGCAGTTCCGCGAGCCGGGAGATGAAGCGCAGTTCGCCCTGGCGGATGCCGAGTCGCAGTCCGATCCGTCGCGGGGCGGGCTCCGGCCGCGCCTTCGCCTCGGGGTCGATGATCGCGCCGGGCTCACTGCCGCCGACGAACAGGCACGGCACCGCCCAGTCGAGAAGGGGTTCGCCGCTGTTCTCGTCGCCGTTGATCGCGAGCCGGGCCAGCCGCAACGCCTCCGCCACGGGTTGCCCCGCTGTCAACGCCTGGTAGAAGAACCGCGTCAGCAATCGCTCCGTCCGGAACGGCAGCACCGCCTGCATCCCGATCACCATCGGGCACGCGTCCCGCACGCAGATGTCCGCGGACGACAGCGGCCCCGGCCACGGATCGTCGTCGACGACGCCGTCCGGCGCGCGTGCCGTCTCACAGCCCGCGAACACCGCCAGCCGAAGATCCGGCAGTTGCTGCAGCAGCAACGCGAATTCCTGGCTGGGCATCAGCATCCCGCGGCCGTTGCGGCGCTCCAGCTTGAGCCCGTCCGGGTTGGCGTGGCCGAGGTAGTGGAAGAGGTGAAAACCGCGTCTCTGCATGCCCATTCGGCTGCGGAGGCGTTCGACCGACGGGCGGTCCTCGACCACCACGCGGAGCAGGCCACGGTCGATCAGCGGCTGCAGTTCCGACAGGAGGCTGCGTTTCTCGGCATACAGGTCGAACGGGGCCTCGGTATCCTCGGGACCCACCCGCAGGGGGCTCGACATCACCAGCAGGAGATTGAGCGGCGGCTCGATCGGGGTCTGCCGAATCGGGTAGGTGCGGGACCGCCCGGATCGCACCACGTGGACGTCGCGGGCCATGGCGAGGAACTGGTCGGGTCGCTGCGGATCGAGCAGCAGTTCCCACGGCCAGGCGCACACTTCCTGCGGCGCGGCGAGGACACGTACGAGGAGCTGAGTTCCCGACGTACCCGCGATTCCCCGGCTCTGCTGCAGCAGCGTGACGATGTCGGGGACCCCGAACACGAGGTCCGTCAACACCTTCCCGACGTCGAACGCGTGGGAGGCCGCGTCGGTGCGCGCATGCCGGACGGTGTCGGTGAGCCAGTCGGACGGCGCGTCGACCGTCTTGCCGGTGACGTCGTTCGGCAGCTTCCATTCCGGGACGGACCGCCGCACCGCGAACACCGAGCCCATCCGCGACTGCGCCGAGAGCCAGACGTGGTCGCCCGCCCGCAGCACGCTGATCTCCAGTTCCTCGAATCCGGGTGCGTTCTGCGGTCTCATGTCTCCGCGCTCCTCTAGACGTCTACCGACCGGGCGATCTCGTCGAGGTCGACCACACTCGCGACGTCGGTCACCGGGTGCACCCCCGGGGCGTGCACCGTGATCCGGTAGTCCTGGGCGGTGAGCCCGTCGAGGCTGGTCTGCTGCCAGCCGTCGACGGTCGTCGACAAGGGGTGCCGCCGGCTCGGACCGCCGGCGACGGGCTCGACCGTCGCGACGAGTCGCGCGGCCTCCGCCCCGGTTCGCGCTCGGATCACCAGCGGCTCGGCGGTCGTGACGTCGTCGACGAGCAGCGCAACGGATTCGTTGACCGCCGGAAACACGTTCGGGGGCGCCAGGACTGCGGTGGTCAGGATGCCGCCGACGTGGTCGAGCACCGGGTCGTCGTTCTGCAGGGATCCGTGTTTCTGGCTGAAGAAGGCCGCGTTCTTCCATCCCGTCATGAGTTCGTGCGGGATCGACGACAGTTTCGGCACGGTGCCGTCGCCGCCGCTCTCCCCCGGTCCGCGCACGGTGAGCGTCTCGACCTTGTTCCCGGCGAGCCGGGCGGCCCACTTGGTGGGCTGGAAGTCGCCGATCACCGGACGGATGTCGTAGCCGTCGTGCTCCGACTTCAGCCGCTCGTCGACGGCGTCGCGCAGGTGCCGGTGCAGGCGCACCGCCGCACTCATCCGGCCGGCGTCGAGACCGGTCCCCGACCAGTCGAGCTTCTCGTGGTCGAGCGCGAGCCACGATCCGTCGTCGCCCGCCATGCACCGATACGACGGCAGCAACTGGTAGGCGGAGGTGAACGAGCGGATCAGCGCACTGAGGTCGACGGTGAACGGACCCCAGCCCTTGCGGAACCCGTTGACCAGGAATTCGAGCGCGTTGACCGAGCCAGAGTACGGGGTGCCGAACGTGACGAGGGTGCGGGTGTCACGCCAGCCGTCCAGCAGTTCGAGGAAGAGGCGCGCGACGATTCCGCCCATCGAATGGCACACCAGGACGAGCTTCGCGTCGGCATTGCCCGACTTCTCGCGCCACCGCGACAGCCACTCGTGGGACCGGCGGGCCAGGGCGCGGGCCGCCACCCGGTTGTCGCGCCGCCAGTCGTAGGGGAACTCGAAATAGTTGTCGCCGGGAACCACGCCGAACCGGCGGACGACGTCGTTCCGGAACTTCGTGTAACCGTCGATCTTCCAGTCCAGCCCGGGAACGAAATGAAAGTCCGGGACCAGCCGGGTGGCGACGACACCGTCACCGAGGTCGTCGAGGTCCGGATCGTCCCCGTCGAGGCGCAGGCGTTTGATGTTCCCGCCCAGCGACAGCACGCCCGCCAGCGCGGCCCCCGGTGTCGGCGCCCACACGTCCTTGCCGTCGCGGGCGAGGACCGACCCGCCGATGCCGGGCAACAACACGACTACGTCTTTCATGGCGGCCTCCGGGATCGAACGCCCAGGAGAGGGCGGCTTCGAATCCCAGTCTTCTCTCACCCGCCG
>SEEV01000519.1 GCA_004211695.1 Rhodococcus sp. (in: high G+C Gram-positive bacteria)
CGGGCGAAATCGCCCTCACCGATGCGTTCGACCTTGATGACGCGGGCACCCAGATCGGCCAGGTGCCGGGTGGCGATCGGGGCGGCGACGGCCTGCTCGAAGCTGACGACGGTGATTCCGTCGAGGGGCAGTAGACCGGGTAGCTGGTTGCTCATCGTTGCCCGCCTGCGGTGTTGCGGGCCTGCTTGACCAGGCCGGCACCGATGATCAGGCGCTGGATCTCGCTGGTGCCCTCGTAGAGGCGCAGCAGCCGGACGTCGCGGTAGATCCGCTCCACGGCGACCTCGCGCATGTACCCGCTGCCGCCGTGAATCTGCACCGCGAGGTCGGCGACCTTGCCGACCATCTCGGTGCAGTACAGCTTCGCGATCGACGGGGCGATGCGCCGGTCGGTGTCCTCGACCCAGGCCCGAGCGGCGTCACGCACCAGTGCCCGCCCGGCCATGACGCCGGTCTGCTGGTCGGCGAGCATCGCCTGGACCAACTGGAAGTCACCGAGCGCGCTGCCGCCCTGGGTCGCGGTCGCCGCGTAGACGATGGACTCGTCGAGTGCACGCTGCGCCTGCCCGACCGCCAGCGCCGCGACGTGCACCCGGCCACGGGCCAGCGACGTCATCGCGGCGCGGTAGCCGACGTCCTCACTCCCACCGACCAACGCCGACGAGGGCACCCGCACATCGTCGAAATGCACGGTCGCCGTGGTCGATCCCGCATGCCCCATCTTGCGGTCCTTGCCACCCACCTGAACGCCGGGGGTGTCGGACGGCACCAGGAACACGGCAATACCGGGTCCGTCACCGTCGGCGGGCCGGGTACGGGCGAACACCACGAACAAATTCGCGATCAGGGCATTGGTGATGAAGCGTTTCTCCCCGGTGATCAGCCAGTCGTCGCCGTCGCGCACCGCCTTGGTGCGCAGCCCGGCGGGGTTGGATCCGGCGCCGGCCTCGGTGAGAGCGAACGAGGCAACGACCTCACCCGACGCGATACCCTCGAGCCAGGTCGTCTGCTGCTCATCCGTACCGTAATTGACCAGCACCTGACCGGCGATGCCGTTGTTGGTCCCGAACATCGACCGCAGCGCGAGGGTGGTGTACCCCAACTCCATCGCGAGTTCGACGTCCTGGACCAGGTTCATGCCGAGACCGCCCCACTGCTGGGGGATGGCGAACCCGAACAGGCCCATGTCCTTGGCCGCGGCCCGGATCTGGGCGGGGATCGCGTCGGTCTCGTCGATCTCCTGCTCACGCGGAACCACCACGTTCCGCACGAACGCCCGGGTGTGGGCCAGGATGTCGCGGAAGTCGTCGTCGTCCAACTGCACTGTCGTCGGAACACCACGGCGCCGCGGAATCGGACACGATTGAGAGGCGAAATCGGAGTAGACCACGACGCCCGCAATCAGAATCCGAGGAAAAGGGTCCATGAGCACGTCCCAGCAAAACCAGCCGTCGCCGACAGTGCGGTACGAGGTACGCGACGATGTCGCCGTCATCCGCCTCGCCAACCCGCCCGTCAACGGCCTCGGTGACACCGTCCGCGCCGGTCTCGCCGTGGCCTTCGGCCGTGCCGCCGCCGACAACCACGTACGCGCCGTCATCATCGTCGGCGACGGCAAGGGATTCTGCGGTGGCGCCGACCTGCGCCAATTCGGCACCCCCGCAGCGACCGCCGACCCCACCCTGCCGGACGTCCTCACCACCGTCGTGCGGCTACCGAAGCCCGTGATCGCCGCCATCCACGGTTTCGCCCTCGGCGGTGGACTCGAACTCGCTCTCGCCTGCAACTACCGCATCACACACCGGGACGCGAAACTCGGCCTGCCCGAGGTGAACGTGGGCCTGATTCCCGGTTCAGGCGGCACCCAACGTCTGCCCCGGTTGATCGGCGCCGCGGCCGCGCTGCGGATGATCCAGCAGGGCACGCCGGTGTCCGGCGCCCGGGCCACCGAACTCGGTATAGCCGACGACTGCTTCGACGGCGACCCGCTCGGCGCCGCCCTCGACTTCCTCCGCACCCAGGTCGACACCAGTACCTCGGGACCGGTGGTCGACAGCCTGCCGCCCGCCGACACTGCAGGTGTCGACTTCGACGCCGCCCGCCGTACGGTGCGGCCCAGCACCCGCAACGGTCTGGCCCAGCTCACCGCCATCGACGCCGTCGAGACCGCGACCCGGCTTCCTACCTCCGCCGGGCTCGCCTTCGAGCGGGCCGCCTTCCTCGGCCTGCTCCGGGGCCCGGAATCCGCGGCCCTGCGGCACGTGTTCTTCGCGGAGAAGACCGCCCCCAAACTCTCCGGCGTTCCCCCCGTCTCCGCGCGGCCGATCTCCCGGGTGGCGGTCATCGGCGCCGGCACCATGGGCAGCGGGATCGCCATGGCGTTCGCGAACGGCGGCCTCCCGGTGACGTTGATCGAGCAGAACCAGGACGCCCTGACCCGGGGAACGGCCCTGGTGCGCAAGACCTACGAATCATCAACCACCAAGGGCAAACTCACCGAGTCACAGGCACGCGACCGCATCGCGTTGATCGAACCGAACCTCGATCTCGACGCCGCCGCCGAGGCCGACCTCGTCGTCGAAGCCGTATTCGAGGACATGGCCGTGAAGAAGGAGGTGTTCGGCAAACTCGACGCCCTCTGCAAGCCGGGGGCGATCCTCGCGTCGAACACGTCCCGACTGGACCTCGACGAGATCGCACGTGCCACCAGCCGTCCGTCCGATGTGATCGGTCTGCACTTCTTCAGCCCCGCCAACATCATGAAACTCGTCGAGGTCGTCCGCGGCGAGACAACCGCCGACGACGTCGTCGCCACCGGCCTGACGCTCGCGCAGCAGATCGGCAAGATCCCCGTGTTGTCGAAGGTGTGTGAGGGTTTCATCGGCAACCGCATGCTCACCCCCTACCGCCGCGAAGCCGAATTCCTCCTCGAAGAGGGCGCGACTCCGCAGCAGATCGACGCGGCCCTGCACAACTTCGGGTTCGCCATGGGACCGTGCGCGATGTCGGATCTGGCCGGCCTCGACATCGCCTGGGCGGCGCGCAAGCGACTGGCCCCGACCAGGCCGAAAGACGTCCGGTATTCGCGGGTCGCCGATACCCTCTGCGAGAACGGACGGTTCGGGCAGAAGACCGGTGCAGGCTACTACCGGTACGACAAGGGCAGCCGCACACCGGTTCCGGACCCCGTCGTCGACGAGATCATCCGCACCTGCGCCGCCGAGGACGGCATCGAACGCCGCACGATCACCGACGAGGAAATCATCGATCGATGCGTACTGGCCCTCGTCAACGAAGGCGCCACACTGCTCGGTGAGGGTATCGCGCAGCGCGCCTCCGACATCGACGTCGTGTACGTCGACGGCTACGGATTCCCTGCGTTTCGCGGCGGGCCGATGTACTACGCCGAAGCCCTCGGCCTGGACATCGCCCTGCAGAAGATCCGCGATCTCGAGGACGTGCACGGTCGAACGTGGACACCGGCGCCACTCCTCACACAACTCGTCGACTCCGGTCGCACCAACTTCTAGCCCGAGGCACGTGACGGACATGGGTGAAACGCTCTCATTCGACAATCCCTCGGCCACCGGCACCTTCGTGGATGACGGACCGGGCGACCCGTTCAGGACGAGCCATCTGCCGTGGAACCTGGAGTTCGATCCCGCCGCGGCGCCCACCACAACCCGTGTCGATCTCGGTGAACCGTGGGTGGTCGGCTGCCGCGTCGGTCGCATGAGCGGACACCGCCGCACCACTGAAATACGCAACACGCCTGGTGAATACGTCGCGCTACTGATAGTGCATCACGGAACGGAAATCCTGGCACAGCAGGGCAGGACCGCCGAAGTGCGGGCGGGCGCTGCGGCACTGTGGGACGGTGTGCGGCCCGTCGAGTGTTTCAGTGCCGCAACGCTCGTCAAGAGCACGATGTTCATTCCGCGTGCGTTGTTGGCCGGGGCCGTCCCCGACCTCGATTCAGTGTTCGTCCGCCCGATCGAGGATTCGGCGACTCTACGACTGCTGACCGGGTGGCTCGACGTGTCGATGCGGCAGACCGACCTCGCCCGCGACGCCGCGCACACCGCGGGCCGGATGGCGGTCGATCTGCTGCATTCCGCCCTCGCGCGCACCCGTGGCGACGTAAGTGACTCCCGTGAAGTTCTCCTGTTGCAGATCAAGGACTTCCTCGACCGCAACCTCGGCGACCCGGATCTGACGCTGGACACGGTCGCGCGGGCGAACGCGGTATCGGTGCGATATCTGCACATGCTCTTTCAGGGCACAGGCGAGACCGCGCGGGAATTCCTGCGCCGCCGCCGTCTCGAACGCGCCCAGCATCTGCTGCTCGGTTCCGGACCGGAGTTACCGGTCGCCGAGGTTGCCGCGCGGAGCGGCTTCGACAGCCCGTCGTCCTTCAGCCGCGCGTACCGCACCCGATTCGGGGTGGCGCCGCGCGAGGCCCGGCGGCGGCTCGCTGCCGTTCGAGGTGTGCGCTCGGGGTGAAGTTTCGTGCTCGTCATGCCAAGCCCGCGCTCCTGCGGCGTGCCAGCCTGTGATCAGCGCCTCATTTCCACGATGCAAAGGCAGGCAACACCATGACGATCACGACACCCGATCCCGCCGGCGTGCGTGCGCCGCAGGACGGCCCACTCTTTCGGCCCGGCCGGATCGGGCAGATGACACTGCGCAACCGATTCGTGCAGGCCCCGATCTTCACCCAGTTCGCGAGCACCTTCGGTGAAGTCGACGAGCGGTTGATCGAATACCACCGGGCCAGAGCCCGCGGTGGGGTCGGACTGATCATCATCGAGAACACGTCTATCGACTGGGAAGTCGGCCGCACCGTCGGCCATCCCATCCGCATCGACCACGACCGGTTCCGCGCCGGCCTGTCGGACCTGGTCGAGGCCGTCCACAACGAGGGCGCCAAGATCGCCGTCCAACTCCATCACACCGGCCGCCAGAACTCGCAGGGCAACACCGAGCGCAACGAACCACCCATCGCTCCGACCGCAGGAATCACCAG
>SEEV01000520.1 GCA_004211695.1 Rhodococcus sp. (in: high G+C Gram-positive bacteria)
CGGCGATCCGCTCGGCCTGCCGGCGGCGGAGCGCGTTGTTGTCGGCGGGCTTGCCGTAGCCCTTGCTCTTGAGGTGGTTGACCAGCACCGTCAACGACGATCCCGCCAGCGCACTGGTTTCGGGGAAGTCGAAGGTGAACTCCGGGCAGTCGCGGCTGAAGATCGGGCGACCGGTCGGCGCAAGGTCATCGCAGTGCGAGCGGATACTCCGCAGCGGGTAGGCGGGCTTCGAGACGATTCCGACGTCGATGCCGCGGTCGTCGTTGCCGTCGATCACCATCACATGCGGGAACACTGCATCCCGGTCCTCGTCGACGATCGCGGCCTCGGTGAAGCGTTTGAGAGCGATCCGGTCCTCGGCCTCGACGACGGCGGTGATGTCGGCGCTCACCTCACGCAACACCTGGGCGGTGTGCGCCATCGCGAGCGCGTCGACGCGTTCTGTGGTCAGATCCACCCACCCCACCCAGTCCCCGCGACCCTCGGCGACGACCGAGACCGCGCCCTTCGAGCGTTTGAGCAGCCGGCCGCGAACCTGCCGCAGCAACGCGTAGGGGGCGGTGTCGGATCGGTCGAGATCCAACCCGACCAGGAGATCGAGGATCAGCTTCTTGTCGTCATCGGTGTAGGTGTCCCGGGCGATCAGAGCCCCGAGCCGGGCGTGCGCGTCGAGGATGTCCCTCCCCACCTCGTCCGGGGCGCTGCCCATCGCACGGGGACGGGAGAAGAGGTTCTCGACATTGAACGAGGCAATGCGCAGCGAGGTGGAGGACACGATGACTCCCGGGTGGACTTCGGACAGGCACAGAAGACGGCGGGTCGGGATGGTCGTGCGGGCGCCGGTGAGATCGCGGGCCCGCAGGCTGCAGCGTATCGGTGTGCAGGCGGGAGGGGAACGGCCGAACCGCCGTTGAGTCATGCAGCGCTCCGCACCAGAAGCGAAATACATTGGGCTACATACCTATTGAATGAGCCTGCGTCGGTGATGCAACAGACCGTTCACCGAATGTGAAGGAACGCAACCACACCCGTACACACGACGTTCTCCATGTCCCACGCACGCCCGCGAACCCGGCCAGCAGCGCCCGAGGGCGACCGGCGACCGTTCCGAGATCCAGCCCGATGAGACGCACCAACAGGCCACATCGGGCCTCCTGACCTCTCGGCCGGAGCCCCGGTCACGGTGAGGCACCCTCTTGTACCAATCACACTGAACCCCCACGGCCTCGGGTGTCAGCTGCTGCACCGTTCGGTGACCGACCGCCGGCGCACACCGAGAACCCGACCGGGGCCGGCGCCGGGCTATCGCGGCCCGAGGAGGCGCTCGATCAGCTGCGGGTCGCCGGGCCATGCCTCGAGCAGCACGTCCCGAGGACACCGACGTCCGGCATAGCGCAGCGCGACCGCGACCACCACGACATCGTCGAGCCAGCCGATCACCGGAATGACGTCCGGGATCAGATCGATCGGACTCACCATCCACAGTCCGGCGCACACCACCGCGATCTTCGCCGACCGCGGGACGCGCGGGTCCCTTCGCAGGCGCTTGATGGCGACGAGGCAATCGGGCAGCAACGCCACCAGATCGTGCAGCAGCCCGGGGGGTAGTCGGCTCGCCAGGATCGCCAGCCCCACCAGCAGGAGAACGAAGATTCCGACCACGACCAGGGCGGAGACGAACCCCGCGGAAGCCGTCATTGGTCACGAGCCTATGCCAGCAGGGAACCCGGTGCGGCAGACCGCGCGGGGCGTCGGACAGGCTGGCGACTACATCGAGCCGGTCGACGGTTTCCTTCCGGCAGCGGATTGTCCGGCTGGTTTGGCGGTGGACTTGCCAGCCGGTTCCGCGGCAGCCGGTGCGCCAGTCGCGGCCGGTTTGACGGCGGCGCCCTGGTCGCCGTCGGCCGAGCTGGTTGCCGATTTCGTTGCAGTCTTCTTGCCCGAACGTGCGGAGTGGAGTTGGTGCAGCACCAGCGCCGTGCCGCCCGCCCCCAGGACGATCGGCCACTCGACCAATCCGGCCGCACCGATCGCCCCCATCGTCAGCAGGGCCGCGGGGGTGGAGTGGCTGCCGACCTTGACCCCGTCGCGGACACCTCCCGCCGCGCCCCGCACACTTCCGGCCACCGCTCCCACCGCGGCACCACCGACCGCACCGGCCGTGGCCGTCACGGCCTCACCTGCTCCCGTGACCAACCGTGCCGTACCTTGCACAATCCCCATGACATTCCACCCAGTTTCACTGGTCGCATGCCCACCGCGACTCGGACGTGTGGGCTCGAATTCCCCCGGGCGCCAGCCTAATCCTCGGTGAACCTAAAATGAACACCCGATGTCCAGGGGGTGATCCGCTTCTCCGGCGCGGCGGCGGCTACCTGCTCGACGGGAGCCGATCGTCGACGACAATCAGACCTAGCGCCGGGCGAGAGGGGGTGCGCATGTTCGTCCTGGTCCGGCACGCGCACGGGGGGAAGACGAGCTGGCGCGGTCCCGATGCCGTCCGCCCGCTGAGCACGCCCGGGTACTGGCAGGTACGCAGCCTCGTGCCCGCGCTGACCGGCATCGAGCTGCGGGCCCTGTTCGCCAGTCCCACCACCCGCTGCCATCAGACCCTGCTGCCGCTCGCCGCGGCGAGCGATGGCTGCCCCCGGCCTCAGCAACCGGGAAGGGCGGTGCCGGGATCGTCGACCGCGGCGCCGGCCGGGTCCCGACACCCACACCATTCTTGGCGTTCGACATCTGAGATCCGAACGCTGATCGCCACGACGAACGCGAGAGTCTGAACTCGAGGATTCGCCGATTCCGACTACGCGTACCGACCGGCACGAACGACGGCCGGCGAACGCACCGGCCCGGTATGGGCACCGAAGAGACGGTCACGGCGACCACCCTCGGGAACCGTGTCGTCGAAAGGAGCGGTGCGGAACGGGAACCGGGAATGGGTGAAGCACGTTGCCGCAACGAAGTCCGCGGAGGCGGGTGGGATCGGGCTCTGCACACCCTCTGCGCGGGCGGGCCAGGAGCGGTCGGGATCGAAATACTGCACCGCGGTTGCGCACAGATCCACGCGGACGATCGCGGATACGGGGTTTTCCGCCGATCTCTCCGCCGGATCCGCTCAGCACCACCGACACCACGGACACCATGGCCACGAGGGCAAGTGCCGCCGCTGCCACGACCATCCCCATGCAGCGGGGCGCACGACGCGGCACTCTCACGCAACCAAACCGATGACCACCGTGATCAACCGTGTGGCCGGGCGATCTCGGCGAAGAACCTGCAGACGGCGGGTCGATGGCCCGGAGTCGCCCCGCCATCGCTGTTCCCCTCGTGCGCAGGTCAAGCGGCCCGGCGGGGCACTAGCATGAGAAACAGTCCCCGGCCGGCAGCGCCGGCGGTGTACTCTCCCCGGTCCTCGCCGCCGTCCTGCACCACGCCTCGTCGGTCGCCGTTGGTCGGTAACAGTTCGCGGTTGATCCCGGTACACACTCTGAACTTGTCCAAGAGGATGTCAGTTCGATCAGCCGGCCACAGCGGACTCCCCGCGGACCGGCTCGCCGGAACCGAACGGCCGGGAAGCGACTCCCGGGACGTGGAGATGGGAGGGACCCTCATGCGCATCACCCGTGTGGCAACCGCAGTGGTGGCGGTCGGCCTGGCAGCAGGGATGCTGACCGCCTGCTCGTCCGGAGACTCGTCGGGCCGGGGCGGCAGCGGTGTCGTCAACGCCTGGGCGGTCGAACCGCAGAACCCCCTTATCCCCACCAATACCGGTGAGAGCCAGGGTGGCCGCGTCCTCGATTCGCTGTTCGCGGGACTGGTGTCCTACGACGCCGCCGGCAACGTCCACAACGAGGTCGCCGAGTCCATCGAGACCACCGACGGCCGCACCTTCACCGTGAAGTTGAAGGACGGCTGGACGTTCACCGACGGCACGCCGGTCACGGCCGCCTCCT
>SEEV01000119.1 GCA_004211695.1 Rhodococcus sp. (in: high G+C Gram-positive bacteria)
GCCGAGCGTGTGTCGGCGGTGTCGGAGGATCATCGGCAGTTGCTCGATGCGGCGATCGAGGCCCGCAACCGTCGTCGGGCGTCAGCGTCGGTCCCACGATGACCACGCATGAGCCGGCCCGGTCGACCATCCTGACTTCGATGGCAGTGAGGCATATCATGACAACCGGAATCGCCCAAGAGTTGCACCTCGACGTGGTTCTGGTCGAGCAGCGCGGCAACGTACTCCTGATCACGATCAACCGACCACACGTCCGAAATTGCATCAACAGGGACGTCGCCGAAGCCATCGGCCAAGCGCTCGAGACCGCCGAAACCGATCCGACGGTGCGAGCCGTCGTGCTGACGGGGGCAGGCGACCGAGCGTTCTGTGCCGGGGCAGATCTCAAGGCGCTTGCCGAGGGGAAAGACATCCACCCCGCTGGGCAACGCGCTCGCTGGGGATTCGCAGGGTATGTAAACCATCCCGTCAGTAAGCCCACCATCGCTGCGGTCAACGGCTTCGCACTCGGTGGTGGTACCGAACTGGCGTTGGCCAGTGATCTGGTCGTTGCCGCGGACAGCGCCGAGTTCGGGTTGCCCGAGGTCCGTCGAGGTCTGGTGGCGGCTGCCGGCGGTGCGTTTCGATTGGCGCAGCAGATTCCGCGCAAGATCGCTCTGGATATGGCCTTCACCGGTGAGCCGATATCGGCCGCAAGAGCATTTGAACTGGGGTTGGCCACCCGCGTCGTTCCTCAGGACCAGGTCCTCGACGTCGCACTCGACCTGGCTGGCGTCATTGCGGCCAACGCGCCGTTGGCGGTGCAAGCCACCAAGCGAATCGCGGCCGGCATCACTGACGGAGCTGTGGAACGCGAGGCCGCCGACTGGGCACGCAACCGACTGGAAGCGGGACGCATAAAGCAATCGCGGGACGCGCAGGAGGGAGCGCGCGCCTTCGTCGAGAAACGGCTACCTGATTGGACAGGACGATGACGAACAAACCCCGTACCACCCGATCGCCCGTCATCGTCGGTCTCGGAATGACCGAACTGGGAAAGGTGTACGGCAAAAGCAGTAGTCAATTCGCCGCAGAAGCAAGCAGATTGGCGCTCGCCGACGCTGGCCTGCTCCTGTCCGAGGTGGACGGTTTGCTCATCTCGTCGGGCGTAGCAAACGATATCGGCCTCGGGTTGCAGGTCGATCTCGGCTTGCGTGATCTCGCGCTTCTGGCTCAAATGCAGGCATTCGGATCGACCGCTGGTGCCATGGTTCAGTATGCGTCGATGGCCGTAGAGTCGGGGATGGCCGAGGTCGTCGTGTGTGTGTTCGGTGACGCTCCTCTGGTCGAGGGCGCCGGGGCCGGGCTTGCCTACTCGGACGGTCATCGGGCGCACTCCGGCTGGACGGGACTTCAGCGTGCGACCGGAGCCGTGGTCCCGAACGTCCTGTACTCATTGGCCGCGCGGCGACACATGCTCGAATACGGGACGACTTCAGAGCAGCTCGGTGCTCTCGCCGTCGCTCAGCGTGAGTGGGCGGTACTCAACCCACTGGCGCAGATGCGTACACCGATCACCGTCGCCGACCATCAGAACTCGCGCATCATCAGCGATCCGTTTCATCTGTTCGACTGCTGCCTCGTATCGAATGGTGGTATCGCCGTTGTCGTCACCACGGCCGAGCGGGCACGCGACTTGAAGCAGCCGGCTGTCCACGTTCTCGGTTGGGCACAGAGCCATCCGGGCTCGAGGCTACGTCGTGACGACAACTTCGGGCTGATGACCGGTGCAGCGAAATCCGGTCCGGCGGCCATGTCCATGGCAGGCGTCACCGTCGAGGACATCGATCTGGTCGAGATCTACGACTGCTACACCTACACGGCGATGGTCACGCTGGAGGACTACGGTTTCTGCGCCAAAGGAGAGGGAGGCGAATTCGTGGCGACGCCGGGAATCCTCGGCCCGGGTGGCAAGCTGAAAATGAACACCGGCGGCGGACAGTTGTCCTCGTACTACATGTGGGGAATGACCCCCCTCTCGGAGGCCGTCATCCAGGCACGTGGTCAGGCAGGTGCCCGGCAGCAGGACCGGCACGAGGTCGTCCTGGTATCGGGCAACGGGGGAATACTCGACCACCATTCGACCTTGATCGTGGGCTCGTAAACGGTCTGGTCGGCGTCAGCGGAGGGATTTTCTGACCCATGTACATTCAGCCTGTTGTTCGCGACACGGCCACGGCGGAGTTCTTCGACGGAACCGCCCGAGGCGTATTCCTCCTGCGGAGGACCGTGGAATCCGGTGAAATACTGTCCCCGACAGCAGAACAGGACAGTGTGGGTAATACCGATTTCGAGTGGGTGGAAGCGTCAGGCTTCGGCCGGGTCGTATCGTGGGCGTTCGTTCCACAGCGGTCCGCGGACTCGGACACGCCGCTCGCGCTCACCATCGCGGTGGTCGAACTGGACGAGGGGCCGTGGTGGTGGACCCAGCTCGTCGACGTCGAGCGCGACGACCTCGTGGCAGGACTTCGGGTCCGCGCCGAATTCCACAAGTCCGGGCCGTCGGGAGCAGACGAATACGTCCCGCTGTTCGTGCCCGTGCGATGACGAGTCCGGCGCCGCCGCTGGGGAACCAGCATCGTCGACTGGACCTGTGCCAGAAAGGATAGACGTGGTGACTGATGATTCGGCGTCGGCTTCGGCAGTGCTGGAGCTTCTCGACAAACAGGCCATCTACGAGAACATGATGTTCTATATCCGTGGCCAGGATCGCAAGGATCTCGAACTCGTCAAGTCGACATTCTGGCCGGACGCGACTGAGGACCACGGAGCCTTCGTGGGGTCGGCTCACGATTTCTGCGACCTGGTTCACGAGCGAAGTAGGACGACTCGATACACAGCTGTGCACAATTGCGGAAACGTACTGATCGAGATGCTCGGTGATCAGGCGAAACGCGAGACAGTGTTCACCTACGTCCGCGTCGAGACGGAACGGACGATCGTGTTGTCCGGACGGTATCGAGATCTTTGTGAGAAGAGACGTGGGCAGTGGAAAGTATTGCGTCGCCTGGTGATCTTCGAATGGGTCCAGACCCTCCCGCCGAACGGGGACTACTGGGAAATCTTCGGCTATCCTTCCACCGCCAGCCGCGGCACGATCTACCCGGACGACCCCATTTATCACGATTGGAACGTTCTTTCCCGGATACGCGGCACCACAACAGACGAGACCGAGCGTCCGAATCCCTAGCCTCGAACTTTCTTCCCGGTGACGTGCTGGCCTGAGCAGGTCGAGATTGTGTTTCGAACCCGTTGGCGCGCGAGGGCGCGACCGATGTCGATCGGCAGCGCTCGGATCCACGGCCTGAGGTAGGGGTTCTTTCGGGGTCGTCGGGTCGGGTGAATTGCGGTCAGGCGGGCGCGGGTAGTGCCGCCAATCGGGTCAGTGCGGCGACGATGAGGGTCGACCATGTCGCGTTCTTCGATAGGCGTAGGTGCGTGCGTCGAGCATGGGCAGCGATGCGTCCGGCTACCGAGAAGATGCGTAGGCGTATACGTTTGGGTTCCCACCTGCGTGCTTCGTGGTCGGTGAAGCCGGGCATCTGAGTCCACGCCATCAAGTCGAGAGCGAGTTGGACGATCGCCAACCAGATGCGGTTCTGATCGAACCCGTGCACCGAACATTGGTCAGTCCGGTGTCCTTGGCGGTGCGGATGCGGTCTTCGCAGCGGGGCGCGGCGACGGTGCCGAAGTTCGAGATCTTGGATCTGACCGGCGCACGGTGTTGGTGGCGAACGCGGTCAATCGAAGACCGTCGGAATCGGTGAACCGCAACTGCGCACCGGGGTGCGGGCGTTCCTTTCGGATGATCACGCGCATTCCGGCCGGCCATGTGGTGAGGTCGAGTAGGCCGGTGGCGTCGATGACCCAGGCGCCGTCGCGGACCTTCTCGGTGGCGTCGACGGCGACAGACCACGCACTCTCGGGAACGACAGCGAGGGCGGTGACCATCGCGTCGGTGAGCCCGAACCCAATCGAATACGACACCCGCTTGTTGTGCAGCCAGGTCATGAATGTGTGGCTGGCTCCGGCACCGTCGGTACGGACCATCACCGTTCGGCCCGGACGAGGTCCGGTTGCAGAGCGTAACTGTGCCAGTGCTTTTCGTGTGACCTCGATATGATCTGCCGCGGTGTTCGAGCCGGCGTTACCTGGCCGTAGCAGCGCCGCGACGGGTTCACCGGTCCCGTCGGCACCGTGGTCGACAAACGCCAACAGGGGATGAAATCCGAAGCCGCGTTTGTAGGTCGGAGCAGCAGATTCCTTCTCCGAGTGCGCGGTGACGAGGGTGGCGTCGAGGTCGATGACGATTGGATTCTGCGCGGTGATGTCGTGATCAGGCGCGTGGTCACCGGCGTGTTCCCACGACGTCGCGCGGGCAGTTGCCCGCGCGGTGTCGATGGCGGTCAACACCGCGGGTGCATCTGCGGCCAACGCGCTGATCAGACGGGAGACGGTCGGATCGGAGGGAACTTTCCCGAACACAGCCGCATGTTCGCGCAGGGTGGCGATGTCGGCGAGGCAGTCCCCGCCGAGCGTCAACGACACTGCGAGGTCGGTGATGATCTTGCCGGGGTCGAAGTGCGGCAACGGTTTCCGCCACGGTGACAGGCTCTGCGAGAGGGCTGCGTTGCGTCCGGTGACCTCGGCAGTGCCGAGCAGTGTCACCGCTCCGGCGTGCGACACGACACCGGTTCCGGTGGCATCGACGGACAGGGTGGGGTACGACGACGTAGACCTGCTCACCACTCATTTGGTGCTGCTCCTGCTGGCTGGATTGTTTCCTTCGCAAGATCAATCTTCGCAGCTCAGAGCACCATTCTTCCGTCTGGCACGCCTCGCCTATCTACCGGCGTGAAAGCCCGAGGCTAGTGGGCAGCAACGTGGACCTTCGTCGGATCGCTCTCTGTATCGATTGCGTGTCGATCAGTGATGTGCTTCGGTGCAAGGACAGCCCACACGATGACGAACAGGGCGACAATCACAGCGGAAGCGACATAGATGCCAATGAAGGTTGCCTCTGGAATGTGTCCATCGGCACCGGGCGCTAGCACGTTCAACACAACTGCGACGGCTATCATCGCCCCGACAAACTGGACGATGTTTTGCATGCCGATCGTCACCCCCATGTTGTCCTGACGGCCGGCCGCCGCAACGAGTGTGTATCCGGTGGTCAGGCAGCTCAGGGTCGTAAGGGCATAGAGGAACGTCCATACCCAGGGCATCCAGCCCTGGTCATTCGCGAAAGCGAACCCGAGGAAGACGAAGATCGAAGCGGTTCCAGAAACGACCAAGACGATCTTCGGACCCAAATGCTTGAGTCCCCATCGTGTCCAAAGGTATCCCAGTGTGGCGCCGGGAATCAGCGCGAGCAGTACGTATGTAGATTCGAGGGCAGACAGGCCGTGGCCGAACCCGGAGGATGTTGGCGTCTGTAGCAGTGCTGGCTGCACGATAAACAGGCCCTGACCGACGAGACTTATCAAGAGGATCCCGGAATATCCGATGAGGGTCTGGCGTAGGTCCATGTTGCGGAACGAGACGAGGGGCTCCTTAGTGCGCCGCTGCTGACTAATCCACGCAGTCAACGTCACTGCGCTCACGAAGAACGAGGAGAGCACGATGGGTGAGCTCCAGCCCCGGCTGGGGAGTTCGCTGATTCCGATCAGCATGGCCGTGACCCAAAGGCCGAGCCCCAGTGCACCGAACCAGTCCAGGCGAACAACTGCACGGGCGGCTGCAGGCGTCTCAGATGAGACGTAGGCGAGGATCAGCATTGCTGCGAACAGAGCGAAGCTCACCCAGAAGACGCTTTCCCACGGCAATCCCAATTCAACGATAATGCCGCCGGCAATGAGTGCGAGCGGCGTGAAGATCGCCATCACAGTCGATAGCCCTAAGGAGACAAGTCGGATCTGACGTGCGGTGGCGCGGGGACGCAGGAGGCCCCAGCTCAGTGGAATTGCGACAGCGAGTCCCATGAGGAATCGACCGACAACCAGAGGCCAGAAGCCATGGCCGATCGCACCCAGGGCGCATCCGACCATCGCTAGGACGATGAGTGCCATCAGGACCTTGCGATGCCCGTAAATGTCGCCCATGCGCGTTGTGAGGCCGACGGAGATGACACTGCCGACCATCAGCGCGTTCAGGACCCATCCGATCTCGGACCCCGACAGGGCTGATTCTGTGGCAATCGCCCCGACCAGCGGAGCGAGGATGCCGTACTGTATGTCGAGGGCTATGCCGCTGAGCATAAGTAGAGCAACTATCGATGCGTTTCGGCCGGTACGTGCCTCGACCAATGTAGATTGTGTCATCTTTGACCACCCTTGTTTGGACCCAGCAGCCGCTGGGGTCGTTCTTGACCGGGGGTGGCGCATGGCACCGTCGGGGTCCGCGCCCGGATGATGCCATAAACCACTCGCGGAGTAGCTTTTTTCTGATCTGCTCGTGCGCCAGCGATTTGATCACTGACGCTTTCTGAGCAACGTCCTTCGTTGACATCGACGAGATTGCGAATCTGCGTGTAGTCGAGCGAGACGAACGGATCGTCGCCGGCCCATCCCACGATGTTCACCAGGATGTCGATCGGGCCCACCGAGGAAGTTGATGGACCGAGCGAGCTCTGGACTGTCACAGACGAAACTTCTGGCGCGCAGACCTTGCTCGGCGAGGTTGCCGGCTACGGCGTCTGCGCGGTCGGCGTGCAGGTCACCAGAGCTACATTTCCCACCAGGGACAAGTGCATGTTCCTACCCGTGCTCGTTCAGTAAGGTGCCTACCGACAAGTGAGGCCTCTGGCCGACCGCATCGGAATTATCTGGACGTTGGAGGTCAGTATTGAGGTTGCGGCGGCCATAACCGGGCATCCTCGGCCACGATGCTGAAATTTCCGAGGCAGCGGTGACACTCCAAGAATTTCTGAAGCCGACGATCGCCAAGGTGCCGGGCCCGGCGAGCGGGGGCGGGTGGAACCTCGCGTTGTGCTGCGACTTCGTCGTCAGTTCCAGCAATGACACGTGTACGCAGGTTTTCCCGAAACGGGGGTTGTCCGTCGATGTGGGCGGATCGTGGCTGCTGCCCCGCCTCATCGGAATGCAGAAGGCGAAATTGCTGATGATGACCGGCGACCTTCACGCCGCGGCGGAGGTGGACGAGTTGGGGCTCCTCACCCGTCGGTCTCTTGTGGGCTGCGGGCGGGTCGCCACCGAAGTACTGACCCACCCTCTGCTACGCCGATTCGAGCGGGCGGCTCGCGGTTTCCCGCACTCGAAGCGTTGTCACCAGCACTATCACTGCCACAACGATCAGGTAGAACGCAGGCGCGTAGATGGTCCCGGTTTCCGCGACGAGGTATGTCGAGACATATGCCGCGGTGCCACCGATCAGCCCGAAAACGTTGTAGCTGATCCCGAACGCGGTGTACCTGATCGTGGTCGGGAAGCGTTCCAGCGCGGCCGTCACGTAGACGGCCTGTCCCGCCGCGACCGGGATCGCAATGATTATCAGCGCCCCCACGGCCGCCAAGAAGCTACCGGTGTCGAGAAGCAGGAAGCAGGGGTAGGTCAAGACGATCAGGCCAACCGCCGCGGAGACGAGGACAGGCCGCCGACCGAATCTGTCGGAAAGGGCGCCCATGACCGGTCCCAGGATGGCGATGGCGGCGCCGCCAGCGCAGATCGCGAGGAGGCCGTCTCCGGAGTCGAAGCCGAGTTCGCTCGTCAGCAGAGTCGGCATGTAGATCATCATGATGTAGTAGCCGAGGAATGCGCCGGCGCCCAGCAGCCCGGTCACTGTCATCCGACGGTACATCGAGACCTTTCCCAGCACCTCGGGGAGCGGGCTGTCGAACGTCGCCTCGGCTTGGCGTGCGAGTTTGAAGGCCGGGGACTCGTCGAGCTTGACTCGAATGTAGAGCCCGACGAGACCTAACGGCAGGGCAAGCAGGAACGGAATGCGCCATCCCCAACTATTCAGTGATTCGGTAGAGAGCACCTCCGCGAGCAGTGCAGCGGTGAGAAGGCCTGCCAGAGTCGCGCACGTGATCGACACCCCGATCCAACTTACGAAGTAGCCCCGTCTGTGGTTCGGAGAAGACTCGGCGACGAAAATCGTCGCGCCCGGTAGCTCGCCTCCCGCCGAGAGACCCTGCAAAATGCGCAGGACCACTAGCAGCAGCGGTGCCAGTACGCCGATCATTTGGTAGCTCGGGAGCAAGCCGATGGCGGCCGTGCTGAGCGACATCAACAGGATGACCGCGACCAGGGTCGTCTGCCGCCCGATCTTGTCGCCGAAGCGACCCCAGACGACACCGCCGAGCGGCCGAGCGACGAACGCGAGGGCGAAGATGCCGAGTGTGCTCAGCAGTCCGGTCACGCGGTCTGTCTCCGAGAAGAAGGTGCTCGCGATGGCGGGCGTCAGGGCGGCATAGACGGCGAAGTCGTAGTACTCAACGAAGGAACCCGCGCAGCTCGCGATCACGGCGCGACGGAGCATGGAAGGATCGACCTCCTTCCCGCCGCCGTCATCGCGCGGAGACTCCGACACCTCCACCAGAGGCACACCAGGCTCGTTATTGATCTGCTCGACCATCAAGTCCAACCTTTCACGGTACGGGCGTGAGCTACTCACGGCCTCACCGGCGCACTCATGCCGGGTGATATGACCATGGTCACATTACTGACGTCTATTGTCCAGATAGGAATCCAATCCGGTTCACGTCGAGCTGGACACCGGATTCGTCACTCAGTCGGGCAACCAGGTCATAGCCGACCCGCCCCACGATGTCTGATCGTGGAGATCTGCAAGCGTGCGGCGCGAGTGGTTCTCTCGGACCTTCAACTCCGCTGCGCCTGCGGGTGCTACGAGTGGTGCGACCACCCCGGGAGCTGAGCCCTGTCGCAGTCCTCCCTCAATTCCAAGCTTTGGCCTTGCCTTCCTTTGCGCGGCGATCGCTCACTCGTACCGTTGCGTATCTACGCGCTTGCAGAGTTGAACATCCAGGCCAAGTCCCACGGTAGTGTCAGGCTGGACTCCTCTTCTGTCGACCGGGGAGGAATGCTGCTGCGAGCAAGCCGCAGGACCCGATTGACGCGGCAACAGTGAAAGCTCCTTGGGCACCGTCGATCGGGGTGACGTCCGCCGAAAAGATGCTGATGGCAGAGATCAGTACCGCGACCCCGGCGGCTCCGCCCAATTGCTGAATCGTATTGAGTGCGGCACTGCCGTGCGGGTAAAGCTGGTGTGGCAACGCAGATAGAGCGAGCGTGAACAATGGAGTCCACATGAAAGCGGTGGCGGAGCAGAACAGCAAGTGTGCCAACAGAATCACCCATATCGGCGTGTCGAGGGTGATGGTGCTCATGAACCACAGGGCAGCGGCTGCGATGCCAGCACCTGGGATTGTCAGCCGGCGTGCGCCGGTTCTGTCGTAGTAGCGACCGACGATTGCCGACACGATGGAGATGGTGGCGCCGCCAGGGACCATCAGCAGACCCGTCTCGAGAACCCCCAGCCCGAAAACGGTCTGGTATACGAAGGGCAGCAGAATCGCGATGCCGAAGGCGGTCATGACCATGAAGACCATGGCGATGGATGCACGGCAGAAACCGCGGTGGGCGAAGATCCGCATGTCCAACAGCGCTGCGTCTCGATGCTGTAGGCGAATCTGCTGTAGGACGAACAGTAAGATTCCGGCAACGCCTGCAGCTAGGGCGAACCAGAATGTGATCGGAAGATGGCTGCCGGACGACTCGCCGATGCTGGCGAGCGCGTAGATAATTCCTCCAAATCCGATGGTGGACAGAATAATTGACCTGATACAGAGGGTGACCGGGCGGAGTTTTGACACGTTGGGCATTTTGAGGGCGCCGATGATCAGCATGATTACAGCAAGCGGTAGCACCAGAATGAAGATCCAACGCCACGTGAAGTTGGCGACGATCAGACCGGAGATGGCAGGTCCGATCGCGGGTGCTACTGCCGTGGCGATGGAGATAATGGCCATCATCTGGCCGCGACGACCTTCTGCAACGAGTCGGAACGCGGTTGCCATCAGTAGGGGCACCAGGACGGCGGTGCCGGCAGCTTGAACAATGCGCCCGGCGAGCAGTATTTCGAAGCCTGGAGCCGCGGCGGCAATTGCTGTTCCGGCAGTGAACAACCCCATCGTCGCGAGGAACAGTGGCCTCAGCTGGATGCGTTGCATCAGAAATCCTGTTGCGGGAATGATAACTGCCATGGTGAGTGCGTAACCCGTGGTGAGCCATTGTCCGGTGCTTGCGTCGACTCGAAGGTCGTCCATTACATCCGGAAGGGCGACACCCATCACCATCTCGTTCAACACGACGATGAACGCGGAGCAGGCCAACACCCCGATGGCTAGAATCTCGCCAGGCAGGAGGCAGCGGTCATTCGGTCCCGCGTCATCCGCGTCGGGAGGATCGAATCCGATTGTGCCGACGTCCGTGCCGGGAACGTTGGGGTCAGTGCTGCTGGTCATAAAGGTGCCTCGGAATCTGATCGTCTTGTTGGGGTGTCGGACTGAACTTGGGCGACGTTGAGGGTGTGCCCAATGCTCAATCGGAGAACCTCTCCGGTAAACTCGGAAAAGAATACGGAGTGTGTCTCCATATTGTCAACGAGCGGGCTGTAGCAGTGGCTGAGGCGGATGGAGCGGCGCGATGAGGATCTCAACGCTCGCCGCGATGAGATAGCACGCGAGCGGCGTTATTCCGCCGTGGCCGCTGTTGCAATGGCTCGGTGCGGTGGAAAGATGGCTCTCTGCTTCCGGCGGGCTGTCGGAACCGTTGTCGAGCGCCGTAGTCGAGCGGTTGGTGCCGGATGCGTTGTGGGAGATCGTCGAACCGTTGATTCCGTGCTTCGCCGCCCGCCCGCAGGGGGTGGAGCGCGCCGGTCGCCGATCGTGCGATCTTTACCGCGATCGTGTTTGTGCTGACAAGTGGGTGCGCGTGGCGGCACCTTCCGCCCTCGTTCGGAGTGTCCGTCCCTACCGCGCACCGCCGGTTCACCGCATGGGCGGCGGCGGGGGTGTTCGAAAAACTGCATCAAGCCCTGCTTGACCGGCATGGCGGCGCCGGCGAACTCCACTGGTCGGCAGCGATCAGATCCTGGACGCGGCAAGCGTCCGGGAAAAAGGGGCCTCGATCGGCCGGACCCAGCCCGGTCGATCGGGGTAAGAAGGGATCGAAGATCCACGTCCTATCCGATTCGAACGGAATCCCACTGGTCGTCGACGTTTCCGGAGCGAATCCCCACGACAGCACCTTGCTGCGTCCAGGCGTGGTCCGCGCCGCCGTAGACCCGAAAACTCCGAGCCGACAAGGGCTACGACGTCCACCGTCGGTGGCTGCGCGCATAGGGCATCGTCCCGCGCATCGCCCGACGCGGGATCGACGGGAACGATCGGCTCGGCAGATACAGGTGGAAGATCGAACGCACCATCGCACGGCTCACCGGTGGTCGCCTGGGTGGGAAGGGCTGCGACGCGGTACCTCGGGAGAAGGCCGGTATCGGTTCGGGGACGAATAACGCGACTCGGGAAGTCGGAGGAACGCTCGAAGTGGCGGTGATCGGAAGTGTGACGCCTCCTGTAAGCCTCATCGCTCGCTACCTCGGACGCCGCGCAGGACCTACCCGAGAACGTGGATCGGTCGTTGGGGGTCCGTCGGCGCCGCTGTGATCGCATCCGACCAGTTGGGCGCAATGAGGCATGGGCGCAGCGTAGCCCGGGTCGGACGCCTGGGAAGCGCGCTTTTCTCGACGGACTGCCTGCGGGACGGATGTCGCCGCAGGCCTCACCGCCGGACGTGCGATCGTGGCCGAACGGTTTCTTCCATCGTGTCCGAATCGGGGTGACGCTAACGAGGATGAGCGACACAAAGGATTCCGCAACCATGTCTGCGGTGACCTGAGTTGCCGTTCCCTGACTGCTGTCTGTCCTTGGCTGCCCGAACTGTATTTGGAGGTATCCTCCATTTAGTAGATGAGAGGGGCTGGCATGGCTGAGGCGACACGGGCGGGACGTAAACCGCGTGCGGATGCACTGAGGAACCGCGCGCACATTCTGGAGATCGCCGAAGCGGTGTTCTCGGAGGAGGGGGTCACGCGATCGATGGACACGATCGCCAAACGCGCCGGCGTCGGCCCCGGAACGTTGTACCGGCACTTCCCCTCTCGGGACGCTCTCCTCGCCGAACTTCTCCGCAGCCGGGACGACACCCTTCAAGCGCGCCGTGACGTCATCGAAGGCCGGCACTTCGACTCCGCCGCCGCGTTGGAGCAATGGCTGGACGCGCTCGGCGAGTGGGCGTCCGCTTTCGACGGGCTCCCCGATCCCCTGCGAGAGGCGTTGCAGGAGAAGACGTCGCCGCTCGCTTTGACGTGTCGCGGCTTCATCACCACGACCGACGACTTTCTCGCTGCCGCGCAACGCGACGGGACTGCACGCCCTGACGTCCGTGGGCGCGAGCTCTTCCTGGCGGTGCTGGCCACGGTCTGGGTGAGTAGCGCGGCAATGGCCGACGCATCCTCCGCGACGGGCCTACGCACGCTGCTGCGGTCGGGCTGGGCGACCGGCTGACCACCCGCTTCGACAATCGGAGATCTCCTCCGTATAGTCGATCCCGTGAAACGGATGCAGTCTCCGAATAAGTGCGCGGCATGAGCGGCGAGCAGATGCTGCTGTCGATGCAGCTGGTCGGCGGGTACGGCAGCGAACCGGGTGCATGGCGGCTGCCCGGTGTGGACCTGCACAGCCACACGGACATGGACGCCTACGTGCGGTTCGCGCGGAGCGCCGAACGCGGCAAGATTCAATTGCTGTTCTTCGCCGACACCCCCGTGCTGGACGCAGACCTGGCGCGTCAACCGCTCCGTTATGTCCTCGATCCGATCGTGGTGATGACGGCCATCGCGCGGGAGACCGCGAGGATCGGGTTGGTGGCCACGGGCTCGACGACGTTCACCGAACCGTTCAACCTCGCCCGGCAGTACAAGGCACTCGACGTGATCAGCCACGGCCGCGTGGGGTGGAACGCGGTCACCCCGTCGAGCCCTGACGCCGCAGCGAACTTCGGCGCCGCGGTGCCTCCGCGGCATCAGAAGTACGAACGGGCCCACGAGGTGGTCCACATTGTCGAGTCACTCGGGGGCAGTTGGCAACGGGACGCGTTCGTCGGCGACGTCGACCGCGGTGTGTTCGCCGACCCCGACAAGGTGAGCCCGGTGAACGTGCGGGGCCGGTATGTCGCGTCGCGCGGCCCCTTGGTGATCCCACCGTCGGAGCAGGGGCAGCCAGTGATCTTCCAGGCCGGCGGCGGGCAGGAAGGGATCGAACTGGCCGGGATGTACGCGGACGGTGTGTACGCCAACCCGTACACCATCGAAAGCGGGCGTGCACTACGCGAGGCGCTGCGCGCGTCGGCGGTGGCTGCCGGCCGGGACGCGGACGACGTGAAGATGTTCGCCGGGTTCATGCCGACCGTCGCCGACTCGAAGGCGGATGCGCTCGCGCGGCGTCGTCGACTCGACGAATCGATCGATCTCCGCCACCGCATCCAGTACCTCGGAGCGATGCTAGGGCTTCGCCTGAGCTACGACGACATCGATCGACCCGTCCCCGGTGACATGCTCGCCCGCGCCGTCGCCAACCCCGCCGACCCGCGATCAGAGCGAGCCCTCGAGGTCGTTCGCGAAGGGTGGTCGCTGCGAGATGTCATCGCGAACGGCGTCATCGACTACCACCCCGTCGTCGCCGGCACACCGGAGGACGTCGCCGATCACATGCAGGAATGGTTCGACGCCGGTGCGTGCGACGGCTTCTCGATCGCTGTCGACGGTCTGCACGACGGCGTCGACGCCTTCGTCGATCGGGTCGTGCCGATCCTGCAGAAACGGGGAATCTTCCACCTCGACTACGAGGGCCCGACGCTGCGCGACAACCTCCATGCCGCACCACGGTACGGTCGCGACCCGCGCCTGACACGATGACCGACCGAACCACACCTCAGATCGATAAGGAACGGAGCACCTCATGAGCACACTGGGAATCATCGGGAGCGGGAACATCGGTGCCGCGGTCGCACGGCTGGCGGTGGCAGCCGACATCGACGTCGTGATCGCCAACTCACGCGGCCCCGAGAGCCTCACGGATCTGGTCGACGAACTGGGACCCCACGCCCGGGCGGGCACCGTCGAGGAGGCTGCGCACGCCGGCGAGGTCGTGGTACTCAGCATCCCGGCCACCGCCTACAGCACTCTCCCCGACGGACTGTTGGGCGGGAGGACGGTGCTCGACACCGGCAACTACTACCCGTCCCGCGACGGACGGATACCCGAATTGGACTCTGGGCAGTACAACCAAACTCAGCTGAACCAGACACACCTGCCCGACGCCGCATTGGTGAAGGCGTTCAACAACATCCTCGCGCACCACATCCCCCAGCTCGCGCGGCTGTCCGGCGCACCGGACCGCAGCACTCTGCCCATCGCCAGCGATGATCCCGACGCGCTCGCTGTCGCAGCCGATCTCATCGACCGCCTCGGCTTCGACATCCTCGACGCCGGATCCGTCTCGGAGACATGGCGTTTCGAGCCCGAGTCGGCCGCGTACACGCAGATCTACCTCGCCGATCCGACTGTGCCGCTCAAGACATACACGTCCGCCCCCGCCGCGCCGGTCTCGAAGGACACGCTGCGCGCAGCACTCGCCTCCGCCACACCCGTGGACGTGGCCGGCCGCACGTACTAACAGGAAGGTTAGCTATGAAGATCGGAATTCTCGGCGCCGGATACATCGGCGCCACACTGGCTCGCAAGTTGAGCTCGGCCGGGCACGAGGTGAAGGTCGCCAACTCACGCGGCCCGGACACCATCGACGCCGACGTACTCGCCACCGGGGCATCCGCAGTAGACGCCGCAGACATCGCGGCCGACGTCGATGTAGTCGTCTTGTCCATCCCGTTGCACCGCATACCCGGAATCGCGCCTCTTGTATCGACTGCTCCTGCGGATACGGTCGTCATCGACACCTCGAATTACTACCCCGCACGCGACACGCGGATCGAGGCCGTCGAGTCGGGCCAGGCCGAGAGCTTGTGGGTGCAGGAGCAACTCGACCGGCCGATCGTCAAGGCGTGGAACGCGATCGGTTCCGATTCCTTCGCCACGAGAGGCGCCCCCGCCGCGAGCCCCGGGCGCATCGCCGTACCGGTGGCAGCCGACGATCCCCGCCACCGGCGGGTCGGCATCGCACTCGTCGACGACACCGGGTTCGACGGGTACGACGCAGGGACCCTCGCCCAGTCGTGGCGGCAACAACCGGGCACACCCAGCTACTGCACGGATCTCACTCGCGACGAGATGGCGGCCGCGTTAGCCGCCGCCGACGCCGAGCGATCACCGAAGCGGCGTGACATCGCAGCAGCTGCGTTCGCCGAGAGATACGACAGCCCGACCCTCAACCCGACAGCCGACCACGCAGTCCGCCTCAACCGGGCACTCTTCATGTGAACGACACACTGCCGTGCGTCACCTCACCGTGACGGGCAGCAACGCCACCAACCGTTGCGCTATCGGGTTTCAGATCCAGTGCAGCGGGATCGACCTTGGGTTTGTCGCCCCACAGCGTCCAGGTTCTGACCTAATGCGCAGAAGGGTGACGTAGCCGCCTTGGCGCGAACGCGTGGTACCGAGCAGCCGAACCGCAACCATCCAACACCGCGACCGGACGGCATCGGTCGCCGGAGTCCTCGACGGACACTGGTGTCTCGTCGGCGCCACCACCGCGTGGGCGGTCGCGGTAGTGCCGACTCGACTCGACTCGTCGAGCTTCTGCCGGGGGACGAGGCCGCAGTAAGTGTTCTTCGGATTTCTTACTCAGCAAGCGTTTCGGCTCTTCTGCCCACCGCACGGTATCTCTCGGCTCGCGCAAGCATCACCGGGAACGGTTGGATGATCGGCGTCGAACGGTTGGTGTCTATAGCATCACCGATCATCGCAGGGCTACTTGATCGCCGCAGACTGGACACTACACAGCAAGTCATCGTCTACTCGACGCCCCTGCTCCTCGCCGCCGCCGACCCATGCGGCGTCGTCTTGGGTTTGGAGTGTGGGCGCCAGAGACACAACGACACAAACGACGTTCTTGGCGTAACCTCCCCAGCAAACGCCCGTAACCCGGTCGAAAAGCGCGCCAGCAACGATCCGCAAGAAGGCCTACCTGTGCGGTGGTGGCTTCACGAAATCCGATGCTTCTGTAACGTTTTCAACGCCCATTCCTACAGTGAGTCAATTTCTATTTGAAAGGTTTTCACTTGAGTACATCGCAGAGCGCGTCGACTGCGCGCCCGACGGTCGGCGTCGTTCGGGAGTCGAACGACGGTGAGCGTCGGGTGGCGTTGGTGCCGAAGATCGTGGCGTCGTTGATCGCCACGGGCGTCGACGTGGTGGTCGAGTCGGGTGCCGGTTTGGGCGCGCTGATCCCGGACGAGTTGTACACCGAGGTGGGGGCGAAGATCGCCGACCCGTGGTCGGCCGACGTGGTCGTGAAGGTCGCGCCGCCGTCGGACGAGGAAGTGGGCCGGTTGCATGCCGGGCAGACCCTGATCGGGTTCCTCGCCCCCCGCAACCAGGACAATCAGGTCGCCGCGCTGAA
>SEEV01000521.1 GCA_004211695.1 Rhodococcus sp. (in: high G+C Gram-positive bacteria)
CAGTCGGTCATCCACTTCCGGACGCGGGTGACGGCCTGATGCTGCAGCCGCTGAGAACCTTTTGCTTGGTCGTTCCAGTCCCATTTGCCCTTGTCCCACCCGGGAGCCAGGGGAAGTCCATGCTCGACCAGATTCTTACCGAGATCGGCCCACTCGCCCGGCGGGTCATCGTGCAGTTGCGCGAAAAGCGAAGACAAGTAGGTGTATTCGCCTGGGTGATGACCCGGCGTCGCCGTCACGGTGATCACGAACGGCGCCTTCTCAGGCGTCGCGGAGAGACGGTTGATGCGCCGCTGGTACTGGGTGCGCTGGGCCGTGAGGTGCCTGAATTGCTGTGCCTCGTCATTGATGATGAGGGAAAAGGAGTACTTCGGTTGGCCGTTGCGTCCGAGCAACTTCTTGAGCTGGTCCGGGGAGATGATCAGCCACCGATAGCCTCCGTCGCCGAACGCAGCGAGGGCGTCGCGCCATGCGGCGATGGTGATCTGGGCCGGCCGGTCCACGGTGATGAGTACGGTGTCGCCGCCCCCCAATTTCAGCGCGGCTTTCGCGCCGAGGATTGCGCTGCCGGTCTTGCCTACACCGGGCTCGTCGGCCAACAGGAATCCGCGCTTGCCGTGGTGAAAGGCCGTCGCGATCGCCTTCGCGGCGTCCGCCTGTTCGGGCCGCGGTATCTTGTGGAAACCAGTAGCGCCCGGTTGCCGCACGCCGTTGAGGTCCTCTTCGACCCAGCGAGCGTACGAGTACGGTTTCGACGCGTAGACGGTGAGTTCGTCAGGCAATTGAGTGCCGATGTAGGCATATGCTTTGAGCGCTTTGTAGTACTTGGCACCGGGCGCGGATGCCCGATAAGGGACATCGAGGATCCAGATCCGCTCCCCGTGCCCCGGGGTGGGTATCAGCGGCGCGGCGCTGGCTCGTCTGGGATTGGAGCGTCGCTGGGTGGTCTTCCGTGCGGCCATGAGTGCAGGGTATTCCCCAGGCGGATCGTCGGGGTCGACGACGTCGTCTGCGGCGGATGCGGTTGCGACCGCCGCGGCGGCTGGCACCGAGGAGTCGCGGGCTGTCGCGGCGGGCGCGGGGGCCGATGCAGGGCGATTATGTATGTCGATAGTCTCCACAACCTCAGGTTCGGCGGATGGTTCCACTGCTCTCGACGCTGCGGTGCACGCGGTGGCGTGGAGGGCGGCGGCGGGCGATGCAGGCGAGCGTGACGGACGGAACGGACGGACGGGCCGCTGCATGCATATATGGAACATCTGGATGGAGGGGTGTTCACCTATGGCGAAGGATGATGCGGGCGTTGGTAGCACCATGAACTGACTGGGCGGCAACCACGCGTGAGAGGGGCCTCCAATCACACCTGATTCCGCTTGTTGCGGGCACGTTCTGCGCTACAAGGACCCTCGTCAGCCCGCCCAGTCGGTGTGCACCGTGTGGGCGGGCTGACGATCAAGGAGCCTTCCGTCGCAACGGGGGTTGTGCCGGGACATAGCTTGTTGGTTCCGGTGCAGGAAACGAGAGGTGGAATCTATCGCCCCCGTACGTGCTGCTGAATCGAATCTGGCTCGCCCTGGTCGCCCTCGCGGTCGAGGTCACCGCAACCGTCTACCCAATTCGGGTCAGGGGCGCCGAGAATGCATGTGGAAATAGGCGAACGAGACTGGGGCAAGGGGTGACTCGCTCGGAGGGTGACACGTGATCCGAGGGGCGCCGCGTCACAAAATGCGAACAGCGGCGGTGACACGGTTGATGTGTTGTGGCGCAGCCAAGCGCAGCCCCCGCCAACGATGTAGGTCAGCTGGCAGGGGCGCTACACGGACAATCTGCACGCAGTAACGAGCAGTGCATAATTGATCTTCGTGAGCCTGCACGGGGAAGTCCAGGGAGTGTGATCCATGCCATCGCAGTATTTTTCGCACCTCCGAATTACCGACCAGTAAGTGTGAGTTCGACGAGGCCTACTGCAGTGCGTGCACGATCCGGACGCGAGCTTCTGAGGGCGAAATGCGCGATCCAGCGACAAGGTGCGCTACTGGACCCGTTGTTCTGCCTCGCCGTAACAGTGCCGGCAGGCTTCGATAGCGGGCGATCAAGTGACAGTTCCGCTTCGCTTACCGATTGTTCTGTGCTGCACAGTGTCCAGTCGCATGGGCAACTGTTCCGCGCCATCGAGTATCTGCGGCGAGCCGCGCACCTACAGTTGTCGCCGACGACCAATGGCCGAGCCGGATCGCCACCGGCAGGCGGGCCGGCAACCCCACACGAATTGTGCTGGCAATGCGAAATGCGTGGGCGACATAGCTCAGGCACCAAGTCTGTGACGTAGAACACAGCTGAATTTGTGGGAGAAGCCTGGCGCTCGGGGATGTTCGGTTGCGACCCTGAACTGAGACCCAAACCTCCAGACCCAAATACGGTTATGGGCGTAGGTAGTTCGGCCAATGTGCAGGTGTCGAAATCGGTCCAAGGTAACCGGTGCGCCACCATTCGACGTGGCTGCCGAAATTATCTGCACGTGAGAGAAGAGTTGTCATGGCACGGATTACCGAGAACCTGGGCGCGAGTCTGCTGAACACGTTGCGGGTCGGTGTTGTTAGCACTGTTCTGTACGCCGGACTGATCATGGGCGTGGTTGTGGTGGCGGTGTGGAAGTTCCCGATGCCCGGCGTATAGGGCCGCCCGCGGCCATCCATAGTCCTGCGCCGATGCCGGCGAGTGAAACACTCGGTGGCAGTTCGGCGATAGAGCTGACAGGGGCGTGGTTGTGCCCGTGGCCTCGCGTGGCCGGGGATCACGCGCGATACCCGTGACGGGCCCTGTTTACTGTGGAAGGGACGATGATGTTCGGGACCGGCGTAGGCCTCATGGTTGCACTGCTGGCGGTGACGCTTCTGGTGGTCCCCGTCTCGTTCGGTGTGGCGGCACGAGCGGACGCAAAAGTCCGCCGCCTTGCGGAGTTCCGAGCGTCTCATCCGAATCCGGTCGGCTCGGTCGCTGTCGCGGATGTAGACGAGCGGTGTGATCGGTGGCGGCAGCTGGCGACGCGGGCGTGGTTGATCTGCGTCGGTGCCTCCCTGGCCGCAGTAGCGGTCGTCGGTGTCCTGATCTGTGTCGCGTGAAGACGACTACATTGCCGCGAGTGCGCGGGGTGGTTACTTCTCGGCTGTCAGTGCGCGGCGAAGCTGCACCCTGCGACACCCAGCCCGCGCCTGCGGTATTACCGGAGTCTGAAACTATCTCGGCCCCAGTGTCATACGCGCCAGAGGCGCAGTTACGCCCCGGTGGGCCGAAGCGGCCCGGTCGGAGTGTAGTCCGCTCCGGCCGGGCCTCGCCGGGACATTCAACAGGTACCCGCGTGAGCCCTGACCGCGTTCCTCAGCACTGCGCGTCGGGAGGGGACGCGCTCCAGTCGAGAAGCGCGGTTCCGTGTTGGTGTACCTGGGTGGTGGGCGTCGCTGATGTCTCCTCGGATGTGCTGCGTGCGAAGTAATCGACCGGAGCCACGAATTTCGTCGGAGCAGTGCACCAATCCCTGCTAACCAGTCCAGGATTGGCTTGCGCCGTGTTGGGTTATCGACCTGCTCCTTCGTGTTCCGATGCGAGGAAATGGTAGATCCACCGCCCGCCGCGATCGCTGAAATGTGACCCAGGCCACACGCCTTTGTCGGTGGTCCAACTTCGGCCGGCTGCCGTCGGTCCAAGCTCGCCCGCCACCGAGTGCGTGTGCGGCGATGGTGATCGCTCCGGACGCCGCCCCCACAGCTCTCCCACGCATCCGGGCCACCGAGTGATCCGACCGCGCCGGGGCCCGCTGGAGGCCGGGGACCTCGCGGGCGGTCGCGCCGCTGCGGTGGATCGGTGCACGGTGGATATCTTCATATGCTGCCTAGAACAGCAACGGCGCGAGCACACCCGCGCACT
>SEEV01000522.1 GCA_004211695.1 Rhodococcus sp. (in: high G+C Gram-positive bacteria)
CGGCGATCCGCTCGGCCTGCCGGCGGCGGAGCGCGTTGTTGTCGGCGGGCTTGCCGTAGCCCTTGCTCTTGAGGTGGTTGACCAGCACCGTCAACGACGATCCCGCCAGCGCACTGGTTGCGGGGAAGTCGAAGGTGAACTCCGGGCAGTCGCGGCTGAAGATCGGGCGACCGGTCGGCGCGAGGTCATCGCAGTGCGAGCGGATACTCCGCAGCGGGTAGGCGGGCTTCGACACGATTCCGACGTCGATGCCGCGGTCGTCGTTGCCGTCGATCACCATCACATGCGGGAACACTGCATCCCGGTTCTCGTCGACGATCGCGGCCTCGGTGAAGCGTTTGAGAGCGATCCGGTCCTCGGCCTCGATCACGGCGGTGATGTCGGCGTTCACCTCGCGCAACACCTGGGCGGTGTGCGCCATCGCGAGCGCGTCGACGCGTTCTGTGGTCAGATCCACCCACCCCACCCAGTCGCCGCGGCCCTCGGCGACGACCGAGACCGCGCCCTTCGAGCGTTTGAGCAGCCGGCCGCGGACCTGCCGCAGCACCGCGTAGGCCGCGGTGTCGGATCGGTCGAGATCCAACGCGACCAGGAGATCAATAATCAGCTTCTTGTCGTCATCGGTGTAGGTGTCCCGGGCGATCAGGGCCCCGAGCCGGGCGTGCGCGTCGAGGATGTCCCTCCCCACCTCGTCCGGGGCGCTGCCCATCGCACGGGGACGGGAGAAGAGGTTTTCGACATTGAACGAGGCGATGCGCAGTGAGGTGGAGGACACGATGACTCCCGGGTGGACTTCGGACAGGCACAGAAGGCGGCGGGTCGGGATGGTCGTGCGGGCGCCGGTGAGATCGCGGGCCCGCAATCAGCAGCCTATCGGTGCGCAGGCGGGAACGGAACGGCCGAACCGCCTTTGCATCCCGCAGCATCTCCGCACCAGAAGCGAAATGCATTGGGCTACATACTTATTAAAATGAGCCTGCGTCGGTGATGCAACAGACCGTTCACCGAATGTGAAGGAACGCAACCACACCCGTACACACGACGTTCTCCATGTCCCACGCACGCCCGCGAACCCGGCCGGCAGCGCCCGAGGGCGACCGTTCCGAGATCCAGCCCGACGAGACGCACCAACAGGAACAGCGGGCAGGCATTCCGGCCGACATCGACACCGACACCGGTACCAGCAGGACCAGCCGACACCGAGAGCGGTCGCCACCCACCACATTGGCGTCCAGCGTCGCCGGACGGTGTGGCGACTACACCCGAGCTGGTCGTACACCTAGCTGGTCGACGATTTGGGCCTGGCAGCGGATTTGCCGGCCGGTTTGGCGTCAGCGGCTGGTTTGGCTGCCTCCGCCGGTTCGGCGGCAACGACCTGATCGACGTCGGCCGACGCGGTTGCCGATTTCGTTGCAGTCTTCTTGCCCGACCGTGCGGCGTGGAGTTGGTGCAGCACCAGCGCCGTGCCGCCGGCCCCCAGGACGATCGGCCACTCGACCAGCCCCGCGGCGCCGATCGCCCCCATCGTCAGCAGGGCCGCGGGGGTGGAGTGGCTGCCGACCTTGACCCCCTCGCGCACTCCTCCCACCGCGCCGCGCACACTTCCGGCCACCGCTCCCACCGCGGCACCACCGACGGCACCGGCCGTGGCCGTCACGGCCTCACCGGCGCCCGTGACCAACCGTGCCGTACCTTGCACAATCCCCATGACTTTCCACCCAGTTTCACTGGTCGCATGAATGCCCACCGCGACTCGGACGCGTGCTCGAATTCCCCCCGGCCGCAAGCCTAATCCTCGGTGAACGTTAAATGAACTGCCGGTGTCCAAGGGGTGCAGTCCGCATCTCCGGCGGCGCCAGCTGTGCGTCACAGGTGCAATTTGTCGACGACGATCGCACCTGTGTCGGTCAACGACCGTGGGCCGTGGTGGCCGAGAGCGGGTGCGCATGTTCGTCCTGGTCCGTCACGCGCACGCGGGCGAGGAGAACCGATGGCCCGGCCCCGATTGCGACCGCCCACTGAGCACCCCCGGGTACTGGCAGGCCCGCAGCCTCGTCCCCGCGCTGACCGGAATCGAGCTGCGGACCATGTCCGCCAGTCCCACCACCCGTCGCCATCAAACCCTGCTGCCGCTCCCCGCGGCACGCGGGCTCCGCATCGACGATCACCCGCTGCTGGCGGTGGGCGCACCGCTCGATCAGCTCCTCGCCGTGCGGTAGGCGCCGGACGCCGACCGGGCGGTCCTGGTCACCTCCGCCGCACCGGGAGATCGTGAGGAGGTAGGCCCATGGCCGAACAGTCACCCGCCCGCTCGTCGCACCGGGACGCGGTGGAGCGGGTACGCCGCGCCGAGCGGTTCGCCGTGACGCTACCGATCCTGAGCAGCGTGGGCTTCCCTGGCCCGAGCAGCTGGCGTTCTTCACCGCCCTCGGCGCCCTCGCCGCGCTGGGGATCATCGACTGACCTATCGCCCTGGTCATCGCGGCGGGACAGGTCGTGGCCTCCGAGCCACACCCCGCACAACGGCCGGACCGCAGGCGCCGGAGACCGCGTCGCCGTAGCCGGTGTGCGTCACCGCGTTTGCGCCGGCGCCGCCCGAGGTACACCCGCAGGCAGTGGGTTCCCTCCCGTCGACCCGCCCAGACGCCGAAAGAATCGGCGGCCGCCTGGGCGTCGACGGCTCCGGGGCCATTCGATCGGGGCGCCGTGTCGCAGGCGCCCATCCGCCGAGGAGGCTGCGGTGTCCGGTGCAGGTCCCGTCATCGCACACCCCGAATCCGCCTCGGTCGGCGCTCCGCACACCGCGCTGACGCACGCCCGCACCCGGGTCCCCACGGCGCAGCCCCGGGATCTGGTGTCGGTGACGCTCGACCGCATCCGAGGTCGACGCTTCGACTGCGCGTCCGTCGTCGCGGTGCTCGACGACGACCACCTGGTCGGCGTGGCCGTCATCGAGCGGATCCTCGGCGCACCGGACGGCGCCACCCTCGGCGACATCATGGATCCCGACCCACCGACCGTGACACCCGACACCCGACACCGACGAGGAGCACGCCGCGTGGCGGGCCGCGCAGGACGGCAAACCGGGCCTGGCCGTGGTGGACGCCGACGGCCGGTTCCGCGGTCTGATCGCACCGCAGCAGCTACTCACCGTGCTCGCGCACGAGCACGACGAGGACCTGGCCCGGCTCGGCGGATTCCTGCACTCGGTCGAGGCCGCCCGCGCGACGAGCGTCGAGAGGGTGGTGCGTCGGCTGTGGCACCGGCTGCCCTAGCTACTGGTCGGACTGGTCGGCGCGACGGCCGCGGCGGGCCTGATGGCGGGGTTCGAGGAGCAGCTGGACGCCAACCTGGCGGTGGCGTACTTCGTGCCCGGCATCGTCTATCTCGCCGACGCCGTCGGCACCCAGACCGAGACCGTCGCGATCCGCGGGCTGTCGGTCGGGATCGGGATCCGCCGCATCGTCGGGCCGGAGGTGCTCACCGGGTTCTGGGTCGGCACCATCCTCGGTGTGGTGATGGCCCCGACGGTCGCGCTGCTGACCGGGGACTGGGAGCTCGCGGCCGCGGTCGCGGTGGCGGTGCTGGCCGCCAGTGCCATCGCCACCACGGTGGCAATGGTCCTGCCCTGGCTGCTGCACCGGCTCGGCAGGGACCCGGCCTTCGGATCCGGGCCGCTGGCCACCGTGATCCAGGACCTGCTGTCGATCGTGATCTACCTCGCCGCGGTCACCGCGTTCCTGGCGTGAGAGCACCCCGCGCCCGCCGGCACACCCCTCGCCGGCTCGGCCTGTCGCGCGGCACTTAGGGCATGTGACAAAATAATGTCGCTTTAGCTGGTTTCGGGCGTTACCGTTGCGCTATGACGGATGTGGCGGACTCGGTGGCGCGGCGGTATGCGGTGATGCGCCCGCATTTGACG
>SEEV01000523.1 GCA_004211695.1 Rhodococcus sp. (in: high G+C Gram-positive bacteria)
CTACCGGACAGTGACAGACAGTGCAATGATTTTAGTGACTACATTTCGGAGTCTTCCGGAAGCCTTCACGCAGCTCACCCGCCATAACCACGCCAAAACCCGCCGCAACTTCGGTCTAGCGAAACGACGGTGGGGCACGACCGGCGACGGTCGTGCCCCACCGTGCGACAGCGCGATCGCCTCAGCTCACCTGGCACTGCGTCTGGCCCCATTCGACCCAGCACATCTGCTTGACGTCGGGCCTGGGGTTCTTGGTCGGCAGGGGCTGCGAACAGCCGGTCTAGCAGATCGGCTTGGCCGACGCCATACCGGCGGCGCCGGTCAGCGAAATCGCAAGGGCAGCAAAGCCGGCAAGGGCGGAACCCTGTCCGCAGAAAGGCCGCCGAGGGTGCAATGAACACACCCTCGGCGGCCCCACCTCTACCCTGGGTCGATACGCCCGGTCGGTCTACTCGACCGGCTTGTCTTCGCCCTCGTCTTCGCGGGCCTTCTTCGCGGCCTCACGCATCTCGATCCCGTCGGACACCCAGTCGCCGATCTCCCGGGTGACGTCGCGGACGGCGCCGGCGATGATCGTCGCTATCTGGCCGACATGTGTGGCCGCGGACTCCGTCAGTTCCTGCACGGTGTCCTTGCGCCGCTCGAACTTCCCCACCATGTGTTTCGCCTCTCAGGCTGCAGTCTTCTGCCGCTCGACGATAACACCGGGAGGGGTCGACAGGTTGCCCGACATGATGTGGAACAGCGGACTGCCTTCGATGTTGGCGCTCCCCAGCATCTGTCGGACGTACCACTCGCCGCGGGTTTCCTCGGCAGTCTCGTCCTCGGTGAAACTCTGCACGCCGGTGGGGAAATGGCCGCAGAAGATGATGGAGTACGCCCACACGTTGCGGATCAGGTTGGCGGTGACGTTGCCGAGAAGCGTCGGGACGAACAGCGGCCCGGTGAGCGCGGGGAAGATCGCGTAGTCCTTGAGCACCTGCCTGCCGGCCTTGCGCCACCAGCCCTTCAGCAGCGGCTTGACGTCGTGCCACTTCCGTTTGCCCTGGATCACGTTCTCCGCTTCCAGGTCGTGCATCATGACGCCCCACTCGAACAGCATCATCAGGAAGAAGGCGTAGACCGGGTTTCCCAGGTAGTAGGGGTTCCACTTCTGCGCCTCGTCGATCCGCAGGATGCCGTAGCCGATGTCGCGGTCGCGGCCGAGGATGTTGGTGTACGTGTGGTGCATGTAGTTGTGGGAATGCTTCCACTGATCGGCCGGGCAGACCGTGTCCCATTCGAACACGCGGGAGTTGAGGCCCGGTTCCCGCATCCAGTCGTACTGGCCGTGCATGACGTTGTGGCCGATCTCCATGTTGTCGAGAATCTTCGACACACCGAGGGCTCCGACCCCGGCGATCCACGCCGGCGGGAAGAACCCGAGGTACATCAGCCCGCGGCCGGCGACCTCGAATCCCCTCTGCGCCTTGATGATCTTGTAGATGTATTCGCGGTCCTCGGCGCCGAGATCCGCGACGGTCCGGTCGCGGAGGGCGTCCAGTTCCCGGCCGATCTCTTCGACCTGGTCGTGACTGAGCACCACCGGGACGTCGTTGCGGGAGCCGTCGGAGCCGTCGACGAACGGGAGGAACGAGAGTGAGAGTCCAAACATGTCGGTCTCCAAAACGTTGAATGTCGAGTGAAAATCAGATGTCGAGGGCGACGTCGCCCACGGGAACCGAGACGCACAGCTGGATCGCCTTGTCCGGATCGGTGTCGGTGTCGCCGGTGCGGACGTTCTTGGTGCACCCCGACTTCTTCACCGCGGTGCACGAGAAGCAGATGCCCATCCGGCATCCGTATTCGGGATGGAGCCCCGCGGACTCCGCCTGCTCGAGCAGCGTCGCGCCGGAGTTCTCGGCGGTGACACCGCTCGCGGCGAAGGACACCTCGCCACCGGCCTCACCCTCCGCCGGGGCTACGGCGGGCGCGAATTCCTCGGTGTGCAGACGGTCCTCGATGCCGAGTTCGCGGTACACCTCGCGGACGCCGCGCATCAGTCCGGGCGGGCCGCAGAGGTAGGTTTCGGCGTCGGCGTACCAGGGCGCGACGGCGTCGAGGTGCTCCTGGCCGAAGAAGCCGTGGAGATGCCCGCCGGCCTCCTGATCGGTGTATGCGAGCACCAGAGAAACGTTCGCGTTCGTGTCGGCGAGTTCACGCAACTCGTCGAGGTACGCGACATCTTTTTCGGTGTACGCGTAGTGCAGAAAAGTGACGTTGCCGAAGTGCTGCTCGTCGACGAGCGTGCGCAGCATCGACAGAACCGGGGTGATTCCGCTGCCTCCGCTCACCAGCAGCAGCCGCCGTGGACGCGGGGTCGGGAGGGTGAATTCGCCCGCCGCCTGAGACAGGTCGAGCACCAGGCCGGGCCGAGCCTGGGCGTGCAGGTACTGCGAGACCAGCCCCTCGGGATGCGCCTTGATCGTCAGCTCGACGTGACCGTCGGTAGACGCCTGCGCGTTGGCCGGCGAGTAGCAGCGGGTGTGCCGGACTCCGTCGATCACGACCCCTACCTGCACGAATTGCCCTGCACGGAATCCGCGCCATTGACGGGTGGGGCGCAGCGTGAGGGTGACGGTGTCGGCGGTGGACCGCCGGACGGCGACCACCTCGGCGCGGAGGTCGCGCACGGTGACCATGGGGGTGACGAGTTCGAGGTAGCGGTCGAGCTGGTGCGGAGTGGCCATCGCCTCGAACAACGACAGCAGCGAGAACCTGCGTCCCTCCACGGGACGACTGGTGTGGGCAACTGACACGTCAGCCTCCTCCATTTGAGTGCACGGTTGTACACTGACACTAGTGTGACAGAGGGAGACAGGTAGTTGTCAATCGAAATGTGACAGCGCGCACACCCGAGGCAGGGATCGAATACACATGCCGGACGACGAGCACGGGCCCCCGGACCTGACGGGCGCGGCGACCGCCACGAATACACTCACTGCCGTGAGTCAGTCGACCGGCGCCGAACCCGAGAGCAGGGCAGCCCGCAAGGAGCGCACGAGAAAGGCCCTTCTCGACGGCACTCTCGAACTCATGGCGGACCGCAGTTTCGCCGGCGTGAGCCTTCGCGAGGTGGCCCGCACGGCAGGAATCGTCCCCACCGCCTTCTATCGCCACTTCGCGTCCATCGAGGAACTCGGTGTGGTGCTCGTCGAGGAGGGCATGCGGATCCTGCGGCAGATGCTCCGCGACGCCCGGCGCACCCCGAGCACCAAGAGCGCCGGAGCGTCCCTCGACATCCTCGTGCGGCAGGTTCGCACCCACGAAGCGCAGTTCCGATTCCTCAGCCGCGAACGTTACGGCGGTGTACCCGAGATTCGCCGAGCGATCGCGACCGAGATGAAGCTGTTCGCCAGCGAACTCACGGTGGATCTGTCCCGCATCGACGGCCTGCAGTCGTGGGACACCGACGACCTCGAGATGGCCGCCGACCTGATCGTGTCCACCATGTTCGCCGTCGTCGTCGATCTCCTCGAGGCCGACCGCCCCGGAAGCCGAACCGAGGCCGAGGTGGTCGCGCGCGCCGAACGGCAACTGCGCCTGATCATGCTCGGCATGAGCGGGTGGAATCCCGGGAAGTAACAGGGCTCTCGCCGTACGGTGGGGGCATGCTGTCAACCTCCGAAAACGCGCACATCACCCTCGGCGACCTGACGTTCGACGTCGCAGTCAGCGGTCCGGCCGACGGCGCCCCCGTCGTTCTGCTGCACGGGTTTCCGGAAAGCGCCGCGTCGTGGAAGCCGGTCAGCGCGCTGCTGAACGAGTCGGGTCTGCGGACGTTCGCACCGAACCAGCGCGGATACTCGTCCGGTGCGCGACCCGACGGCGTGGACTCCTATCGGATCGACCACCTCGTCGCGGACGTCATCGGACTCCTCGACGCCCTCGACCTCGACTCGGCACATCTCGTCGGCCACGACTGGGGCGCCGCCGTGGCGTGGGTCGTGGCGGCGCGGCACCCCGACCGGATCCGCACGCTCACCACCGTCTCGGTACCCCATCCCGGCGCTTTCGGCTGGGCGTTGCGCGAGGACGCCGACCAGAAGGAACGCTCCTCCTACATCCGCCTTCTCAGGATGGAAGGTAAGGCCGAGCAGGTTCTCCTCGACGAGAACGCGCAGTCGCTGCGCGCGATGTTCGGGGACGTCGTCGCGCCGGCACTCGTCGACGAGCACGTTGCACTTCTCAGCCAACCGGGGGCGATGACCGCCGCACTGAACTGGTACCGCGCCATGACGAGCGACTTCGAGGCGACACCCGCCGTCACCGTTCCCACGACCTACGTCTGGAGCACCGGCGACATCGCGCTCGGGCGTGC
>SEEV01000524.1 GCA_004211695.1 Rhodococcus sp. (in: high G+C Gram-positive bacteria)
CTGGAGTAGCCGGCGGACCATGCGAGCACGTTGGCCACATAGGCGGCGGAGTTGTTGTAGCGGTGCACGGCCTTGGCGGCCTGAATCGGATCCTTGACGTTCAATCCGCCGTCGCACAGATACTTTCCGGTGGTCAGCGCGGAGTCGAAGAGGTTCTGCGGATCGGCGACGCCGTCGCCGTTGCCGTCGCCCGCGTAACGGTTCCAGGTCTCGGGCAGGAACTGGGTGGGTCCGACGGCGCGGTCGTAGTTGGCGTCGCCGTCCAGCTTGCCGCCGTCGGTGTCGCGGATGACCGCGTTGCCGCCGAGGCTGCCGTCGAGGACGGGGCCGAGGACGGGATTGAGCATGTTGCCCTTGTCATCGGCCTTGCCGTCGTAGGCGTGGGTGGACTCGACTCGGCCGATGCCGGCGATGAGCGTCCAGTACATGCCGCATCCCGGCTGTTCGACGGCGAGCATGCGTTCGGCGTTCTGGTAGGCCGCGACGTTGATGGCCGGGATGCCGAGCGCACCTTGGGCGATGCTCGCCGGGAGCGGCGGGGTGGCCTGGACGGGAGCGAGTGCGGCGGGAGCAGGCGCCTGCTCGGCCGCGGGCGCGGCTTCTGCGGCGGTCTCGGCTACGGGAGTGACGGAGTCCGCGGCCTCGGGAACGGCGGCGGGCGCCTCCTCGGCGACGTCGGCGACCTCCGACGAGGAGCTCGTGGAGAGGAAGGGGACCTTGGGGGTGGCGCCGGCCGTGTTGGCTGCGGTGATCAGTCCGATGGGGACGAGTCCGGTAAGCGCGATGACCGAATTGCGGCGGATATGGGATTCCGTCTTCTTGTTGTGCCGACCCACTCGATTGCCTCCTGCGACCCCCGTCTCGGGGTGTTCCGTTCGACTGACCGGACCGAGGCTACCTGATTCGATACGTTTCCGTTATCCAACCGTGACCAAACGAGCTTGTATCGGAGGCTTCCGTTACTCGGAGGGTACGTGAGCGAGGGTAACGAACACGGCGAGGTCACGCCAGGACGCCAAGAGGTTCGGGGGGTCGACGGGGGCTGGCCGTGCTCGCCGAGACAGCTACCGACAACACGCCGCCGCGCGCCCCACGAGAAAGCAGGGCGCGCGGCGAACGCGGAGTGAACTACCGAACGCGGAGTGAACTACCGGGGAACGGCGGCGGCCGGAGGCACGGCCGCGGCGGGCGCGACCGGTTCGGGTGCCGGCGATGCCGGAGCGGCAGGATCGGCGGGTGGGCAGAAGATCAGACAGGGCAGCTGAGGTAGCGGCGGAAGCCCCGGAATCGGCGGAGCCGGCGTGGGCGTCGTGGGGGTGGCCGCACCGTCCGTGGCGGGTGCCGGCGTCGCCGCGAGATCGCGGGTGAGGTCGGATCCGCCCGTCGCCGCATCGGCGAGATGTCCGGGCGGCGGGGTGGCTGCTCCCGACAACTGGCTCGGGGTCGGGGTTCCGCCGTTCTTGTAGGCGTTCGACCAGGTGATGACGTTGGCGGCGTAAGCGGCCGAGTTGTTGTACCGCAGGACCGCTCGGGTCTCCTGGAGCGGATCGCGGAGGTCGAGATTGCCCGAGCAGAGGTACCGGGCGGCGGCCAGCGTCGCGTCGAACACGTTGTTGGGGTCGGCCACGCCGTCGGCGTTGCCGTCCGACGCGTACTTGGTCCATGTGGACGGAATGAACTGCATCGGTCCGACGGCCCGATCGTGCCCGGGGTCGCCGTCGGTGGCACCGCGGTCGGTGTCCCGGATGACCTCGTTGCCCGCGAGCCGCCCGTCGAGAACGGGTCCCAGAATCGGGGTCAGGGTGGTGCCCACCGAGTCGGTCCGGCCGCCGCCGGCGTGACCCGATTCGATGCGGCCGATGCCGGCGAGCAGATGCCACGGCAGGCCGCACCGCGGAGCCTCCGCCATCATCTCGAGTTCCGCGGAGCGGTACGCGTTGAGCACGATCTCCGGGATGCCCAGAGCGCTGAGAATCACCGGTGCGGCGATGAGCCCGGTGCCGGACGGCGACGCGGGGGATGTGGGATTTGTCACGACGGGTAAGGGTGCGGGCGCGGGCGGCGGGGGAGCCGCCCGCTGCGAGCGCGCGACGCGCGGCGTCGGTGCGACGAGACCCGAGGGCGGGAGATATGCGGCCTGGGGGATGGTTCCGGGTGTGGCGCCGGCTGCGGCGAGGGTCGACGTCTCGACCGCAGAACCGAGGGTGCTCACCGACGCGGCGCTGACCGAAGAACCGCTGGTGGAGGAGCCGAGGGTGGCGACGGCGCCCACCGTCAGGGCAGTCACCGTCAACAGTCCACGAATCCGCACTCGATCACCCCCTGCGGTGCTCTTCGTTTCGGCACACCGCATACATCCGAGAAGATGTGAGTGACGTTACATATACGTGATCGGCGCTGCCGGAGTTTGCGGGGATTCGCCGGAGCTCATTTCCGCCGGAAGCGGGTCTCGTCCTCGTCGGCCAGCAGGGTCTTGATCTCGTCGAGCTCGCGCCGCAGGTAGTCGCGGGTGGCCACCTCACCGATCGCGATGCGCAGTGCCGCCAGTTCCCGGGCGAGGAACTCGGTGTCCGCCTTCGTCTGCTCGGCGCGCGAGCGGTCCTCCTCGAGGGACACCCGGTCGCGGTTCTCCTGGCGGTTCTGCGCCAGCAGGATGAGCGGCGCCGCATAGGCGGCCTGGGTGGAGAACGCCAGGTTGAGCAGGATGAACGGGTACGGATCCCACTGCAACCGGACGGCGAAGACGTTGATGACGATCCAGACGATCACGATCACCGTCTGGATCACCAGATAGCGGCCCGTGCCGAGGAACCGGGCGAAATTCTCGCTGGCCCGCCCGACGGCCTCCACGTCGTACGTCACCCGGAAGCGGCGGGAGCTGCGCGGCGTGTCGAGGCGCTGTCGTTCGGACAGGTTCCGGGCGGCCGCGCTGGGTGACTTGTCGCTCATCCGTCGATCTCCTCTTCACGCCAGTCCTCGGGGAGGAGATGGTCCAGGACGTCGTCGACCGTGACCGCCCCGATCAGATGGTCCTCGTCGTCGACCACCGGCCCGCACACCAGGTTGTAGGTGGCGAAGTAGCGGGTCACGGACGTCAGGGAATCCTCGGGCGCCAGCCGCGGCATGTCGGTGTCGAGCAGTCCGCCGACCAGGCTGGCGGGCGGCTCGCGCAGCAGCTTCTGCAGGTGAACGCAGCCCAGATAACGACCGGTGGGGGTCGCGGTCGGCGGGCGGACGACGAACACCATGCTCGCGAGCGCGGGGGTGACGTCCGAGATCCGGGCGCGGGCCAGGGCCTCGGCGACCGTCGTCGACGCGGTGAGGACCACCGGCTCCGGTGTCATCAGACCGCCCGCGGTGTCGGGGGAGTGCTCGAGCAACCGGCGGACCGGCTCGGAGTCCTGCGGGTCCATCAACTGCAGCAGTGACTCGGCCTCGGTTTCGGGAAGCTCACCGAGGAGGTCGGCGGCGTCGTCGGGGTCCATGGCCTCGAGGACGTCGGCGGCCCGCTCGACCTCGAGGTGCATGAGCAGATCCGTCTGGTCGTCGGAGGGCAGTTCCTGGACGACGTCGGCGAGGCGTTCGTCGTCGAGCGCGAGGGCGAGTTCGTGGCGGCGTTTCTCCGGCAGCAGGCGCATCGCGTTCGCGACGTCGGCCGCCCGCATGCCCTCGAACTGGGTGAGCAGTGCGGAGACGCCCTGTCCGGGCATCGCCAGATCGGTCTGCGTGAGGCCTTCGACGTGCTGCCACTCGACGACGTGCATGGCGGCGCGGCGCCCGAGCCGGCCGCGGTGCCCGCGCACCGCGACCTTCGACACCACCCAGTCCCGGGTGCGGGTCTGCTCGATGCCCAGATCGACGACGATGATGTCGGCGTCCCGCAGCTCCTCGAGTTCCGGGTC
>SEEV01000525.1 GCA_004211695.1 Rhodococcus sp. (in: high G+C Gram-positive bacteria)
GCTTTTTCGTATCGGTTGCAGTGCACTCTGAATGGGGTCGGCATGACGGACATCAGCACATCTCGATTTGGGTACAAACGGTTTACACGCTCGGTGGCAGTCGCAGGCATCGCCGCGCTTGCCATGGTCATGGGAAATGGCACCGCGTCGGCCGGCGTGGACAATTCCAGCTCCGTGATCGATTCCAGGGGAAATCGGATCGAAGTCGTGCAGGGCGACACGCAGTATCAGGTCGTACCGCCGCTGGACGGCGTGCCTACCAGCGTGGAGTTCTTCCACAACGGTTACGCGGGGGTCGCCATCACCGGGCCGAACTCGGAGGAGTTCAAGGGAACTCAGCTCACCGTCGGTTATCAGATCGGTTACCCGGTCTCGTTGGCCGGCGCGACGATCGTCCTCAACTCGCCCGGACTCGGGTTCGCAATCGGGTCGAGCAACGGAATCAACCTGGGACTCGTCCCGGACTTCACGCTGGACCTGAACGCAGGAACCAACGCGGAACTCGCCGGTGACATCATTCCGTCGCAGGAACTCGACATCGACCTGGAGCCCGGTGGAATCACCACCGTCCCGCTCCTCGAGGGTCAGGAGTTCGACGGATCGGCTGCTGTGGTCAGGATGCAGGGAGTTCATGGCTCCATCTCCGGTGCTATCGGGCCGGTCACCATCCGTCCGTACGCGATGGCGGTCACGGAGAACGGTGACACCGTGATGACTTACGGTGTGCCGCAGAAGCTCAACTAGGCAGCCCGCCCGACAGGGTGCCTGACAGGGGTCGCCGGACTGATGTCCGGCGACCTTTGTCGAGCGACATGGATGACCATGTCGCCCGCGATCCACACGGCGGCACCGAGCAACGCGATCACGAAAAGCGCCCACTGCCCGACGTAGACACCGACGATCGCACCGATCGTCACGGCGAGTCCGGCATGCACGACCGCCTCACCGTCGGCGGTGCCGAGAATATAGTCTTCGGCACCGCCACCGGCACGTCGAGGCTCCACAACATCCGGCATGACCGCTCCTCGCGACGAACCGACAATTCCCCTCGGGGGGCGGAAAATACCCGCCTCCCCGATTGGGGGCGGAGTTCCCGCGAGTAGGGCGAAGTAAACGTAAACAGACCGATCAGTTTCTTATGACGACCACGAACGGTCCGGTCTCCGACACCGTGAATCGCGGGTCGTCGAAGAGTTCCTTCGGGAAGGTGACGGTGTAGCGGCGGACGTTGGGATCGTTGGGATACACGTCCTCGGCGAGACGCAGCGTGTACCCGTCGGGACCCTGACGGAACACGAACGCATCGGGTGCCCGCCACGCCGCGGAGTCGAGTGCGGCCACCAGTTGGTCGGGGGTGTCGAGTTCGCTCCAGTCGGCGATCGTCTGCGCGCGTCCGGCGAAGTCTGCCAGGGGATTCGAGTAATGCGACGTCAGCGCCTGGAACCCGAGGTAGGGATAGAAGCTGAGGAAGCTGGTGTCGGCGGTGAGGACGACGGTGTCGTCGCGGTCGCGGGGGACCTGCGCCTGGATCAGCTCGTCGACTGCCGCGTAGTGGGCGGCTGCGCCGGGTGGACGCTGGTCGGCGCGTTCGCCGTTGCCGTCGGTGTCGGTGTACGCGACGGCGATGTCGGAGTCGAGGAACTTCGGGATGTTCTGGACGAAGGACAATGCGCCCAGCGCGCCGATCACGACGAGCGCCCACCTGACGCGCGGGTTGTCGCTGGTCGCGAGGATGAGCCATCCTGCGAATTCGACGAATCCGAAGACACCCGCCGCGCCCAGCAGGACGATCAGCACGGGCTCGAGCCGGAACGAGAGAAGGGTGCTGCCGAGTACGGTGACCGCCATCGACAGCAGCGACCACAGGTAGATGGCGACCACCCCGACGCCGAGTGCCTGGGCGCGCCGTGACGTCGACGCGCGGGCCACGAGCCAGATGGTGCCGAGCAGGCACAGCGCGCCGGTGAGGGAGAAGTGGATCATCGGCAGCGGCAGATGCGCTCCCGCCTCGGGCAGATAGTGCAGCGCGGTTCCCGATGCCGCCGGTGAACCCCCCACGACCCTCAGCAGATACGGCAGCCAGACGGTGAGCGCGAGGAGTCCGGATACTGCGGCGATCACGATCAGCCGGACCAGCGGATCGATCGCCGCCCGCCACGACTTCTGCGCACGGATCCGCAGGGCCGCGGCCAGCGCTGCAAGCAGCGTGATCGCGAAGGCGGCGAGTCCGAGGTACAGCGTGTAGAACGTGGCGGCGAGACCGAGGAACAGCCCGGTGCCGACCACCGCGCCCCACCCTCCGCGCCCGTCCACCCGGTTCAGGCCGCCCCACGCGAGGACGAGGGCGGGGCCGATCAAGAGGGTGATGACGGCGCCGTACGGCTCGGGTGATCCGTAGGCCAGGACGAGTGCCGCGGTCGCGAGGGACACGACGATCGCCAGGTCGTGGCGGATCAGGTTGCTCCACAGTACGAGTGCGACGACGGCCGCGACCGCGAGTGATCCGATGGCGTACGGCTTGAACGCTTCCCAGCCGGCCGTGCCGAGGAGGTTCGCGACGCGCCCGCCCAGCCAGAACCAGCCGGCAGGGTAGTACGGCGGCAGGTCGGCGTACGTCATGTCGCGCAACGCCGCCGAGTCGGTGAGCCGCGTGAGGTATTCGGTGCGGAACTCCTGGTCGACGGACACGCCGTGCAGGTAGAGCTTGGTCGCGGCGAGGGGCAGTCCCAGGGTCACGGTCACGAACCCGGACAGGCTCGCCCACGACAGCAGTCGGGCGAACCGCGGAGCCCGGTGCAGTCGCACGAGCACCAGGGACACCGCGATACCTGCGATGGCCGTCACCTGGCCGACGGTCGTGACGGCCTGGGTCACGTTGGACGAGTTGAACGCCGGCCACTGCACGCGCGCGAACGCGAACAGTCCGACCGCCGCGACCGCTGCGGCCACGACGGCCCCCAGCAGCATTTCGACCGCTGTCGACAGGGACCGTCGGGCCGGTGCTACGTCTGCTTCCGTCACGAGGGGGAAGCTTAGATGGGCAGCTTCTTGAAGATCGGTCGCGGGATGTGCCGCAGGATCATCATCACGTACCGGAATGCGCCGGGCGCCCAGACGAGATCCTTGCCCTTCTCCGCGGACGTGACGGCGAGCTTGGCCACGTCTTCCTTGTTCACGGTGAGCGGGGCTTCCTTCACGTCCGCGGACATGCGGGTGCGGACCTGGCCGGGACGGATGACGAGGACGCGCGGACCGAACTCGCGGAGCGCCTCACCGAGTCCGAGGTAGAACCCGTCGAGGCCGGCCTTGGTGGAGCCGTACACGAAGTTGGAGCGGCGCACGCGCTCACCGGCGGCGGACGACATGGCGATGATCTGGCCGTAGCCCTGCGCCTTCATCTTCTCGCCGACGAGGACGCCGACCGAGACGGCCGCGGTGTAGTTGACCTCGGCGATCTGAACGGCCTTGCGCTGGTTCTGCCACAGTTCCTCGGCGTCGCCGAGCAGGCCGAACGCGACGATGGCGACGTCGACGTCGCTCTTCGCCCACGCTTGGTCGATGACCTTCGGGTGGGTTTCGGTGTCGACGGCGTCGAAGTCGATGACGTCGACGGCATTGGCGCCCGCGGCCTTCAGCTGGGCCACCGCGGCGTCGCGACCGGGGTCGCCCGGCAGCGCGGCGAGGATCACCCGCATCGGCGCCTTCTTCAGGTACTCCTCGCAGATGGCGAGACCGATCTCGGAGGTGCCACCGAGCAGCAGGAGGGTCTGGGGGTTCCCGACAGCGTTGATCACTAGAGTTCCAACCTTCTGGACATATCGGAGGCGAAGACATTGGTGGGGTCGTACTTGCGGCGGGTGGCGATCCACTCGTCGATCCGCGGG
>SEEV01001040.1 GCA_004211695.1 Rhodococcus sp. (in: high G+C Gram-positive bacteria)
ACGGCGAATCTGACCCTCTCGACGTCCGAATGGGACGGCACGGTGACGCCCCGCTGTCGGAGTCGGTCGTGGAGTCGGGTGGCGAGTTCCGAGATCGGGAGTGGGGGGCGACCGACCAGGCAGGTCTCTTCGAGCAGGAACCGGTCCTGCGCGAGCGGGACCCCGTAGAGGAACGACGGAGTGTCCGAGGGGGATGTGCCGTTGTCGCGGCGCCAGTCCATGAACACCGCGGCCTCGCCGGCGAGCGCATGTGCGGCCGTGTCGGGGTCCACCACGACGCCGTATGCCGTCTGCTGGGCGAGGTCCGGGCTGTCGCCGGTGCCGCGGGCATCGACGACGACGTGAGCCTTCAGCGTCGAGCCGTCGTCCAGTTGGACGGAAGTGGGGGAGAGGTCTACGGCTCTACCTGCAAGAACGGTTCCGCATTCGCTGCCGAGTATTGATTGCAGTGACGATGTATTCAAAACGCAATATGTGCGGTCGATGGTGTGGCGACGTGTCGTCCAGGCTGTCGGGCGACGAGTTCTCGTCACGACGGCGTCCCGAGGGAGCCAGTCGGGGAGCTCGTCTTCCCAGGCCGCGTACGTCGCGGTCCACGATCTGCGGGGGAGCGGGTCGACCGAGACGACTGTCGAACCGAGAGCCGTGGCCCGGTGGGCGAGGGCGCGGCCGGCAGGCCCGAGGCCGACGATCGCGACTTTGTCGAGGTACGCTCCTGGCTGTCCCGGGGTAGTGGTGACTCCACCATCACTGGTCCCGATCTCGATTACCCACCACGGCAGTCCCGGACCAAGGGGAGCGGGGCGCCGCGGCCGGCTCGGCCGGCTGCGGGGGAGCGTGTGCGCCGAACGGGGCGCAGTTGCGTGGGGTGGGGGAACCCGATGCGCCTGCGATGCCGCGAAGGGTGTCGGCCGGGCTTCCAAGTCCACCAGGTTGTCAGCAAGGTACAGAGTCGGGCAGTGACGGAACGCCATAATTTCCCGAATTATCACCGTGGCGATCACTCGTCCAACCAACGAGCTCACCACAATTGCCGACCTCACCACCGCACGACTCACCTCCCATCCAGCATCTGCACAGGGGTCGGAGGCTTTCCTGCGGGTCGGATACGGCGGCGAACGTTAGCGGGATCACTGGCAGGCGTGTTCCGAGTCGCCGGCGGTCGGGTAAAATTGCTGGTTCGTGTGTTCTTTGCGTAGTTTTTCTCATTCAACGCGAGCGTCATTTTCCTAGGA
>SEEV01000526.1 GCA_004211695.1 Rhodococcus sp. (in: high G+C Gram-positive bacteria)
CCGGTTGACTGCGTTCACGCCGCCGCCGCCGATGCCGACGACCTTTATTACGGCGAGGTAGTTGTGCGGGGGCGTCATCGGCTCTCGCCTTCCATGAGTGTGTATCACGCTTTCGTACAAATCAGCCGGGCTGAACCCTCAACATCAACCATAGGGTTACGGTTATGTCAAGTGCTGCTCGACTAGAGCGAAACGCTATGCACCGGCATGGGGATACGCCATTAGGCGCGCCGAGACGCGCCGAGTTATTTGACGAACTCCCCCGCATCCGTTTCGGATCCACGTCACAGCACTCACCGCACCGTCGGCAGGTCGGGACTCGACACGTCGTACGTCTGCCCGGGCTGCGTGAGCAGCGGCAGGGTGACGGCAGCCTTGCGCTCGGACTTCTCGGTACCGCCCCACACCACGATCCGGCCGTCGAGCAGCGTCACCGAGATGTCCGAAATCGACTTCGCGGCAACCTGTCCCACCTGCCCGCGCAGCTGCGGCGGCATCGACTCCAGCACCTCGATGGCCGCCTCCGTCGACGGGTCGCCCCACCCGGGGGCCTCCGTCACCAGGCGCGGAACCCCGGGCGGCGGCGGCACGATCTCGTAGTCGACGGCCTCGGCGTCGAGGAGATGGGTGCCGCCGGGGGTGTCGATGAACACGACAGGCACGCGCTCGGTGACCGTGACGCGGATGGTGGACGGGTACACGCGCTGCACCCGCGCGGACGCCACCTTCGGGATCGCCGCGACCCGCTGCGCCGCCCCCTCGGTGTCGACACGCAGCAGCGGCTGCCCCTGAGGCACCGCCAGTGCCTGCCGAATCTGTTCCTCGGAGATCGACGCCGCCCCCGCGACGTCCGTCTCGCGCACCGACAGCAGCGGCGTGAACCACGCGACGAGGCCGAGGGCCACCACCACGACCAGTCCGACGACGCCCATCACGGCCGGTCGGCGGTACCACGGCCGCCGCGGCGTCGCCGCCGCGGACTTCCTTGCCGCCGAAGCGGATTCGCGGGCACGACCGGTTCCGGGCTCGGTGACGGTCGAGGTTCGGCGACGCGCAGAGGTGCGCTCACCCGGGTTCGCGCGTGGGCCGGACGCCTGCCCGGGCCGCGGACTGCGCTGGGAGTCGCGGCGGACAGGGCGGTCCGGCCGCTCGGCCCGGCCGCGGCGCTCCCGCGTCATCGCGAGGGGTGGTGGTGCGGAACCGCACGCAGAGCGTCGAGGATCTGGTTGCCGAGCATCGTAACGTCACCGGCACCCATGGTGATCACCACGTCGCCGGGGGAAGCGAGTGCCGCGACCTGACGCGGCGTCTGCGACAGGTCCGGCTGGTAGTGCACCGGCTTCGACACCGACAGCGCGACCAGTGCTCCGCTGACGCCGGGGAGCGGTTCTTCCCTCGCGCCGTACACGTCGAGCACCACCACTTCGTCGGCAAGGTCGAGTGCGTGCCCGAACTCTTCCGCGAATGTTGCTGTGCGGGAATACAGATGAGGCTGGAACACGACGATGACCTTGCCGCTGCGCACCGAGTCCTCGGATTCGCGGCGGTCGGCCTCATGGGGTTGGCGCACCAGATCGGCGGCGGCGCCGAGAACGGCCCGGACCTCCGTCGGGTGGTGTGCGTAGTCGTCGAACACGCGCACGCCGTGCTCGCGGCCGGTGAACTGGAACCGGCGGTGCACTCCACCGAATCCGGCGATGCCTTCGAGGATCTCGTCGACGTCGGCGCCCGCCTCCCTGGCGGCGAGAAGCGCGGCGAGCGCGTTGAGCGCCATGTGCCGGCCGGGCACACCCATCCGGATCGTCCGCGGCGACTGTTCCCCCGCCAGCTGGAACTGCAGGACTCCGCCCACGTCCCGGGCCTCGAAGCTGAGCAGTCGCGCACCGACCTCGACGCCGTCGACCGCGTCGAAGGCCCCGTCGGCGTTCTCGGCGCTGCCGTAGCCGACGACCCGCACCCCGGGCAGTCCGCGCGCGGCCACCCGCTGCGAGAGCGCCGCGGAGCCGGGATCGTCGAGACAGGCGACGAGCAGACCGCCGGGCTCGAGTCGCGCCGCGAAGTCGTCGAATACCTGGATGTACGCCTCGGTGCTGCCGAAGTAGTCGAGGTGGTCGGCCTCGACGTTGGTGACGACGACGACGTTCGGGTCGTATTGGAGCAGCGAACCGTCGCTCTCGTCGGCCTCGGCCACGAACACGTCGCCGCTGCCGTGATGGGCGTTGGTCCCGGCCTCGTTGAGTTCGCCACCGACCGCGAACGACGGATCGAAACCGCAGTGCTGCAGGGCCACCACCAGCATCGACGTGGTCGACGTCTTGCCGTGGGTGCCCGACACCAGCAGGGTGCGGTGCCCCTGCATCAGTGAGGCCAGGACCGCGGGACGCAGGATCACGGGAATGCCGCGCCGGACCGCCTCCACCAGTTCCGGGTTGTCCTTGGGGATGGCGGCGTGGGTGGTGACCACGACGGTCGGGCCGCCGGGCAGGAGATCGAGTGCCCCGGCGTCGTGACCGATGCGGACCTGCGCGCCACGTGCACGCAGGGCGAGCACGCCGCGGCTCTCCTTGGCGTCCGATCCGGACACCTGGCCACCCCTGGCCAGCAGGATCCGCGCGATTCCGGACATCCCGGCGCCGCCGATCCCGACCATGTGGACACGTTCCAACTCCGCGGGCAGGTCGGTCATCGGGTTCCCCTCGTCAGCGCGGCCACGTCGAGCACGATCCGCGCAACCTCGGCGGCTGCGCTGCGGTGACCTGCGCCGGCCGCGCGTCGGCCCATCTCCTCCAGCTGCGCTCGGTCGCGCAGCAGCGGGATCACGGTCTCCGCGACGAATACGGCGGACAGGTCTCCGTCGGCCACAATCATTCCACCTCCGGCGGCGACCACCGGTCGCGCGTTCAGTTCCTGCTCGCCGTTGCCGTGCGGCAACGGCACGTACACCGCGGGAAGGCCGACCGCCGACACCTCCGCGACGGTCATCGCACCCGACCGGCAGATCACGGCGTCCGCTGCCGAGTAGGCGAGGTCCATCCGCGACAGGTAGGGAACGGCCACGTACGGGGGGCCGCCCGGCACCTCGGGAACGTCGAGAGTGTTCTTCGGTCCGTGCGCATGCAGAACGGCCACACCGGCCGCGGCGAGCGATTCGGCCGCACCCGACACCGCCTCGTTGAGCGACCGGGCGCCCTGCGAACCGCCGAAGACGAGCAGAACCGGACCGTCGGCGGGGAGACCGAAGTGTGCGCGCGCCTCCGCGCGCAGGGCTGCGCGGTCGAGGCCGGTGATGGACGCCCGGACCGGGATGCCGAGGATCTCGGCGTCCGAGCGGCCCCGGGCGGCGACCCCGGAACCGGCGACCGCGGCCAGAACCCGGGCGGCGCGGCGGGCACCGATCTTGTTCGCGATCCCCGCGCTGGCGTTGGCTTCGTGCACCACGATCGGGATGCGGCGACGGCGGCGGAGCAGTCCGGGGCCCGCGGCCAGGTACGCGGGCAGGGCGACGTACCCGCCGAAACCGACGATCACATCGGCTTCGGTGGCGTCGAGGACCTCACGGGTCCGGCGCACCGATGCGCGCACGCGGCCGGGAAGCCGCAGCAGGTCCAGCGTGGGTTTGCGGGGCAACGGCACCGGTGGAATGAGCTCGAGCGGGTATCCGCGGTCGGGAACCAGGGTGGTTTCCAGGCCACGGGCCGTGCCCAGTGCAGTCACCACCGCGTCGTCGTCGATCGCCTTGATCGCGTCGGCCACGGCCAGAGCCGGTTCGATGTGCCCGGCGGTACCACCACCGGCCACGATCACCGACAGGGTGGACTTGTCGCCGTTCACCTACGAAATCCTCGCTCTCCTGCTCGGCCACCCGAGCTTCGCTGCCTCGGCCCGCGCTGCATCGGCCCGTACCGGCGAATACGCCTCCGGCTTCCGCAGCCGCAGAAGGCGACCGAACCGGCCGTCCTGCCCGGAGTGCAGCGCCGCGACCGCCTCCGGTTCGTGCCGGGCCGCGTTGGCGACGAGGCCGAACATGAACAGGGTGGTGGCCGTCGACGTTCCGCCCGCCGACACCAGCGGCAACTGCAGTCCGGTGACGGGCAGCAGCCCGATCACGTAACCCACGTTGATGAACGCCTGTCCGGTGATCCACACCGTGGCCGTTCCGGTGAGCAGGCGGAGGAAGGGGTCCGCGGATCGGGTGGCAATGCGCAGGCCCGTGTACACGAACAACCCGAACAGGCCCAGAACGGCCGCGCCGCCGAGATACCCGAGTTCCTCACCGATGATCGCGAAGATGAAGTCGTTGTGCGCGTTCGGCAGATAACTCCACTTCGCGCGGCTCTGGCCCAGCCCCCGTCCGAGGATGCCCCCGTCCGCGAGCGAGTACATCGCCTGCCGGGACTGGTAACCGATGCCCTGCGGGTCGGAACCGGGATTCAGGAACTCACGGACACGCGCGGAGCGGTAGCCGGCGGTGAGCGCGAGGATCACGATTCCGCCGATACCGGTGCCGACGACGGCGAGAAACAGCTTCAGTGGCAGACCCGCGAACCACAGCAGAGCCATGAGAATGATGGCCAGCGAGACCGTCGTTCCGAGGTCGGGCTGCAGGATGATGAGAACGAACGCGACGAGAGCGGCCGGAACCAGCGGAACCAGCATGTCCCGGATGCTGGAGATGTCGCTGCGACGCGACGCCAGAATGTGTGCGCCCCAGGCGGCGAGTGCGATCTTGGTGAGCTCGGCGGGTTGCAACGAGAATCCCGCGATCACGAACCAGCCGCGGGTGCCCTGGGACACGGTGCCGATGCCGGGGATGAGGACCAGGACGAGCAGGACGATCGTGAACGCGAACGCCGGGAACGACAGTGCACGCATCACGCGCACCGGGACCTGCAGCGCCACGTAGAAAAGGCCGAGACCGAGAGCCGCGAACAGCGCCTGCCGGGTGAAGAGGGTGTACGCCGAACCGTCGGAGGCGTATGCCTCGACGCTCGACGACGACAGCACCATCACCAGGCCGAGCACCGTCAGCAGGAAGGCGATGGTGACGACGAGGTGAAACGACGCCAGCGGCCGGGACAGCCAGGCCCCGATCCGGGTGCGCGGGCCGCGGGGAGGTGTCGTGCGCGTGCGGGGACTCGACGGTGGCCGTTTGGCCACCCCGGGCGCGGCGCTGCGGGCCGGGGACCGCTGTCCCTCGGCGACGCGGCGGGTCCGTGCTCCGGCCGAGGTCATCGCAGCGTCCTGGAGATGTCCGATTCGTCGAGGCTGCCGACGGCGTCCGCGAAGCTGCGCCCGCGATGGCCGTAGCTGTCGAACATGTCCAGCGAGGCGGCCGCCGGCGCCAGCACCACGGAGTCCCCCGCCGTTGCCAGGGCCGCCGCCTCCCGCACGACGACACCCATCACGGCATCGCTGGCGGTGTCCGCCGGCAGCACCACCCGGTGCATCGCGGACTGCGGGACTGCACTCACTCCTGCATCGTCTCCCGTTTCGACGATGACCACGGGAACCTCGGGGGCGTGTCGCGCAAGGGACTCTGCGATCTGCGCCGCATCGCGTCCCAGC
>SEEV01000527.1 GCA_004211695.1 Rhodococcus sp. (in: high G+C Gram-positive bacteria)
AGTACATCGGAGGACTGCTCATCTTGATCGTCATCCTGGTCGTCCGGCCTCAGGGCATTCTCGGCAGCCGGCAAAGGATCGGGTGAGGGCATGGACATCGCAGGAGCACTCCAGGTCTCTCTCGCCCAGCTGATCGGTCCGTCGGCGATCTTCTACGCGCTGCTCGCGATCGGCCTCAACCTGCACTTCGGCTACGCCGGACTGCTGAACTTCGGTCAGATCGGTTTCGCACTCCTCGGCGGCTACGGCGTCGGGATCATGACCGTCACCTACCATCAGCCGCTGTGGGTCGGCATCCTCGTCGGACTCGCCGCCGCCGGGCTGCTGGCCGTCGTCCTCGGTATCCCGACGCTGCGGTTGCGGGCCGACTACCTCGCCATCGTCACGATCGCCGCGTCGGAGATCCTGCGGCTGATATTCCGGTCCACCGCTTCTGATTCCATCACCGGATCCACCAACGGCCTGTTCGGTTTCGCGGACCCGTTCACCACCCTCAGCCCGTTCGACTCGGGTAAGCAGTACAACTTCCTCGGCGTCAAGTTCTACGGCGACGACCTCTGGTCGATGGTCGTCGGATGGACCCTCGTCCTGGTGCTGTGCGGGTTCGTGTACCTCCTGACGCACAGCCCGTGGGGCCGTGTCCTCAAAGCCGTCCGCGAGGACGAGGACGCCGCCCGCGCGCTGGGCAAGAACGTCTTCGTCTACAAGATGCAGGCGCTGGTCCTCGGCGGCATGATCGGTGGGCTCGGCGGTGTGTTCAACGCACTGCAGACCAAGTCGATCAACCCCGACTTCTACTCCACCGCCCAGACGTTCTTCGCGTTCGGCGCGCTCATCCTCGGCGGCGCCGCCACCGTCTTCGGACCGGTGGTCGGTGCGATGCTGTTCTGGTTCCTGCTGGCCATCCCGGACGCGTTGCTGCGGCAGGCCATCTCCGGGCCCGAACCGCTGTTGCCGCTGACGGAGCAGCAGGTCGGCGCCATGCGGTTCGTCCTCCTCGGCATCATGATCGCGGTGCTGATGGTCTTCCGGCCGCAGGGCATACTGGGCAACAAGCGGGAGGTGCAGCTCAATGCCTGACCACAGACTGCCGGATCATCTGCAGACCGACACCGTGCTCTCCGCCGAGGAACGGGCCTCCATCTTCACCGACGTCCCGCACTCCCCCGGCGCACCGAAACCCGACCCGATCCTCGTCGTCGACAACATGTCCCGGACGTTCGGCGGACTCAAGGCCGTCGACGTGGCGCATCTGGAGATCCAGCGCGGCTGCATCACCGGACTGATCGGACCCAACGGCGCAGGCAAGACCACCCTGTTCAACCTCCTGACCGGTTTCGACCGGCCGGACAGCGGCACCTGGTCGATGGATGGGCAGTCCCTCGGCCGGATGTACCCGCACCAGGTGGCGCGCCGCGGTGTCGTCCGCACGTTCCAGCTCACCAAGGCGCTGTCGAAGCTGACGGTGCTCGACAACGTGCGGCTCGGCGCCACCGGGCAACGCGGCGAGCGGATATTCAACACCCTGCTTCCGTGGACGTGGAGGGGGCAGGAACGCGCCGTCACCGAGCGCGCCAACGAATTGCTCGCGCGCTTCACACTCGACACCAAGTCCGACGACCTCGCCGGTTCGCTGTCCGGCGGTCAGCGCAAACTGCTCGAGATGGCGCGGGCGCTGATGACGGAGCCAACCGTGGTAATGCTCGACGAGCCGATGGCCGGGGTGAATCCGGCACTGACGCAGAGCCTCCTGGGGCACATCAAGTCGCTGCGGGACGAGGGCATGACCGTCGTGTTCGTCGAGCACGACATGGACGTCATCCGCGACATCAGCGACTGGGTGGTCGTGATGGCGCAGGGCAGTGTGATCGCCGAATCGACGCCGGAGCATCTCTCGTCCAACAACGCGGTGGTCGATGCCTATCTCGGCAGCCACCACGATCAGGCCCTCGAGTTCGACGCCGAGGGAAACCCGGTGGGCGCCACGGCAGTCCTGGCCGAAGCTCTCGAGAGCGCCGAGGCCGAAACCCTCGAGACCGGCGGCGACCTCTCCGAACCCGACATCACCGAGCTGAGGCGTGAGAACCCATGACCGAACTGACCCCAGCGGAATTCGCGGCCACCCCCGAGGAGCATGCCCGGCTCGCCGAGGGCGCCCTCGTCCGCGCGGACGGCGTGGTGGCCGGCTACATCCCCGGCGTCAACATCCTGCGTGAATGCAACTTCTTTCTGCGCGAGGGTGAGATCGTCGGCATCATCGGCCCCAACGGCGCCGGGAAGTCCACGCTCCTGAAGTCGTTGTTCGGGCTGATCCCGGTGCGCGAGGGATCGGTGACCCTGCGCGGCGAGGACATCACGTCCAAACCGGCCCACGTCCTCGTCCAGAAGGGCGTGGGCTACGTCCCGCAGACGCAGAACGTCTTTCCGTCGCTGACCATCGAGGAGAACCTGGAGATGGGGATGTATCTGCGCCCCAAGCTCTTCGCCGAACGGTTCGCGTTCGTCGGCGACCTCTTCCCGCTGCTCGCCGAGCGGAAGAAGGTGAAGGCGGGCGCACTGTCCGGCGGTGAACGACAGATGGTCGCGATGGGCCGCGCGCTGATGATGGACCCGTCCGTGCTGCTGCTCGACGAGCCGTCCGCCGGACTCTCCCCGATGTTCCAGGACGAGGTGTTCATCCGCTGCAAGAAGATCAACGCGGCGGGCGTCTCGGTGATCATGGTGGAACAGAACGCCCGCCGGTGCCTGCAGATCTGCGACCGCGGATACGTCCTGGATCAGGGCCGCAACGCCTACACCGACTCCGGCCCCAACCTGATGCACGACCCGAAGGTGATCGAGCTGTACCTCGGGACCCTGGCGGGAAGCCAGGAGAAGAAGTAGTTCACTGCACACACAGGACTGTGGGCCAGGTTTCCCTGGCCCACAGTCCGTTTCAGGTGTGTGCGATCACCCACCGACGACGATGTACCCGTCCGTCGTCAGCTTGTTGTCGGCACCGAACTTCAGCTTCCCGTACGAACCGATGGACGGCTCACCGGCGGCGGCGAAGTCGAGCTTGCCGGTGATGCCGTTGTAGTCGACGTCCGTGCCGGCCTGCACGAGCGGCAGGCACTCCTGGTACGACGTGCAGGGAGTGCCACCCTCGGTGACGTTGTTGATGTTGGCGGCGATGTCGCGACCCGCCGTCGACTTCGCCGATTCCGCCGCGAGCGCGGTGATGACCACGGCGTCGTAGGCCTCGCCGGCGTAGTTGAAGTCGATCAGCCCCGGGTTGATGCCCTTCAGACGGTCCTGGAAGGCCGGACCGACGTCGGTGAGGGGCGTGGTGCCCTGCATGCCGTCGAGCAACGGTGCGGCGACCGACTCGCCGAGCGCGTTACCCATGTTGCCGTCCACGCCGTAGACCTTCATGCCGTCGGACGGGCCGATGCCCACCTCGTGCATGCGGGTGATGATCTTCGCCGACTCCTCGAATCCGACCACCGCGACGGCGTCGGGTGCGAAGTCCTTGACCTGGTCGACCTCGGAGTTGAAGGACTGCGCGTTGGGGTCGTAGATGATCTTCTGGATCTGGTCCTCGGGGATGCCGGCGTCGACGAGGTTCTTCTGGATGTTGTCGGCGAGCCCGGTTCCGTACGGGTCGTTGAGGGCCAGGATGGACACGCGCTGTCCGCCGTCGTCCGAGATGAGCTGCGACACGGCCTGAGCCTGCAGCACGTCGGTGGGCGCGGTCCGGAAGTACTGGCCCTTGTCCGGGTAGCAGACGAACTGGTCGGACGTGTTGGCCGGGGAGAACATCACGACGCCGGCGCTGGACACCTTGTCGATGACCTTCAGCGACACCGAGGACGA
>SEEV01001041.1 GCA_004211695.1 Rhodococcus sp. (in: high G+C Gram-positive bacteria)
GATACCCGGGATCTGTTGGCGGAGGCGGTGAAGATCGTTCCGGTGGTGGCCGAGGCGGCGCCGGAGGCGTTGGAGTTGCGGCGTGCTCCGGATCGTTCGGTGGAGGCGTTGATCGATGGTGGGTTGACGGTGATGTCGTTGCCGGTCGAGCGGGGTGGGTGGCGTGCGCCGACGGCGGTGCAGGCGGAGGTGATGGCCACGCTCGCTGAGGCGGATGGTTCGTTTGCGTGGGTGACGTCGATCTACAACGCGGTCGGCCACATGGTGTGTGCGTTCGGTGATCAGGCGCTCGACGAGTTCCTCAGTTCGGACATTCCGCGTTCTGCGGGTGTGTTCGCGGTGACCGGTCGTGCGGCGACGGTCGAGGGCGGGTATCGGGTCAGTGGTAAGTGGGGCTTCAGTTCGGGTCAGCATCATGCGGGCTGGATCATCGTTCCGGGGATCCCGGACGAGGGTGGGGCGCCGATTGCGTTCCTGGTGCCCAAGGCCGAGTTCGAGGTCAAGGACGACTGGTTCGTCACTGGTTTCATCGGTACCGGATCGAACACGGTCGCGCTCGATGAGGTGTTCGTGCCCGAGCATCGGGCGATTCCGTTCATGGACATTGTGACCGGCAACTACCGGACGGCGTCGCTGGCCGGTGACAGCTACTACAACCAGCCGTTCGTGCCGTTCATGTGCGCGATGTCGGTCGGTCCGGCGATCGGGCTGGGGCGTGCGGCGTTGCGTGCGTTCGAGGAGCGTGTCGGGTCCCGGGGTATCACCTACACCAACGCTGAACTCTACGGGCGGATCCTCGCCGGCAACGAACCCGACGTCCCCTTCATCTGAAAAGAGCACGTGTGCAATCACCTTGCACGACATGCAGTCGCGGTATCGATCACGGACTGCAGGAGGAAAGGAATCAGACAGATGAGTAATGAGAGCGATTCACTTCAGTACAGCTTCAAAGAGGCTATGGCTCATGTGGCGACGCCGGTCGCGGTCGTTTCCTCCGTGGACGGAGGGCTGCCGGTCGGAACGACGGTCAGCGCCTTCATGTCGCTGTCGATGACCCCACCGATGGTCCTGGTCTCCCTGGACAAGGGTTCGGAGACGCTCGAACTCGTGGCGACTTCGCGGCGGTTCGGCCTGAACATCCTCGCAAGTGACCAAACGTCGACCGCACTGAAGTTCGCGAAGAAGGGCGGGGTGGGGAAGTTCAACGGTGTCCGGTGGGACCTGGATCACGAGGTCCCCCGGATCACCGGTGTCGCCGGCTGGGTGGCATGCACTGTGGAGCAGATCGTCGAAGGCGGTGACCACATGATCGTCCTGGGCAGCGTTGTGGCGGCCGAACACGTTCACGGCGAGCCCCTCACTTACCACGGACGCGTGTTCGGAACCCACTCCGCCATCGAGGTGCTGCAGTAACCCCTCCCGCCC
>SEEV01000120.1 GCA_004211695.1 Rhodococcus sp. (in: high G+C Gram-positive bacteria)
TGAGCAGGTCGGGGGTGCAGGCCTCGCCGGCCGACAGGACGGTGTGCAGGGTGTGGAGGTGGGTGGGGTCGATGGTGGCCAGTGCGGCCGGTGTGATCACGGCGTGGGTGACGTGGTTGCGGTGGAGGAGTTGGGTGAGTTCGTCGCCGCCGAAGACGGTGGGTGGGGCGATGACCATGGTGGCGCTGGCTCCGGCGGCGAGGAGCAGTTCGAAGACCGAGGCGTCGAAGCTCGGTGAGGCCACGGCCAGGGTGCGGGAGTCGGGGGTGGTGGTGAATCGTTCGCGTTGTTCGGCGGCGAGGTTGGCCAGCCCTTGGTGGGTGACGACGACGCCTTTGGGGGTGCCGGTGGAGCCGGAGGTGTAGAGCAGGTAGGCGGTGTTGGTGGTGTGCAGGGGGCGGAGTCGGTCGGGGTCGGTGATGGGTTTCGAATCCATGGTGGTGCATCGGGTTTGGATGTCGGGGGTGTCGATGGCGAGCCAGGGCAGTGGTCCGGGCAGGGTGGTGGCGTGTTGGGTGGTTGTCAGCCCGAGTGCGGCTCGGGAGTCCGAGAGCATGTGGGTGATGCGGTCTTTCGGGTAGTTCGGGTCGATCGGGAGGAATGCGGCGCCGGTTTTGGTGGTCGCCCAGATTGCGAGGATTGCTTCGGGGGAGCGGGGGAGTGCGATGGCGACGGTGTCTTCGGTGCCGATGCCTTCGGCGATCAGGATCCGTGCCAGTTGGGAGGAGGTGGTGTCGAGTTGTTCGTAGGACAGGTGGTGGTTTTCGTATGTCACCGCCGGTGCGGTGCGGTCGTGTGCTGCGGCGGTGGTCAGCAGTTGTGGCAGTGTCGTTGCCGGGTGTGCGGGGCCGCCGGTGCGGTCGAGCAGGTTCCCTCGTTCGTCGGCGTCGAGGAACCGACCCGACCACCCGCATCGGCGGACAGGAAGCGGTCGAGGAAGGACAAGAACCGGTGGTGATGACGATCGAGTTCGTCTTCGTCATACAGATTCGGGTTGGCCTGGAAGTCGATGTGTGTCGTGGTGCCGGCAACGCTCGGGTAGATGTTGACAAACAGGTCGTCGATGAGACCGGAGGTCAGGACATTCAGTCGTCCGATGTGCGGGCCCAGCCGTATCTCTCTGTCGGCCGGCATGATGTTGAGTGTTGGACCGAACGAGCGATTTCGACTGCTGTCCCTGCCGAGATCGCGGCAGATGTCCTCGCGCCGGTACCGTTGCCGCCGCAACGCCCCCGTCAATTCGAGCTGTGCGGACTTGATCAGTGCACCGATCGTCACGTCCGCGTCCACCTCGAGTTGGAGCGGCACGACATTGGCCACCATCCCTCCCGAGCGCCGCAGCGGTGCGGTCGTTCGGGCCGAAACCGGAAGACTGAGTACGATGTCCGATCTGCCTGTCATCCGGGACAGGAAGGCGGCAAGAGCAGCGACCACGACCGGTGCCGCACTCGAGTTGTGCTTCGCGACGACCGAATCGAGCATTGCGGCTACGTCGTGCGACAAGGACGCGCTGGCAACTCGCGGATGCGCCTCGACGGGCGCCGACCGCCCGGCCAGACTCGTAGGCTCCGGCAGTCCCGAGGTCCGTTCCGCCCAGTACCGCCGATCCGCTTCGAATCGATCAGAGTTCCGATAGGCAGCATCGATTTCGACGATCTGCGCGGGATCCAGCACGCGGAGCGGCGGAGCCTCGACACCGGCAACTGAGGCCGAATACAACTCGGCAATACGCTGCATCAGCGTCATGGCGCCATAGCCGTCGAGGGCGATGTGGTGGATGCGTGAGTACCAGTAGTAGTGCCGGTCGCCGACCCGGAGTATCGCCGAAATCGCGAGCGAATCGTGGAGGAGGTCTATCGGGGTACTGAACTCGCGACGCATCCACTGCTGCGCGGCGACGCTCGGGTCGTCCTCGGTGCGAAAGTCGATTCGCAAGATCCGGCCGTCGGAAGAATCGTCGACCAGTTGATACAGCTCACCGTCGTGATCGACCAGGCGTAAGAATCCGGAACCGAACTCCCTGGCCGCCACGCGACTGGTCGCCTCGAGCAAATCGATATCCAACTCGCCGAAAACCTCGACATACTGCGCGATCGTCATCGGCAACTCGCCGGCCAGTTGCTGAGCGAACCAGATGCCCTTCTGCGCGGCAGACAAACGACACGCTCCAGGGGGAAGGCCGGCCCGCGAATCCCCCTCATTTCCTGAGATCAATGGTGGGACCGTGTCCACGACTTTCTCCGTTCTGAGCGGTCCCGGCCCCTGGGGGCCCGCAAGGGGTCGGGCTCAGGCCCGGCATCGGCATGCACGTACTGCACGGATGTCCGCGCGCAGGTGGTATGGGTAGGCTGTCCAGCGTTGTCGAAATGTGTTGCCGCGTTGGCAAAGAACTTGTTCTCGGCGAGTAATGCGAGCGCTGTCGTGTAGCAGCCCGGACGGTGCTCGACGACGAGGCTGCCGCCCGCGTGCAGGAGCCGTGCCGCCACCATGGTTTGCCGGGCGAGCGTCAGCCCATCTGGACCACCGGCGACGGCCCGTTGGTGGTGCTCGCCGCACTGTGTGGGAAGGTCTTCGTCCTCGGGAATGCACGGTGGACGGGCGAGGACCAGATCGGCCGTACCGTCGAGGCCCGGCAGCAGATGGGGCGCGGTGACGGCGGCTTCGTGAAGCACGATCGGGCTCTCGCCGAGCTGGATCTGACGTTCGATGTTGCGGCGCGCCACGGTCAGGGCGATCGGATCCACATCAACGGCGTGTACACCGGCATCGGCTCGGGCATGCGCGATTGCGAGGGCGATTGCTCCCGAACCGGTGCACAGGTCCACGACCACTGGCGTCGTGACATGTGAAATTTCGGCGAGCGCCTCGGCGAGGACGAGTTCGCCGTTGGCCATGGGCGCTGGCACACCTGGGCAGACCCATACCTCTACACCTCCCAATTCTGCCCGTGAGTGGCGTCGCCCGGTTCGATCGATGGTGGCACTCGAGGTTTGGGATGGAACGCTGTGGGCGAGGGCAGGCGATCTGCCGGCGCTGATCGTGAGGGCCCTGCGCATGGCGGCCGCCTTGACCAGGGTCTCGGTGAACTCTTCGTCGGGGTCGGACAATGCGACGATGGCGCCCCCGATCCCGAAACTCACGGTCCCGTGCCGGGACACCATGGTTCGGATGACGATGCTGAGGTCGGCGGTTCCGTTGATCGACAACCAGCCGAGGGCGCCCGAGTACACACCGCGCGGCCCCTCCTCCAACCGATCGATGATTTCCATGGTGCGGATCTTCGGCGCCCCGGTCATCGAGCCACCCGGGAAGCAGGCGCGCACACACCCGACCGCAGTCGCGTCACTGCGCAGCGTCCCTCGCACCGTCGACACGAGCTGATGTACCGGTGCGTAGGTCTCGACGTCGAACAATCGCGGTACGTGCACCGAACCGGGCATGCAGACCCGTGAGAGATCGTTGCGCACGAGGTCGACGATCATGAGATTCTCGGCACGGTCCTTTTCGCTCGTCAGCAGGTCCTGGCGAAGCGCATCATCCGCCGCAGCGGTTGCACCCCGCGGCCGGGTGCCCTTGATCGGTTTGGACTCCACGACCCGGTCGGTGCCCACGCGCAGAAACCTCTCGGGTGAGGCACTGAGAATGTCCGCCGCATCGAACCTCAGGAGTGCTGCGTAGGGCACCGGAGTAAGGGATCGGAGGTAGGCGAAGGTTTCGACGGGGTCTATCTCGACATCGATCTGGGCATGGTTCGTCAAGCACACTTCGTACGTTTCTCCAACCCGAATGTTCTCCAAACAGGTACGGATCTTGCTGAGGTAGGTTTCACGGTTGTGGCGCAGCGTCATGCGCGGGTCCGCCGCCGACCTGATGAGCGGCCGCGCGGGAAGCGCCTCGTCGGTCGTGACGGGCATCCGGTAGATCACCTTCGCCGTACGGCGCATCCAGTCACGATTGTCGGGGTCGTGTGCCTGCTCGCTGAGCGCCAATAAGTAGCAGCTGCCGTCGACGTGGTCGATCACGACTGCGCGATCGGCGAACACCAGGGCCGCGTCTGGTGTGTCCGCGGAGTGTTGCGCATTGCCGTCGGCTTCAGCCTTCAACTCGTAGCCCAGGTAGCCCACGTAGCCCAGATCGAACGGGAACGGCAGGTCCTGGGATCGCGGCACAGCACGAACCCGCAACTGTTCGTCGAGGTAGTCGAAGAATCGCACGCGTCGTTTCTCGTCCGGAACGCCCGAACGATGCACCAGGACCGTGCCGTCCGCAACGCTGTACGTGACGTACTCGGCGCGTGGGCCGGATGCGTCGCCCATGATGGTGAAGCGCGCCTCCGACTCAACGGTGGAGCTGCCATCGAGCCAAAAACTGTTGGGACCGTGCGCGAAAAGGCGCTCATACACCGTCTGTGAATCGACTCGCCGATCTATCCGCTGGGTTTCTACCACGTACGGAGACAATGTCCGCGGCCTACGTGGAGGCCGCGGTGCGGATCCCTTCCGGCGGGTCGGGGTGAGGTCACGGAAGTTGGCCAGGAGCTCATGTCCGTGATCGGTGCAGACCGATTCCGGATGAAATTGCAACCCCCACAGCGGACGCAGACGATGCTTGACCCCCATGAGGACCCCGTCGGAGGTCCACGCCGTCGCCTCCAGCTCATCAGGGAGATCTTCGACGGCGAGAGAGTGATAGCGGACGACCGACAGAGGCGAGGGGAGACCCGCGAACAATTCTCTACCGTTGTGAAATACCTCCGAGTTCCGACCGTGCCTCGGCTCTGGTGCCAAGACGACATGCGCACCGAACAGTTGGCACAATCCCTGATGGCCGAGGCACACTCCTAGTGTCGGAAGCCCGCCCTGCAGAATGGCCCGCGAGCTGATGCCGAAGTCACGTTCGCTCGCTGGATGACCGGGCCCCGGCGAGATGACGATATTGTCGAACTCGGCCAGTTCGAGCGCACGCCAGTCCACATCGTTGCGCACTACCGTCGGCGGGCACCCGTTGACGTCGCTGAGAAAGCTGTAGAGGTTGTATGTGAAGGAGTCGTAGTTGTCGATCAACAACGTCTTTGTGAACATCGCTGTGCCCAGTTTCAGCGTGTGAGGGATGCGACACTACGTTGTCTCTCGCCGGTGCAACGACTTGATGAGGTCCCTCGACTTGTGCAGGAGCTTTCGTCTGAGCGCGTATCCCGACGCGCCTTCCTCCGCACGGGGAAAGCTCGTGTGATTCACCGACTGGAGGCGAAACGGCCGACGTGGTGAGATGAGGCGCCAAGCTGTGAAGTCCGCCCGTGCCGGACGATTCCGGCAAGATCACTCGACGACTCCGCCGCCGACCTGGAAGAAACCTGACTAGTTGCGCTCGAGTGCCGGCGATGCCCGCTCGTGGATTGTTGAGGATAACCGGGGTGCTGTGACCGTCGATCCGGTGGGCCTGGTCGACATGATCTGATCCTTTGGAGGGCTAATTAGCATGTCTAACAACGCAACTCGCCCAGACCCCGACACGCCGCGCGATGCGCGCATCCCACCTTAAGACACAAGAGTCTACGGAAACAAGGTCACCCATCCGGTAGTGGTCCACGGAGCAAGTGGTTGGTTTGTACTGCACCTGGCCTGGGGGTCCTCTTGCAGATAGCCGTTGAGGTCGCGGATGGGACGGGCGTGCATCCCTTCGGTGTCCTGCCAGGGGTATCGGCGGGCGTGCCGTTGGCGGAGCAGGTCCCCGCGCTGATCGAGTGTCCTCTCGAGTTGTGGATCTTGGTTTGTTCCTCGTGTGGGGACAGATCGACCAGCCGGTGAGGGGGACCTTGACGGTGTCGGTGTCGAGAGCCTCGGTGTCGATCAGGACGGTGCTGGCGTCGCCAGTCGGCATCACCACAAAATCGACCCCGAGAACCACCGAGATCACCGGTCCACGGATTCAGGCTCAGATGGGCTGGTAGCCGGCGCCGTACCCGCCTGTGGCGTTCATGTCGGCGACGATCGAATTGATGTTGGTGCCGATCTCCGGGCCGATGCACGGCGCGACGAGGTAGGCGTTGACCATCGCTACCAGTGTGGTGCCGACGACCACCGGTGCGCCCGAATCACCTTCGACGACGCACGCCTGGGTCCAGGTCTCCCCGGTACCGAGGAGGTCCCCGTACACGATGCCGCACGTGTTTCCGGTGGTGCGGCCCTCCTTGCACGCCATCTGCGGGAACCCGGCCGGGGCGCCGATCCCGGTGATGGTGACGCTGCCGACCCGGTTGACGGGAACCACTTCGCCGGGATCGAACTGGATCACCGCGTAGTCGAGAGTCGGATTCGACACCACGACCCGGCCGACCGCACCACTGTCCTGCGAGGCCTCCGCAACCACGGACGCACCGACGGCACCACAGTGCCCCGCCGTCAACCCGACCATCCGTCCCGCATTGTCGTGACCGATCGTCGTCAGCGAACAGAGCAGTTCGCCGTTGACGATGATCCCCGTCCCGCCGCCCATCACCACCGGCGGCGCAGCGGTCGCGACACCCACGACGACGGTCCCCAGAAGTCCGACGGTCGCCGCAACAACCGCCGCGAATCGTGTCAACATTGCTCGAGCCTCCCCGGAACGACCCCGACGATCGGATACGTCGCTACCGGGATCCGCGTCCGTCCCGGAGATTCCGACTCCCGCGCACCGCGGGTGCACCACATCCATCACCGACCACCGTTCCCGGGCTGAGCCCGATACGCATTCGCTTGTGTGGGTGCATGTTCCGTGGACGATCGGGTGGGCACAGGATTCCGGAACCTCGGGCTCGAAAGGCGCCAATCCACGGTTCCCGCGAACAAACCTGCGCCCTCCACCCACCAAACCGATCCACGGGGATAGATGGATCGGGATCGACCGGAACACACCATGCAAGTATCCTCCGACCGGCATCGATCCCACCAGACCGGCGAGGACGGTGACTATGGAACACACATCCCGGGGTGACTCGGGCACCACATTTCCCTTCACCACGGCGGGGCGCAGCCCCTGGGGAACGAACCCAATCCTCGCGAGCCGAGTACCACGACCCCGGCTGCCGAAACCGAGCGTCCCGCTGACCTGGTCGAGCGCCGGGTCACCGCAGCGGCGCTGGACCAGCTGTGGGTTGCCGACATAACTTCATGGGAGAGCCGTGTCACGATCAGGCATTCCCTCGGTACGCCCACGAGGCCCTGGTTCTGAGACCGCACCGTGGAAGTCGGGCGGCGCCGACCTCGTGTCCGATCCCCTGGAGGCGGACTGATAGTTCCCGGTTGGTGCCCCCGGCCGACAAATCTCCACCGGGCTGGGCATACGGGGACCTCTACAGGACAAGAGGTTTCGGTCACGGGACTGCCATCGGAACGCGCCGGTCAGTCTTCCGCTTCCGGAGACGTGCCGATCAGCGTTCCCCTTCCGACGTCGTCGATCGATGGTGACGCCCCGGGATAGTCGGGCCGACGGCCTCTCCCGCGCGGGGCGAAGCTCGCGAACCATGAACTCGCACCGCGAGTGACCGAAAGGGTTTCCGGTCACCACGATTCGATGAGGGGGTCGTCGTGCTCGCGACGGCACCATTCCTCGGTGAGGCGGACGAGGTGGGCCGGGGAGGCTATGCCCCGCACGGCCGAGATCTTGTCGCCGTGGACCTCGAGGACGACCACGCCCACGACACGGTCGTCGAATGCGGCGATCATCGCGGGGGAGCCGTTGACCATGCCGGAGTGGATCGCAGGGGAGCCGCCGGCCAGTTTCCGCTTCGCCTGAGTCGGCTTGAAGCCGGCTCGCACCATGGTGGCGATCCGCTCGGGGCCCGAGAACCGCACGAGTTTCTCGGCCGGCCCGGCACCGTCGGAGATCGCGGTTGCGTCGTCGGTCAGCAACGCCAGCAGCCGTTCGGTGCGGCCGAAGAGGCGGCGTTGACGAATGCCTCGACGATTCGACGTGCGGCGGTGCCGTCGACTTCACTGACGTTGCGCTCGGCGGCGACACGACGCCGGGCCCGGTGGGCGTGCTGCTGACTCGCGGACTCGGTGATGGCGAGGATCTCGGCGATCTCGGCGTGGCTATGGGAGAAGGCCTCACGCAGAACGTAGACGGCCCGCTCGATTGGCGAGAGGCGCTCCATCAGCGTCAACACTGCCAACGTCACCGATTGCCGCTGCTCGACGGTGTCGGCTGGGCCCAGCATCGGGTCGCCGTCGAGAAGTGGTTCGGGCAGCCAGGCGCCAACCGCGCGTTCGTGCCGCATCTTCGCCGAACGGAGCCGATCGAGAGACAGATTGGTGATCACCCTGGTCAGCCCGCCTCGGGCACCTTGATATGTTCCCGGTCGGCGGCCTGCCAGCGCAGGAACGCGTCTTGCACCACGTCCTCGGCGTCGTCGGGCGAGCCGAGCAGACGGTACGCGAGCGAGGCCAACCGGTCCCGGTTTGCCTCGAAACGCTCCACGGTGGCAGTGTCCATGAGCGCCACCCTAGGCGGCGACCGTCTCGGTGGAACGGCCGATCACGGTGGCGAGGTGGCGCCTGCGAGTCGGGAGCCCATAGGTCGGGTAGCCCATGTTCCATGCGGCGCCTCTGAGCACGAACGCCTTGAAGCGCCGCCACCCGGCCGCGCAGGGCCCAGGACTTCGACCGCACGTCGCCGTCGACCATTTGGAGGATCGCGTCCTTCCGTCCGAGGCTGATGCAGTTGCCGAGGTATGCCAACGAGGTCTTCGAAATCTCGCGACCGGTCAGGTCCCTACGATCGCGACCGTTGCCTGCATGCGGGTGAATCCCGCCGAAGAGCAGGACATCGGCAGCGGCTGACCGTCTTCGCCGATGGCGTAGGCACTGTCACCGGCGGCGTAGACCTCCGGGTGCGAGACCGACCGCATCATGCGGTCGACGATGATCCGGCCGTGATCGTCGACATCGAGACCGCTGGCGGCGGCGATGGGGTGGACGACGAAGCCGGCCGCCCACACGGTCGCGTCGGAGGGAAAGATGGTGCCGTCAGCGGCGACGGCCCCCGTCGCCTCGACGCCTTCGATGGTGGCGTGCTCGTGAACCGCGACGCCGAACCTGTCGAATGCACGCAGCATGTGACGGCGGGCCTTGGGGCCCAGCCAACCGCCCAACTCGCCGCTGGTGGCCAGGGCGACTTGCAGTCCGGGCCAGGATTCGGCGATCGCGGTGGCGGTCTCGATCGCGGTCAGGTTCCCGCCGACGACCAGCACCGTCCCGTTATCACCCAGCTCATCCAGGCGCTGGCGCAGGCGCAGCGCGGCCGGCCGGGCGGGCGGCGACGTGGAAGGCGCACTCGTCCACGCCCGGAACCCCGTGGTCGGTGGCGGTGCTGCCCAGTGTGTAGAGGAGGGTGTCGTATTCGAGCCGGTCGGTGCCCTCGCCGTCGGTCACCGTGACGGTCCGTTGCCCGGCGTCGACGGCGGTGCCGCGCGACAGTTGCAGCCGGATCCCGGTGCCGGCGAACAACTCGGTCAATGGGTAGCGGCGCAGGTTCTTGCCGGCAGTGAGCTGGTGCAGGCGCATCCGCTCGACGAAGTCGGATTCGATGGTGACGAGGGTGATCTCGAAATCGGCGGGGTGGAGATGGCGAGCCAGGTATCCGGCGGCGGATGCTCCGGCGTATCCGGCCCTCGAGGACCACGATGCGGTGCTTCATGGTTTTGCTCCTGTCTGGTTCACTTGCCCTCTGAACGAGACAGCTCCCAGATTCATGACAGGTTCGACCGTGGTGTGGATCATCAGGAACTGAGCGGCGTTGACGCGCCCTCGCCGGGGCGGCCATCGTCACGGGGGCGGCGCAGCGCCAGCCACCGGCCCAGCTCTGAAATGCGCGAAGAGGCGTATCGTCCAGTGTGAACTAGATCACACTGCATTGCCTGGCGCCCGGCCCCTCATCCCGGCCGAGGAGACCGATCAGTGGTTTGGCCGTCCGCCAGGGCAGGGAGGTGGCCGATGATCCGCACGAGTTCACCCTTCGCCGCGGAGCGAGCACCCTGCGGGCGGGTGGTGGACGGTCGACGGCACCAGGAGAACGACGACGAAGGCCTGCGCATCGACGACAGGACCTACGCCTGCGGTTGCCGCATAATTCGCCACGAATTCCACGACGGCTCCGTCCGTATCGAGACCGTCCGCCACGACGGCAAGGTCCTGAAGGACGAGCACAGCGGCAACCACGAGGCCTGAAAATGACCGCATTCCACGACGTCGTCATCGTCGGCGGCGGTGGCGCGGGCCTGCGCGCGGCCATCGCCATCGCGGAAGCCGACCCGAAGCTGAGCGTCGCGATCGTGTCGAAGGTCTATCCGATGCGCAGCCACACAGTATCCGCAGAGGGCGGAGCCGCTGCCGTCATCGCCGATGACGACACCCTTGACGAACACGCCTACGACACCGTGTCCGGCAGCGACTGGCTTTCCGACCAGGATGCCGTCGAGGCATTCATCAAGGAAGCCCCGACCGAGCTGCTACGTCTCGAACACTGGGGCTGTCCCTGGAGCAGACGGTCGAACGGGCACATCGCCGTGCGCGCCTTCGGGGGAATGCGAAAGAAGCGCACGTGGTTCGCCGCCGACAAGACCGGCTTTCACTTGCTGCACACACTGTTCCAGACGGCACTGTCCTATTCGGACATAGTGCGCTACGACGAGTGGTTCGTCACGACAATTCTGGTCGACGAAGGTCGGGTGCGCGGCGTGGTGGCAATCGAGTTGGCCACCGGCCGGATCGAGACGATCGTGGCCGATGCCGTCATCATGTGCACCGGAGGCTGCGGTCGGGTCTTCCCCTTCACTACCAACGCCAACATCAAGACCGGCGACGGCATGGCTCTGGCCTACCGGGCGGGCGCCGGCTTGAAAGACATGGAGTTCGTCCAGTACCACCCGACCGGCCTGCCCTTCACCGGCATCCTGATCACCGAGGCCGCCCGTGCGGAAGGTGGATGGTTGCTGAACAAGGACGGCTACCGCTACCTGCAGGACTACGACCTCGGCACACCCACTCCCGAACCTCAACTGCGGAGCATGGAGCTGGGGCCGCGCGACCGGCTCTCTCAGGCATTCGTGCACGAGCAAGAGAAAGGCCGGACCATCGATACCCCAAGCGGGCCGATCGTCCATCTAGACCTTCGCCACCTGGGCGCGAACGTCATCGACGCCAAGCTGCCGTTCGTGCGCGAACTGTGCGCCAGCTACCAGAACATCGACCCGGTCCACGAACTCATCCCGGTGCGCCCGGTTGTGCACTACATGATGGGCGGGATCCACACCGACATCCAGGGCGCAACCGACCTGGCCGGGTTGTACGCCGCGGGCGAAGTCGCCTGCGTCAGCATCAACGGCGCCAATCGGCTGGGCTCGAACTCCCTACCGGAACTGCTGGTCTTCGGAGCCCGCGCAGGACAGGCCGCGGCGGACTATGTGAGGCAAGCGGGTGCGGGGGCATCCAGCGCGGCGGTCGAGGCGCAGGGACGCGACGAGCAGCACAGGCTCGACAGCGAGCTTGCCCGGCACCAGGGCGAGGGCGGCTCGGGCGGTGAACGCATCGCCGACATCCGTACCGAGATGCAGGATGCGATGGAGGCCGGGGCCGGCATCTTCCGGGACGAGAAATCACTGAGCAAGGCGGTCGACACAATCAGGGCGCTGCGGGAGCGCTACGCCGGTGCGGCCATCGATGACCACAGCCGTACCTTCAACACCGAACTGGTCGCCACCCTCGAGCTGTCGTGCATGTTGGACGTCGCCGAGTGCATCGTGGGCAGCGCCCTTCGACGGGAGGAGTCACGCGGCGCCCACCAACGCACCGACTTCCCAGCGCGCGACGACGAACGGTATCTGGCCCATTCACTGATTCATCGGGAGCCCAACGGGGAGCCCCGCTTCTCGTACCCCCCGGTCACGATCACCCGCTGGCCGCCGGGCGAGCGGGTATACGGGAGATGAGAGCCGTGGCGGACACACCCCCTGCCGACACCATCACGATGGAGATCTCGCGCTACCGGCCCGAGCAGGAGTCGGAACCGGCATTGCAGAGCTATCAGGTTCCGCTGCGCAAGCAGTGGGCGATCCTCGACGGCCTGAACTACATCAAGGACCGCCTCGACGGCACGTTGTCCTACCGCTGGTCGTGCAGGATGGGCATCTGCGGCAGCTGCGGCATGACAGTCAACGGCGAGCCGAAGCTGACCTGCTCGACGTTCCTGACCGACTACGCGCCGGGGCCCGTCCGGGTCGAGCCGATGCGAAACTTCCCGGTGATCCGCGACCTGGTCGTCGATATCAGTGACTTCATGGAGAAGCTGCCCACGGTCAAGCCGTGGCTGATCCGCTCGGACGACACCGAGCCCGAGGACGGCGAGTACCTGCAGACACCGGAGCAGATGGACGAATACAAGAAGTACAGCATGTGCATCAACTGCATGCTCTGCTACGCCGCTTGCCCGGTCTACGCCCTCGATCCGCTGTTCATCGGCCCGGCGGCGATCGCGTTGGGGCAACGGTACAACCTGGACTCGCGGGACGAGGGCGCCGAGGACCGGCGTGATGTACTCGCCTCCGCGGAGGGCGCGTGGGCCTGCACCTACGTCGGCGAGTGCAGCGTCGCATGCCCCAAGGGCGTCGACCCCGCCGGCGCGATCCAACGCTACAAGCTGACCGCTGCGACGAAGTCGCTCAAGGAGTTCCTCCTGCCCCGAGGTGCGCGGTGACCGCCGGGCCCGTCGGCGCTGGAGGCATGGACACCGCTTCATCCGGCGCCGGACCCGTGTACACGGCTCGCCCGTACCGGAAACCGGTGTCGCGATTCTGGTGGCTTCGGCGACGCTCGTACTTCCTGTTCATGATGCGCGAGCTGTCCAGTGTGTTCGTCGCGTGGTTTGTGGTGCTCCTGCTGATGCTGGTGCACGCGGTCGGCTCCGGCCCCGTGGCCTACCAGGAGTTCCTCGACTGGAGCGCCCGACCGTGGGTGATCGCGCTCGATGTGATCGCCTCGGCTTTCGTGCTGCTGCACGCAGTGACGTGGTTCAACCTGGCGCCCAAGGCGATGGTGGTCCGGCTGCGTGGGCGGCGAGTTCCGCCTCGTGTGGTGCTGACAGCGCATTATGGGCTGTGGGCGGCGTGTTCGGCGGTTGTGGCGTGGGTGATCTTGCGATGACGACAAAGAGGACACCGGCCCGGAAGCGGAGCACACCGAGATCGCTGGAGCCTGCAGCGTGGCTGCTGTTCAGCGCTGGTGGCATGGCCGCGGCCCTGCTGATTCCCATACTGCTGGTGTTGTTCGGCGTCGCGATTCCGCTCGGATGGGTGGCCGCGCCCGACCAGTCCCACCTGCTCTCGGTGCTGCATCATCCGGTCACACTGCTGGTGCTCTTCGGGCTCTGTGTTCTGGCATTGTTCCACTGGGCGCACAGATTTCGCTTCGCGCTGTATCACGGCTTGCGCCTCGAGCGGGCCGGTGGGGTGATCGTGGTGCTGTGTTACGGCGGCGCGGTGGTGGGGTCCGTCGTGGCCGCGTATGTGCTCATCAGCGCGTGGTGACGGGCCGGGCGCTGGCGCACGATCGGGCTACTGCGGGAGCCGCAGACGCCGCGCAGACGCCGTTCGATCAGCGAATGTCCCTGCGCCGCCTTGAAAAGAGCGTTGATGAATCCTCCCGGCGTCGACGCTGTGCCGGCGATGACCTGCACGCAACCTCGCTCCGCGAGCGTCGGCACAGGGCCGCGCCGGCCCAATACTTCGGAAGACCAGTTCGTCGCCGCGACCCGCTGCTTGTGGCGATCAACGTGATATGCCAGCTTTGCTGTCACGACACTTCTGGCGGCGCCGCATGTCCTCCTCCCCGGCGTGCCGTCCTGGCCGCTCCTCGGCGTCCTCGTCACAGACGAGACGGGGCAGCGGCGCGACCCACTCTCTGGTGGACGACCCGCCGGAACTGGCTATCGCAGGTCGCAGAGCCGGCGTTCTAGCCGGTTCAGCCCAACAGCGGCCTGAATTCATGGAGGCTCAACAGCTGCTGCACATACTGGCGTTCGGCCAGCGCGGTCATGGCGTCGAGCTTGGCCAACTCTCCGGGGCTGGCCGTCGCGATGTCGAGTTGCATCAACTCGGCGACCCACTCCCGGATCTCTTGATGGATCACACGCGATCACCCCCTCTGCACTGTGGGTTGCCCCACCCATGCCGACGTTGATTCTTGATCTGCTTCGACGTCAGCGCCGGATCTCGAGCGTGTCGAGCCTGACGTCGACACCGGCCTTGCGTGCCTCGGCGATCCGATCGATCAGCGCATAGGCGAAGCGGTAGTAGTCGATCTGTGAGGTGGAACTGTCGGGATGTGCCGTGTCGGCCGCGAGGAAAGTGCTCAGGTTTCCGTGCGCGACGTTCACGGCCTTGATGGCTGCGTCTTGCAGCTCGACGGTCGCGGCCTTCGAGGCGCATCGCTCCGACAGTCGGCTATCCGCTCGGAGGAGAGCGGCGCGGAGTGCAGGGGTGACGCGCTCGATGACACTGTCAGGTGGCGGGGGAACAGGGTTCACGCCGTCGCGGATCGCGTGGTCATCGTCCGGTGTGTTCATGGCCTTGATTCTCCTCAGGGCGTCCAGAGCGCGGGGATCACCGAAAATTCAACGGGCAAGTCAGAGAATGTAAATTTCTCCTCTGACCTGCCATTTTACCGTGCCCGCGGTAGGATCCGAACTTTTGGCGCGGATTCAACCGGAGCCGCAGATCGGCCCGGGCGCCGACCAATGGTCATGTGTCAGGCTGCCTCAAAAGGCAGATTGCGAGGCGACTTCGGCCACCATACGGAGCGACTACCAGGGTCGTCGAAGCTCGGAACGCCGACCGCCATTTGGTGGCGGGGCGGAGGTATTCCATGCGTGCGGTATTCCTGCCAACAGGCCGAGTTTGTCGAGTACGTCGGCACACCGCCTGTGAGCACTACCATCCAATAACGTCAGCGCCTCTCCGGCGGCCATTTCCAGCCGCGGAGGGCGTAGTACTTCTCGCGGGGCTCGCCGGTCCAACCGTTGATGCCTTTCCGCGGAAGCCACCAGGCGTGGATCAGCAGCACGATCGCGGCCAGGACGCCGAGCAGCACGAAGAACCAGAAACGCCCGGCCGTGGCGGAAACGAAGACCGACAGCCCGCAAAACACGGCGATCTTCCCGATCCGCCGCCAATTCGGGGTGTGTTCCTCCCAGTGTCCCCACATGATGGTGCCCACAAGGGTGATCCCGCAGATCACTGCGATTTCGAACCAGTAGGACCAGCTGCTCATCGTTCCACTTTCCATGTTCGGCCGATGCCGCCCGGCCCGCCGATCTCCACCTCGGCGATCCGCATCGAATCTTCAGAGCGTATGAGGCACCGCGGCAGCCGTTGCCGCCTGCAGGAAGGCCGCCGGTACCGCCGCCCATTCCGGCCGCCAGTGCCCCTCGCGCTGATCGGCGTGTAACGCTGCCAACAGCGCGGCGAGGCGCGGTCCTCCGTCGGGCAGGAAACGCGCGAGCCGCAGTGCGGCGCAGCGCGCGGCGATCTCGGCGAGCAGTGCCTTCGCCTCGTCGACGCGCTCCGCCGCGGCCAGGCACCCCACCGACAACCGCTGGGCCCGCAGCTGCGAATACCGGCGTTCGGTGCCCTCGTGGCGATCCACCCATTCCTGCGCCCAGAGGCAGGCGAGTTCGGGATCGCGCTCGCGCAGCAGCCGGATCCCGGTATCCTCCTCGATCTGCGCGATGATCGCATCGATGCCGGCGACCGGTCGTCGGCGCCGCGCATATTGCGCCGGCGGCGTCTCCGTCAGATCCGCGTCGAGGTCGAGCCCCAACCGAATTCGCTCGTTCTCGATGGTGGCGCGCAGCCGCGGCAGCGACATGGCAGCGGCAACCCGCAAGCCCTCGTTGAGCCGGGTCGCCGCCTCTGCCGGATCGCCGCGCAGCACCTTGATGCGGGCGCCGAGCGCATAACGCGCGAGCTTGAAATCGACCGGCCCCGCCCCGCCGCCGAGCGTGTAGCCCTCGTCGAGCAGCCGCTCAGCCTCGTCGAGTTCGCCGCGTTGGTAGGATAATTCGCCGAGTACCGACCCGGTCAGCCGGGCGGCGAGCGAGTGCCGACCGGCGGTCCGACGGGCCGTGCGGACCGCCTTGCGCACCCGATCCTCGGCCGCGTCGAGTTCGAGATGTTCCATCTCGGCGAGACCCAACCAGCACTGCCCGTGGACGAGGATGTAAGGGCCGGTGTTGCGCTCATAGTAGGGCAGCGCCCACTCCTGCAGGCGGTGGGCCTCGGCGAAGTCTCCGCGGGTGCTCGCGGTGAAGGTCGCAAGGTTCGCGGCGGTCGAAACCACCCACGGCGGCAATGCATCAGGTCGCGCCAGGGCGGGCGTGACCAGCTCGTCGACCAGGTCGGTGTGATCCGCGCGCGACTCGACCACCGCCTCCACCACGGCGGCATCGACCCGTAGTTCGGCGATTTCCGATTCTCCCAGCTCGCTGCGTTCGAGCGCTGCGTCGAGCAGGGTTAGCGCCTGTCTCGCAGCGTCGGTGTGGTGCAGCAGAATGTTTGCCCAGGCGAGGGACAACTGCAACCGCGGTCGCCCCACCACCAACCTCGGCGGCAGTTTCCCGACCAGCCCGAGCAGGGTAGTGACCTGCGAGTGGTCGATCAGGTAGATGCCGCCGTCCTCGACCAGTTCGACGGCGCGCCGTTGATCGTCGGCGGCCAGTGCGTGATCTACCGCGTCGCTGAGCATTTGATGCGCAGCGAACCATTCGCATGCGGTGCGGTGTAGCTCCGGAATCTTCTCCGGTCGATCGCGTTGCAGCCGTTGCCGAAGGAAGTCTGCGAACAGCGGTTGGTAGGCGAACCACTGGCCCTCGTCGTCGACGCGGCGCAGAAACAGATCACGCTCCTCGACCTCGGCCAACATCTCCCGACCGCGCGATACGCCGGAAAGTGCGGAAGCCAGCTCGCCGCAGATCCGCTCGGTGACCGACGTCGCCAGCAGGAAGTCGAGCATTGCGGGATCGAGGGAGGCGAGCACATTCTCGGTCAGGAATTCACCGATGGCATGGTGTCGGCCGGACAGATGCGCGATCAACAGGGTGGGATC
>SEEV01000121.1 GCA_004211695.1 Rhodococcus sp. (in: high G+C Gram-positive bacteria)
CGGACGCTCTGCCCCGCCGCCGATCGGCCATCGCGCGCGATCGTCCGGCCAATCTTCGCGCCTCGGCCCGTACAACGACCGGCCCCAGAACCAGCCTTGTTCAGCGCCCTCCTAGAGGGCCGTGAGCCAGCTGCCCAGCGCCCGGGCACTGGCATCGATCCGCGCGGGCCAGTCCAGGGCCGAATCGTCGGCCGTGTCGCTGACGTGCTTGACCAGCCGGCACCGGGCGCCGCTACGGGCGCTGGCGTAGGCGACGGCGAAACCCTCCATGTCCACGAGGTCGGCTCGCCGGGCCAGTACGTCGCGCACCGCGGCATCCGCCACGAACACGTCGCCGGTCGCGAGCACGGAACCGTCGCCGTCCGGCAGGGCGAGGAGATCGGCCACCTCGTGCCCGAGCGCCCGGATGGCGTCACCACTGATGTCGTGGTTCAGGACCGTCGACGGCGTGAACAGGCCGCTGTGATGCTCGTGCAACGCACCCGCGGTGCCGATATTGACGACGAGCGGCTTGTCATTCCGCGGGTAGTCGGCGAGCGCGGACGCCACGGCCACAGCAGCGCTCACCTTGCCGATGCCCGTGATCAGGACCTCGAACCCGGAGGGGACGTGCACCGCCTCCGCCTTGGTCGCGCTGACCACCAGGACGTCCGATCTACTCATGCGCGGAACCGTACCCTGCGCCCGTCAGGGGCACTCGCTAGAGTTCTGTCATGGCGAATCTACGTGCGCAGATCCTCGAGGAACTCGGTGCCCGGCCCACCATCGATGCGGCCGACGAGATCCGCAAACGCGTTCAGTTCCTGAAGGACTACCTGCTGTCGACCCCGGCCAAGGGCTTCGTCCTCGGCATCAGCGGCGGTCAGGACAGCACTCTCACCGGACGTCTCGCCCAGCTCGCGGCGAGCGAGCTGCGCGACGAGGGCCACGACGCCGAATTCGTCGCCGTCCGGCTCCCCTACGGCACCCAGGCCGACGAGTCGGATGCGCAGATCTCCCTCGACTTCATCAAGCCCGACCGGTCGGTGGTCGTCAACGTGAAACCCGGCGCGGACGCCACCGCGAAGGAATCGTCCGAGGCGCTGCGCGACATCATCGGAGACGGCGGTGAGCTGCGCGATTTCGTCCGCGGCAACATCAAGGCCCGCGAACGCATGGTGATCCAGTACTCGATCGCCGGACAGCTCGGGTATCTCGTGGTCGGCACCGATCACGCTGCCGAGGCGATCACCGGATTCTTCACCAAGTTCGGCGACGGCGGTGTGGACGTCACCCCCCTGACCGGGTTGTCCAAGCGTCAGGGCGCTGCACTCCTACGCGAACTCGGCGCACCCGAGAGCACGTGGAAGAAGGTCCCCACCGCCGACCTCGAGGACGATCGTCCCGCCCTACCCGACGAGGCGGCGCTGGGAGTGACGTACGCGCAGATCGACGACTACCTCGAGGGCAAGGATGTGCCGGAGGACATTGCTCGGAAGCTCGAGACGATGTTCCTGAACACCCGGCACAAGCGGACCGTCCCGGTGACACCGCTCGACACGTGGTGGCGGTGACCCGATGGTCCAGGTGCTGGTCGCGGGCGGTACCGGCACTGCAGGCCGGCAGGTGGTCAAGGAGTTCCTGGCTCGCGGTCACTCGGTCCGGGTCCTGACCCGGCACGGTGGTGCCCCCGGCAGCGAAATCGTTCACTTCCACGGCGATCTCGTCACCGGTGACGGTCTCGCGGAGGCACTGGACGGCGTCGACGTGGTGGTCGACACCACCGACGGCAGGACCCGGGGCACCAGGGCCGTGCTCGAGAAGGGCGCCGAGAACCTGCTCGCCACCGCGGACGGCGCCGGGGTCGGACGCGCCGTGCTGCTCTCCATCGTCAACGTCGATCGGAGCGACTTCGCCTATTACCAGGCGAAACGGAAGCAGGAACTGGTCTACGAGAACGCGGCGATGGACACGACGATCGTGCGGGCCACCCAGTTCCACGATTTCATCCCCATGATCGCGAAGCCGGCGAGCAGGGCCGGATTGATACCCGCTTTCTCCAAGACGAGCTTCCAGACGATCGATACCCGGGACGTCGCGACCGCGCTGGTCGACGCCGCCCTGGCCGCCGAGCCGTCACCGGAGGGTCCGATCACCATCGGTGGCCCCGAGGTCCGCACCGCCCGCGACCTCACCGCGGCGTGGAAGAAGGCCACGGGCACGCACGGTGTCGTCGTGAACGTTCCGCTCCCCGGCGCGATGGGGAAGTTTTTCCGGGAGGGGTTGAACCTGGTGCCCGACAATCAGTTCGGAACGATCACCTTCGACCGGTGGCTGGCCGACTCCCGCTGAGCCCGCAGACCTGGGGCATGCCCTAACCGCCGGCGAACGGTGGCAGCACGTCGACCTGCGCACCGGCCGTGCGGGTCAGGTCGCGCGTCAACTCGGAGTCGACGAGGAACGCGGACACCGACAGCACCTGCTGCATGTCGGGCCCGTACTTGGCGAGGAGAAGTTCTTTCACCTGGCCGAGGTCTGCGCTCGCAGGGAGATCGAGAGTCTCCTTGGTGCACCCCGCCGCGTCGGCGGCAGCTGCGAAGTACCGAACCGAAATACCCGTCACGTCAACCACCGATTGCTCCCATGCTGCGTTCCGGCGGAGCGAAGCCGTCCGCGTTGATTCCGTGGCCCGCCCACTTGTTCCACATCGCGCCGCGCCACAACTGCGCCAGCTCCTCGTCGTCCGCACCCGACCGCAGCGCCGCCCTCAGGTCGACCTCCTGGTCACTGAACAGGCACGACCGTACCGTTCCTTCGGCGGTGAGGCGGGTGCGGTCGCAGTCGGAGCAGAACGACCGGGTGACGGACGCAATGATCCCGACCGTCGCCGGACCACCGTCGACGAGCCACTCCTCGGCCGGCGCCGAGGGGTCGTCCCGGCCGTGTTCGGTGAGCGTGAACCGCTCGCCGAGGACGGCCAGCAACCGGTCGGCGGCAACCATGTTCTCGCGCGCCCACTCGTGATCAGCGTCGAGCGGCATTTCCTCGATGAACCGCAGTGCGACGCCCTCGGCCAGGCACCACTCCAGGAGATCGGCGGCGCCACCGAGCGTTTCGGGCATCAGCACCGCATTGATCTTCAGCGGCGCCAGTCCGGCGTCTGCGGCGGCGCGGATGCCTGCGATGACGGACGGCAGCCGATCGCGTCGCGTCAGACTCGCGAAGTGCTCGCGATCGACCGAATCGAGGGAAACGTTGACCCGTGTCAGACCGGCACGGGCAAGCCTGGCTGCGCGGTGTTCGAGACCGACCGCGTTGGTGGTCATCGCCAGCGGAATCCCCGGCACACGTTCGGCGCAGCCCGCGATCATCTGCTCGAGATCCACCCGCATCAGCGGCTCGCCTCCGGTGAACCGGACCTCGCGCACACCGAGGCGGTGGACGGCGATGTCGACGAGCCGGACGATCTCGCTCGCGGTGAGGAGGTTCTGCGCCGGAATGGCCGGCAGCCCTTCCTCCGGCATGCAGTACGTGCAGCGCAGCGAACACTTCTCGGTGATGGACACCCGGAGGTCGCGCGCCACCCGGCCGAACCGGTCGACCAGGTGGTCGACGTCCGGCCTGCCCGCGAGCGACACCGACGACCGGACAGTCGGGATACCCATCTCCACCGCCGTCATCGAGTTGCCTTTCCCTGCATCTGTCCAGTATGCCGCTAGGGGTGATCGCTGTCCGGCGCGGTGCCCTCGTCGCTCGACCGGAGGGGATGCCTAGGATTGGTGACCATGGCCGGAGGAATGTCGTGACCGCACGCTCTGTGGAGCAGCACGCCCAACATGTCGCCGAACTCCTCGCGCCGCTCCACGAGCGACCGGCGGAAAAGATTCCGCTCGGCGAGGCACTCGGACGCGTCCTCGCCGCCGACGTCCACTCCCCCGTCGACCTGCCGTTGTTCCGCAATTCGCAGATGGACGGGTACGCGGTCGATGCCGCATCCGTGGCGTCGGTTCCGGCGGTGCTCCCGGTTCGGGGCGTGATCGCCGCGGGCCCGGCCGAGGCCACCACGCACACTCCCGGTACCGCCTACCGGATCATGACCGGGGCGCCGATCCCCGACGGCGCCGATGCGGTGGTCCCGGTGGAGGACACGGAGGCGACGGACGGACAGGTCCGGATCGGACGCTCCCGCACCGCCGGGGAGTTCGTGCGCGAGCGCGGCAGCGACGTCCGGGAGGGCACTCTCCTGCTGCCCGCGGGCAGCGTTCTCGCCGCCCGGCACATCGCGGTCCTCGCCGCCGTCGGCCTGCAGCGCGTCCCGGTGCGCCCGCGGCCCCGCGTCGCCGTGATCACCACCGGCGCCGAACTCGTGGACGCCGGCACCACACTGCACCCGGGAGAGATCTACGACTCCAACGGAATCGCCCTCGCGTCGAGTGCCCGGGCCAACGGCGCCGAGGTCGTCTCGATCACCCGCAGCGGCGACGACCCCGCCGAGTTCCGGACCCTGCTCGCGGAGGCGACCACCACCGCCGATCTCGTCCTCACGTCCGGTGGAGTGTCGATGGGCGACTTCGAGGTGGTCAAGGAGACCCTCTCGCCGCTCGGCGCACAGTTCGGTCACGTCGCGATGCAGCCGGGCGGCCCCCAGGGCACGGCCGTGGTGGACGGCACACCCGTACTCAATTTTCCCGGCAACCCCGTGAGCACCCTCGTGTCGTTCGAGGTGTTCGCCCGTCCCGAGATCCGGCGCGCGGCGGGGCTCTCCCCGACCGAACCCGAGGAGCTGCCGCTCGCCGCGGCCGTCACCTCCATCAAGGGCAAGCGACAATTCCTCCGCGCCCGCCGTACCGATGCCGGAGTCGAACTCGTGTCCGGCCCCGGTTCCCATCTCGTCGCCGCGATGGCATGGGCGGACGTCCTCGTCGACGTTCCCGCCGACGTCACCGCACTCGACGCCGGCCAACTCGTGAAAGTGATCCCCCTATGAGCGACCTAACGCACCTCGACAGCGAGGGCCGCGCCCGCATGGTCGACGTGAGCGCGAAAGCGGACACGACCCGAACGGCGGTGGCCGCCGGGCAATTGGTCACCACCCCCGCGGTGATCGAACTGGTCCGGGCCGACGACCTTCCCAAGGCCGACGTGCTCGCGACGGCCCGGATCGCCGGGATCTCGGGTGCGAAGAAGACGTCCGAGCTGATTCCGCTGTGCCATCAGCTCGCGCTGTCGTCGGTGAAGCTGGAATTCGGATTCACCGACAACGCCATCACGATCGAGGCCACCGCGAAGACGAAGGGCCCGACCGGCGTCGAGATGGAGGCCCTCACCGCCGTCGCGGTCGCCGGACTGACGTTGCACGACATGGTGAAAGCGGTCGATCCCTCGGCGACCCTGGACGGGGTCCGGCTGCTCACCAAGGACGGCGGCAAGCGCGGGCACTGGACGCGGGAGCAGCAGAGCACCGGAACGCCCACGGTGACAGCGCGATCCGCGGCCGTCCTGGTCGCCTCGACCGGCGGGGCGAGGGGCACCCGGGAGGACACGACCGGCCCGGTCATCGCCGCATGGCTCGAGGAACGCGGCTTCACCACCCGGGGTCCGCTGGTCTACGCGGACGCGGACATCGCGGCCGGCCTCGCCGACGCACTGTCCGGAAATCCGGCGTTGGTCATCAGCACCGGCGGCACCGGCGTCTCCCCCACGGATGCCACCCCGGAGGCCACCCGTGCGGTGCTCGACCGCGAACTGCCCGGTGTGGCCGACGCCATCCGGAACCGCGGAACCGCGGCGACCCCGCACGCCTCGCTGAGCCGCGGACTCGCCGGTGTGGCGAACGGCACAGTAGTCGTGAATCTCCCCGGCTCGCCGGGCGGGGTGAAGGACGGACTGTCCGTCCTCGACCCCATCGTCGATCATCTTCTCGCTCAGGTCGCAGGCGGAGGTGCGCACGATGCCTGACATCCTCGCCCAGATCTCGGATCAACCCCTCGATCCCGCCGTCGTCGACGCTGCCGTGGCCGGTCCCGAGCACGGCGCCGTCGTCGTGTTCACCGGCGTCGTCCGCAATCATGATGGTGGACAATCCGTTTCGGCTCTCGAGTACCAGTCGCACCCGGACGCCGAGCGCTTCCTCCGCACCGTGTGCGAAGAGGTGGCGAACTCCACCGGACTCCCCGTGGCGGCCATCCACCGGGTCGGATCCCTCACCATCGGCGACCTCGCGGTGGTCGCCGCGGTCGCTGCTCCGCACCGCGCCGAGGCGTTCGCGGCGTGCGCAGAACTGGTGGAGCGGATCAAGCACGAGGTACCCATCTGGAAGCGGCAGAAGTTCGCCGACGGAGCCTCCGAATGGGTCGGTCTGTGACTCCTCGGTCGGACCGTTCGGCTGCCACCAGGTAGACTCGCCATCACTAGGTGACCATGTCGGTCATCCAGCGTCGTAGAACGCATTCAGTTCGGTTACCCGAATCCTGTTGGATGTGCACTCGCATCCGCTCTTCTTACGGCGAAGAAGCTTGCCGACCGGCAACGCCGCCAACCTGTGCTCGAGCTCCGACGGAGACCTTCCGTATCGGCCCTCCGGGCACGACCCTGTGCCCGAAAGGCCTGACCACTTGTCTGACACACATACCCCCGACACGACATTCGCCGCGCTCGGTGTCCGCGAACCGCTGGTGAAAGCGCTCGCCGACAAGGGGATCACCTCCCCCTTCCCCATCCAGGTCGACACCCTCCCCGACACGCTGTCGGGGCGCGACGTGCTCGGCCGCGGCAAGACGGGCAGCGGTAAGACGCTCGCCTTCTCCATTCCGATGGTGTCCCGCCTCGCCGGTGAACTGTCCGGCGGCAAGCGCCGCCCGGGCCGTCCGGTGGGTCTGATCCTGGCCCCCACCCGCGAGCTCGCGACCCAGATCACCGCGACCCTCGAGCCCCTCGCCGCCGCCTACGACCTGCGGGTCACCACGATTTTCGGTGGCGTCTCGCAGAACCGTCAGGTCAGCGCGCTCAAGGCCGGCGTCGACATCGTCGTTGCGTGCCCCGGACGGCTCGAAGACCTGATGAAGCAGAAGTTCGTGAGCCTCGACGCCGTCGAGATCACCGTGCTCGACGAGGCCGACCACATGGCGGACCTCGGCTTCCTGCCCGTCGTCACTCGCATCCTCAGCGCAACCCCCCAGCAGGGGCAGCGGCTGCTGTTCTCCGCCACCCTGGACAACGGTGTGGACAAGCTGGTGAAGCGGTTCCTGAAGAACGAGGTCCTGCACTCGGTCGACGAGGCGAACTCGCCGGTCGCCGCCATGACGCACCACGTGTTCGATGTGGACGGCGTCGAAGCCAAGCGCAAGCTGGTCGAGCGACTCGCGTCCGGCACCGGACGGCGCATCCTGTTCATGCGGACCAAGCATCAGGCCCGCAAGCTGGCCCGTCAGCTCACCGAGGCGGGAATCCCCTCGGTCGATCTGCACGGCAACCTGTCGCAGGCGGCCCGCGACCGCAACCTCGCGTCCTTCTCCGCCGGTGAGGCACGCGTGCTGGTGGCCACCGACGTCGCGGCCCGCGGCGTCCACGTCGACGACGTGCAGTTGGTCGTCCACGTCGATCCGCCCGCCGAGCACAAGGCGTACCTGCACCGTTCCGGTCGCACCGCACGCGCGGGCAGCGCCGGCGACGTCGTGACGGTCGTGCTGCCCGAGCAGCGCAAGGACCTGGCCGTCCTGATGCGCAAGGCCGCGATCAAGGTGACCCCCGTTCGCAGCACCGCGGATTCCGCTCACGTGCTCGACCTGGTCGGCGACATCGCGCCGCACGTCGCCCCCGCCCCCAAGGCGGCACCGGCGTCGAACGGCGGCGGCCGCAATCAGCGGCCGGGCGGCGCCCAGGGTGGACGCGGCCAGGGCGGTCGCGCACACGGTCAGGGCGGCGGGGCTCGTCGCTCCCGCTCGGGTGGAGCGGGCCGCACCCGTGCTGCCTCGTCCACGGGCGGCGGAACCCGCACGGCGGCCGCAGGCGGCTCACGCCGCCGTCAGGGCTAGAACTTCTCGAGGTGGACGGCGTCGGCCAGTGGCCGGCGCCCCCGCCACCCGAAGCGCTCGAGGTCCGGCACCTGCTGGAACTCGGCCACCTTCCCCACGCACAGCCACGCGATGGGGCGCACCGGCTCCGGAATGCCCAGCAGTTCGGTGAGATACGGCTCGTCGTAGAACGACACCCAGCCGACGCCCACGTTCTCGGCGGCCGCGGCGAGCCACAGATTCTGGATCGCGAGCACCGCCGAGAACAGGCCGGTGTCGTCGACCGTGTGCCTGCCGAGGATGTGTTCGCCGCCGCGACTCCGGTCGTAGGTCACGACCACACCCATGCCGCTCTCGCAGATCCCTTCGATCTTGATCGGGTCGAACGTCTTCTTCCGGTCCTCGGGCAATGACTCCGCGAACCGCTTCCGGGCACCCGCCACGTGGTCGGCGAACGTGGTCAACGTCCCGGTGTCGCGCACGACGACGAAATCCCACGGCTGCGTGTTGCCCACGCTGGGGGCGCAGTGCGCGGCGCCCAGAATGCGATCGAGGACATCCGGCGCGATCGGCTCCCCGGTGAACTCGGCTCGCACGTCCCGGCGACGACGGATCGCGTCGTACACGGACAGGACGGGTTCGGGGCGGGGTTCGGGACTACACGCAGACTCGGTCACGCCGTCACGGTATAGCGGTGCACACCCAGCATCGCGCCGGGGTCCGCATCTTCTCCTGCGGCCACGACACAGTCCGCCAGCCGGTTCCGCACGTGCTCGGCCTCGATGTCGGCCCCGATGAGCACCAGCTGCGTCGCCCGTTCCTCACCGGGTTCCCAGCGCGTCGACGTGAATCTGATGTGCGGCCCCACCGTCTGCACCTCGAACTTCCGCGACTGCCCGGGCACCGCGAAATGCACGAATCCCTTGATCCGGTAGATCCCGACCGGTCGTTTCTCGAGGAACTCGACGAGCCGCCGCGGATCGATCGGCACCTCCGAGGCGAAATCGACTGCCTCGTAGGACGAGTGCAGATGGTCGTGGCCGTCACAGTGGTCGTGCTGATCCAGCAGGAGCTGATCGAGGGTGAGCTGCTCCCCCGCCGCCGGTTCACGTCCGGGCTCCCGGTCGAACAGCAGGGTGGGCTCGATCCGGCCGTGCGCGGTGGTGAGGACCGGCGCGCGGTCGTTGTACTCGCGGACCATCGCGTGGACGGCGGCGCGTCGGCCTTCGTCGATCCGGTCGGTCTTGTTGAGGATCACCAGGTCTGCGAGCGTGACGTGCTTGCCGAGGTCCGGGTGCTGCGCCGACATGTCCTCGAACTGCTCACCATCGACCATCACGACGAGACCGCCGTACACGACGTGCGGGTTCGCGCTGCCGAGTACGAGCCGAATCATGTTGCGCGGCTCGGCAAGCCCGCTCGCCTCGACGATGATCACATCGATCTGCGACGTGGGGCCCGCCAGGCGGTCCAGCATCTCGTCCATGTCGCTGACGTCGACGGCGCAGCACATGCAGCCGTTGCTCAGCGACACCATGGAATCGACCTGCCCGGCCACCATCATCGAATCGATGTTCACGGCACCGAAGTCGTTGACGATGACGCCGACGCGGACCCCGCGGTTGTTGCGGAGCACGTGGTTGAGGAGTGTGGTCTTCCCCGAACCGAGAAATCCGGCGACGATGACGACGGGAATCCGTTTCTTCGCCAACGCTGCGACCTCCGTGGACCCTCGACGATCTACCGGGCGCCCATCCTAGCGCCCCGCCCCCGCGGAGAGGATCGTCGCGTCGACGTCGGCCGCGGGAGTCATCGGCAGCGTGTGATGAGTGGCTCCGGGGATCGTCGTCACCGTGGCCGACGGGAGCAGCCGCCGGACGCTCTCCGCCACCCTGCCCGCATCGTGCGCCCGGCTGCCTCCCGCGAGCACCACAGTGGTGTCGACCGTCAGTCCTTACAGCGCACGGGGGTTCGGGCGTGGCGGCACGACCAGCGGGGTGCGGCCGAACGCGGCCGCACCGAGCGCGGTGACACGAAGCCACCGGGGGTCGACGCCGGCGCCCGCGGTCTCCCAGCCGATCAGGCGCCGTTGCCGCTTCAGGACGTCGGGTCGAGCAGCACGAGACGATCGACGCGACGGGAATCGTGCAGCGCGTACGCGAGCGAGATCATGGCGCCGTACGAATGCCCGACCCCCTGCCGAGGTCGCCCCGAGACGGTCGAGCACCGCGTCCAGCCACGCGACCAGATCCGCGGGCGTGCGCAGCGGCGCGCCGTCGTTCACGCTGCGCCCCACGTCGCCCATGACGGGAGAATCGGCGTACCCGTCTCGGGTCCGCACACGTTCACCCGGGTGGGCCCGAACGGCGTCGGGACGTTCACGGGGTTGACGTTCACCGGCCAGTCGTCCAGCAGCGAGTCGTAGGCGCGGAAGAAGTCGTCTACTGCCGCCATCACATTCTCACTCCTGCACCGCGTGGAGAGTGCCGGGCTGATCCGGCGCGACCGCGACGCCACCGAAAGAGACACCATCTCGCGGTTTCTCGACGGCGTGAACCGTGCGGTCGCCGGCGAACGAGAGACCCGCAGTCAGCCGACGGACGCGCCGGCGCCGAGGTCGCGGACCCGACGCGCGGGTGAGCCGGCGTAGAGCCCGTTCGGCTCGCAGTCGCGAGTGACCACCGTGCCCGCTCCGATGACGCACCCTTCCCCCACCGTCACTCCGGGAAGGATGATCGCGCCCGCGCCGATCCAGCAGCCGTCGCCGATCACGATCGGGCGATCGACCACCCGCCCGCCCCGGCCTGAGGACGGACCGATGTCGTGAGTGCTCGTGATGAACTGCGCGCGATGCCCGACAGCGACCTGCCTGCCGAGCGTGATGGGCGCGGTCCCGTCGAACAGCACCCCCCGGTTCACGAACGTTCCCACACCCATCGAGATGTCCTTGCCGCCGAAGTGGCAGCCCGAGTAGATGCCCGCTCCCCACACCTTCGCGCCCGCCGCCATCAGCAGAAGCACGCGCAGCCAGACGGGGACGAACGCGGAGGCCTGAACGATGGTGACGAAGCGCACCCCGTCACCCTATCCCCGAGGAGCAGATCCACGGACCGCAGATTGCTCGTCGTTAACTGCTCAACCGCCCGAAAATCCTGGTCCGGCGTACTATGTGGGCGCCGACGAAGAATACAAAGCCGTCGAAGAATGCAAGAGGGGGGACTGTGAGAGAACTGGATAGCGACGGATTCGCTGCACTGGTGGAGTCCATCCCGCATGCGATCAGCGTTCACGACCGGGAACGAAACGTCGTGTTCAGCAACTCCGCATGCGCCGCCCTGATCGGCTACGGCACCGAGGAATTCGCCGACCTCGAGCACGAACAATTGTTCCACCCCGACGACGCCGAACTGTGGGGCGCCATGCTCGCCCGGGTCCTGGGGTCGGAAAACCCCAGCGCGACAGCGCATCTCCGGATCCGTCACCGCGCCGGGCACTGGATCTGGGTGCGCGTCGCAGCATCCACGTTCACCGCGGACACCGAGAGACTGGTCGCGCTCGTCCTCCAGGACGAATCCGACACGATATGGGGCAATCCGACGGCCGCGAGGCAGCCCATCCGATAGTGGACCGATCACCGCTTCTCGCCCGAGGCCGGGCAGCTGCACGGCGGAGTCCGGATCGTGGCGCCGCATCGCCGGCAGAAGTGGGTGCGGTGCCCACCGTTGTTCGACGTCGGGCACCCGCACACCTCCCACCCCACCAGGCACGTGTTGGCGGCCAGCAGGTGCCCGTTCGGACAGCGTCCCGGGGCGGTTTCCGTTCTGGCAGCCACACCTCGAATCTACCCCGGTATCGAACACATGTTCCCATCGGGTGGGGCGTCTGCCGGACGGTCACATGTAGTTGCCGGGCGAACCGTCCTCCTGCCCGTCCTCCCGCTCCACCATGAACCAGCTGCCGGGGGCGTAGATCAACTCCCGGGCGGCACGGACGATGACGAGGGCCCCGGACTCGTGGATGCTGTAGCTGTCGTCGTCGCCGAAGTCGGTGACGGCGAACTCCGCCAATTGGTCGAATGATCGATGCGTCACAGTGAATGTCATGACGCCAGTGTCCCACCGGCACAACGGGGATGAATGAGGAAAGCCTCCCATCCGCAGGTTTGCGGATGGGAGGCTTCTCTCGAAAGTGGAGCTAAGGGGACTCGAACCCCTGACCCCCACACTGCCAGTGTGGTGCGCTACCAGCTGCGCCATAGCCCCGTATTCGGTTGTTCTCCGCACTCGGAATCACTTCCTCCGTGCTCGAAGAAAGTTACACCATTGCCGACCGGGCCAACAAATCGCCTGGTCAGAGGCGCTTCGCGCCCGTGCGTGGTGAAGGAGTCCAGACACTCGTCAACCACGCACGGGCGGCGGAGCCGCCTACAGCTGCGACACCCAGTTCTCGTTGGAGAGCGCGTCGATCACGGTGCCGTCCTCGACCACGGCGGGCGTGCCCGTCGCACCGCTCGCTGCGAGGGCCTGACGGCCCGCCTCGGCGTGTGCCCGGGCCTGCTCGACCTTCGCACCGGTGGTGATGCACTGCGCAGCTGCGTCGGACGCTCCGGCGTCGCGGGCGATCTGCGCGAGCTCCTCGTTGGTGTGGTCGGAGCTGCCGTTCTCCTTCGGCTGATTCGCCGGTGAGAACAGGGCCGCGTGGAATGCCGAGTACGCCACGGCGTCACCGGTTTCGGCGACGCATTCGGATGCGGCGACGGCGCGGGTGGAGTAGTCACCGCTCGCCGAGAGCCGGTCGAGGAAGTTCAGGACGTGGTAGCGGACGGCCACCTTGCCGTCATCGACGGCCTGGGCGAGTTCCTGCCCGTTCCTGTTCTCGAGCTCGGCGCAGTACGGGCACATCGGGTCTTCGAACAGATCGATCGTGGTGGCCGCGTCGGGGCGACCGAGAAGCACCACGCCGTCGCCCTGCAACGCCACCTGGACCTCGGAGTTCTGGACACCACCGTAACCGTCGTTCCGCGGCTTGCTGCGGTTGCTCTGCCAGATCACACCCCCGACGACCAGCACGGCGATCACCAGCACGGCGAGCCCACCGAGGATGTAGGTGGACCGGCTGGATTCCGGCTGCGGGGTGTACTTGTTCTTCGCGCTCACGTGGATGCAGTCCTTCGACGTCGGATCGATTTACCGAATGCTTACTCTGCCATCGCCTGCTGAGGGGTCACTGAGAGAGTGGTGCGGGAGCCGAGGCCCAGCGCGAACGGCGACCGCGGGAACACGATCAACCACGCCGCCAGTGCGAGGAAGGCCACATCCCGGAGGATTTCCTTGGTGTAGTCCCAGCCGTTCACATCGGCCGCACCGCCGCCGCCGAAGCATCCGCAGTCGATGGACAGCCCGCGGGCCCACACCGAGACGATCACACCGATGAGCACGAGCAGGAGCACCGCCGACACGGAGGCCGTGACGCGGACGGCGAGCCCGATCAGCAGGAGCAGGCCCAGGGCGATCTCGAAGAACGGCAACGCATTGGCAACCGGTCGGACGAGGTCCTCGGGAAGCAGTTGGTAGGCGCGGACGGCGATGATCGTCTGGGCGGGGTCGGCGACTTTGAGTGCGCCGGAGACCAGCCAGACGGCAGCGAGAGACAGCCGGGCGAGGAGGGAGACGATCGTGATCCACACCCGAACGAGCGTACAGAAGTCGCCGGTCAGACCGCCTCGACCGACACCTTGGGCGCCGGCTTGTTCGGCACCATCAGCCAGCCCACCGCGGCGAGGAGCATGACCCCTCCGGTCACACCGAAGGCGACCGCGTACGACAGGTGCTGAGCGAGCAGACCCGCCCCGACCGGGCCGAGCACACCGCCGACGTCCGCGACCATCTGGAAGGTGGCCAGCACGGGACCACCGCGGGACTTCGCGCCGACGACGTCGGCGACCGCAGCCTGCTGCGCCGGGCTCATCACACCCGAACCGATACCCGCGATTCCGGACAGCACCAGGAACACCAGGAGGTTCTCGCTGAGGCCCATCCCGACGGTGCTGGCGCCACACACCAGCAGACCGAGCAGGACGAACAGCTTGCGGCCGTACACGTCCGACAACCGTCCGGACACGATGAGGACGAGTGCGTTCCCGACGGCGAACACGGTGAGGGCGATGCCGGCGAGGGCGGCGTCGCGGTGCAGCGCCTCGACGACGAACAGCGGGACCATCGCCACCCGCACGCCGAAGATCACACCGCCGAACGCGAAGTTCGATCCCAGCGCGGCCCGGTAGATCGGCTGCCCGAGGGCTTCACGCAGCGTCATGGTGGCACCGGCGGCGGTGGCGTCGGGCGCGGTGAGGTGGGAACCGCGCAGGCTCACGAAGACGACGGCCGCGGCGATGACGAGGGCGATCGCGTAGATGACGAACGGAACCCGGAGTCCGAAGCCGACGAGCAACCCGCCGATGAGCGGCCCGGAGATCGAGCCCATCAGGAAGCTCGTCGCATACAGCCCGGACACGCGGCCACGACTGTCGACCGGCGCGATGCGGATGACGAGGCCCATCGCCGACACCGTGAACATCGTCGAGCCGATGCCCCCGAGTGCGCGGAAGATCAGCAGTTGCCAGTAGTCCCCCGCGACCGCGCAGGCGGCGGTCGAGGCGGCGACGATCAGCAGACCGGTGATGTAGACCGGCCGCTCCCCCAGCTTCTGCACGAGCCGGCCGCTGACCGGGGCGAAGACCAGGCGCATGAACGCGAACGACGAGATCACGACGGTGGCCGCGGTGACGCTCACGTCGAAGCTGCGGGCGAACTGCGGGAGGGCGGGTGCGACGATCCCGAACCCGAGTGCGATGACGAAGCTGGCCGAGACCAGCACCCAGATTTCGGAAGGGAGCCGCGGGCCACGCCCGGCGGGCAGCCCGGCTGCGCGAGTGTTCATAGTTGAATCCGATGGTAGGTGCCCCGGCTTCGGCGACGGCACCTACCCCGCCCGAACACCTACTTCAGGACGTCGGCGACCAGTTCCTTGGCCGCCGCCTGCACCTCCGCGAGATGGTCCGGGCCCTTGAAGGATTCGGCATAGATCTTGTAGACGTCCTCGGTCCCCGAGGGCCGCGCCGCGAACCACGCCGAATCCGTGGTGACCTTCAGCCCGCCCAGCGGCGCCCCGTTGCCGGGCGCACTCGTCAGTGTCGCGGTGATCGGCTCCCCCGCCAGTTCGGTGGCGGACACCTGTTCGGGAGACAGCTTCGCGAGCACCGCCTTCTGCTCCCGGCTGGCCGGTGCATCGATGCGCGCGTAGGCCGGGCTGCCGAACTTCTCGGCCAGTTCCCGGTACCGGACCGACGGTGTCTTGCCGGTCACGGCCGTCATCTCCGAGGCGAGCAGGGCCAGGATGATCCCGTCCTTGTCGGTGGTCCACACCCCGCCGTCGTGACGCAGGAACGAGGCCCCCGCACTCTCCTCACCGCCGAAGCCGAGCGAGCCCTCGAGAAGTCCGGGGACGAACCACTTGAATCCCACCGGGACCTCGAGCAGTTCACGGCCCAGGCTGTCGACGACGCGGTCGATCATCGACGAGCTGACGAGCGTCTTGCCCACCTTCACCGTCGATCCCCACCCCGTCCGATGGGAGAACAGGTAGTCGATGGCCACTGCGAGGTAGTGGTTGGGATTCAGCAGTCCCCCATCGGGAGTGACTATCCCGTGCCGATCCGCGTCGGCGTCGTTGCCGGTGGAGATGTCGAACCGGTCGCGGGCACCGATCAGTGAGGCCATGGCATCCGGTGACGAGCAGTCCATGCGGATCTTGCCGTCGGTGTCGAGGGTCATGAACCGCCAGGTCGGATCGACGAGCGGATTGACGACCTCGAGATCGAGCCGGTGGGTGTCGGCGATGGCGCCCCAGTAGTCGACGCTCGCGCCGCCCAGCGGATCGGCGCCGATCCGCACACCGGCGCTCCGGATGGCGTCGAGATCGAGAACGCTCGGCAGGTCGTCGATGTAGAAGCGGAGGAAGTCGTATCGCTCGGCCCGCCGGATCGCCCGGTCCGCGGAGACTCTCCGCACACCCGAGAGGTCCCGGCGGAGTAACTCGTTCGCGCGGTCGGCGATGATCGTCGTCGCCTCGGAGCCGGCGGGGCCCCCGTGCGGGGGGTTGTACTTGAAGCCGCCGTCGCGGGGCGGGTTGTGCGAGGGAGTCACGACGATGCCGTCGGCCTGCGACTCCGGGCCGCTGCGGTTGTAGCGGAGAATCGCGTGACTGACCGCGGGGGTCGGGGTGTACCGGTTCCGCGAATCGATCAGCACCGTCACGTCCGAGATCTTCCGGCAGTGCCACCTGACCCGCCCTGTCGTGCGCCACGAGACCTCCTGAAACTCGTCGGGATCGAACTCGACTACCCACCCATCCTGCACCCTCGCGCAGGACTCTGCCGTCAAGACGTCAATCGGAATCCGAGCCAGGCGGCGGCCAGACCGAATGCCACACTCGCGACCACGTACACGAGGGAGGTGAGCGCGAGCCGGATCCGCGCGAGGCCCACCGATTCCACCGCGAACGTCGAATACGTGGTCAGTCCGCCACAGAATCCGGTGCCCAGGAGGGCGAAGGTCTGCTCCGACATCGATGCCCCGGACAGCAGTCCGAGGATCAGGCAGCCGGCGACGTTCACCACGAAGGTGGCCACCGGAAAACTGCGGTACGAGTCGACGTACCGGCCTGCGAGGTAGCGCGTCGTCGCACCGAGCGCACCACCGAGCGCCACGAGCAGAACGGTCATGCGACGGCCTTCCGCGTGCGCCGGTGCCGGTACAGGTGACCGACGAGCATGCCCAGTCGCGCAGCGAGTAGCGCGGGTATCAGGGTCGCCACCACGTAGAGCGCGGCGGTGGCCGCATCCTCCCGCACGGCGTCCACGGCGAAGGTCGAGAACGTGGTGAATCCGCCGAGCACACCGACTCCGAGGAACAGCCGCCACAACCGGTCCGGCCCGAGGACCTCGGCCAGGCAGCCGAGCAGAAGTGAACCGACCACGTTGATCACGAGGACGGTCCAGATGCCCGGCCACAGCTCGGACAGGAGGAATCTCGCGCACGCACCGAGGGCACCGCCCAGCGCGATCACGGCCACGGGCTTCGTCAGGGACACGGCTCACATCGTGTCACGGCGACGCCGCGGGTCGTTCGAACTCCACCGGGCACAAAAAATCCGGGCCGGACACCTGGTGGTGTCCGGCCCGGACCTTGGTGGAGCTGCCGGGAATTGAACCCGGGTCCTCCGCAGCAAAGCTAGGGCTTCTCCGTGTGCAGTTTGCTATGTCTCTACTTGGATCTCCCAGTCTCGCAAACAAGCCAGGATGACGATAAGATCGTCCGGAATCATCCCGATATCGCCTACCGGTGCCCTTGGGCGTGTTTCAGCTGGCCACGGCGATCATTGCGACCGCGGCGAGGGCGAGGAGCATGCCCGCCTGCTGCATCTTGCTCACCCGTTCCCCGAGCATCACCATCGCCAGCAACACGGTGGCGGCGGGGTACAGCGACCCGATCACGCTGACGAGCGACAGCAGCCCGCCCTGGAACGCGTACATCATGGCCGCGTTGGCCAGGACGTCGAGAAAACTCACGTACACGGCGAGCTTGAGGGGCTCGCCGTGCGGCAGCACGAAATGGCCGGCGGACAACGCGACGAGCCACACCACCGCGGTCGCCGCGGCACGCGACACGGCGAGCGCCCACATCCCCCCGTCGTCACCGATCTGGTGCAACGAGACGAACGAGAGCGCGAACGCGACACCCGATCCGACAGTGAGCAGCGCCACGGTCCGGGTGAACCGCAGCACCCTTCCCCCGGCCACCTCGCCCGCGGTCTCGTCGGGAGATTCCCGGCTGACGAGGACGACGGCCACGAGAGCCACCACGATGCCGATGAACGCGATCGGCCCGGGCCGCTCACCGAACACGAGCCCGATCAGTACCGGAATACCGGCAACCAGCACGGCCGTCAGCGGCGACACCACCGACATCGGCCCCGACGCCAGCGCGAGGTAGAACCACCAGACCGCCACGCCCCCGGCCACTCCGGCCAGGGCTCCCCAGACGATGGAGGTGGCGGTGAGGGTGCCGCCGGCGAACGGAGCGATCACGAGCACGATCAGCAGAGACAGCGGATACGACACGATGACGACCCGGAGGGCCGCCACCCGGCGGGACGCGACTCCCCCGATGAAATCGCTCACGCCGTAACCGATCGCGGCCACGAGCGCGAGCAGGATGGAGGTCAGCGCATGCCCTTGACTCGGCGTCCGAGTTCGCGGGTCACCTCGCGTTCGGCGGTTCGCCTGGCCAGATCCTGGCGCTTGTCGTAGTCCTGCTTACCCTTCGCGAGCGCAAGCTCCACCTTGACCTTGCCGTCGGAAAAGTACATCGACAGCGGAACCAGGGTCTGGTTGCCCTCGCGGGTCTTGCCGACGAGGTGCTCGATCTCCCGCTTGTGCAGCAGCAACTTCCGGGTGCGGCGCGGCGCGTGATTGGTCCAGGTCCCCTGGGTGTACTCGGGAATGTGCAGTCCGCGCAGCCACACCTCGCCGTCGTCGACGGTGGCGAACGCGTCGACCAGTGACGCCTTGCCCTCGCGGAGGCTCTTCACCTCGGTGCCGACGAGGGCGATGCCCGCCTCGTAGACGTCGAGGATGCTGTAGTTGTGACGCGCCTTGCGATTGGTCGCAATGACCTTGCGGCCCTTTTCCTTCACGTTCCGGGCCTTTCAGTCCGCGATGTCCGAGGTGAACAGTTCGTATCCTCCAGCATAGGAGAAGGAGCAAGCCGAATTATTCGCGGACGTACAAGCGCAGGGTCACGTAGGCGGTGACCGCCGCCATTCCGACGCCGACCAGCACCAGTACCGGCGAGACGAACAGCACGTCACTGTTGGAGATCCGGGCGACGATGTTGGCTTCGTAGACGTCCGACAGCACGTCGTCGATGAACATGTTCTTCGCGGTGAACAGCCCGACGATGGCCAGCACGGCACCCACCAGGGCGGCGACCACCGCCTCGAGCAGGAACGGCAACTGCGTGTACCAGCGGGTGGCGCCGACCAACCTCATGATGCCGACCTCGGTGCGCCGGGTGAAGGCCGCGATCTGAACCATGTTCGCGATCAGCAGAATTGCTGCCACGGCCTGCACGATCGCGATCGCGAACGCGGCGTTGCGCACACCGTTGAGCACACTGAACAGCCGCTCCACCAGCTCGCGCTGGTTGAGGACGCTCTCGACACCCGGGCGGGTGCCGAAATTCTCGTTGATCACCCCGAAACGCTCGGGATCACTCAGCTTCACCTTGAACGACGCCGGGAAGCTGTCGGGGCTGACGAGCGCGGCGAGTTCCGGCTGATCCTTGAACACCCGCTCCGTCGCGTCCTTCACCGCATCGTCCCGGTTCAGGTACTCCACCGACACCACCGACGGCGTCTCCTCCAGTTCCTTGCGCAACACACCGCAGATCTCCCCCTCACAGCCCGGATCGGACGTGGAGATGTCGTCGGTGAGGAAAATCTGCACCTCGACGCGGTCCAGGAAGATCTGCTGCGTCTTGCCTGCCATCTGCACCACCAGCAGCCCGCTGCCGAACAGGCCCAGGGAGATCGCGGTGGTGAGGATCATCGCGATGGTCATGGTGACGTTGCGACGGAGGCCGGTGAGGACCTCACTGAAAATGAAACTGGCACGCATCGGGGAATCAGAGTCCTTCGTAGACGACTGGGGGACAGTACTGAGGCTGGAGTGCAGGGAGGGCGCTAACGCCCCACGCCGTACACACCCCGAGCCTCGTCGCGCACCACTCTGCCGAGGTCCAGTTCCACCACGCGGCGTCGCATCGAGTCGACGATGTGGTGGTCGTGGGTCGCCATCACCACCGTCGTCCCGGTGCGGTTGATCCGTTCGAGCAGCAGCATGATGTCCTGGCTCGTCTCCGGGTCGAGGTTGCCGGTGGGCTCGTCGCACAGCAACACGAGCGGCCGGTTCACGAACGCCCGCGCGATGGCGACACGCTGCTGTTCACCGCCCGATAGTTCGGTCGGGAGCCGATCGGCCTTGCCGGACAAACCGACCATCTCGAGCACCTCGGGGACGGTCCGGGAGATCATCGCGCGCGGCTTCCCGATCACCTCGAGCGCGAACGCGACGTTCTCGGACACGGTCTTCTTCTGGAGGAGCCGGAAGTCCTGGAAGACGACGCCCATGCTCTGCCGCAGCTTCGGCACACGCCGGGCGGAGAGCTTGTTGACGTGGAAATCCGCGATGCGAATGTCACCCGACGTCGGCGACTCCTCCTTGAGGAGCAGGCGCATGAAGGTCGACTTTCCCGAGCCCGACGGGCCGATGAGGAAGACGAACTCGCCCTTGTCCACCTCGACGCTCACCTCGTCGTGAGCGTCTCCGACGTCGGCTCGGTGGTGTACTCGGTCGTCGACGGCGGGAACGTGGTCTCCGGGGCCGGTGCCTCCCTGGTGGGAACGACCGCCGGCGCGACGGGTCCCTGGACCGCCTCTTCGGCGGGGTTGAGGTACGTGTACAGCGTGTACAGCAGCACCCACAGGATGCACAGCACCAACGTCGACGTCCGCACCCGGCCGCCGAAGATCTTGGCGGGAAGGACGGACGAGTGCAGGATACGGTCGAGCCCACGCCGGGGTTCGTCGGTCATCCCTCGCCCTCCGCTACCTGAACCGTCTGGAGGTCCGGCTCGACGGTGATCCCCTGTCGCCTCATCGCGGTGGCGATGCGCACGCGCAGGGCGCGGCCGACCTGGAACTGCTTACCCGGCAGGGTCCGCGCCACGACGCGAACGCTGACCTCGTCGACAGTCAGACTCTCCACTCCCATCACCGTCGGCTCGTCGAGCAGTAGTTTCTTCAGTCCGCGATCCGCGAAGGCCTCGACACCGACCTGGTGGAGCACCTCGTTGACCCGGTTGATGTCGGACGAGGCGGGCACGGGGACGTCGATCACGGCCCGCGCCCAGTCCTTGGACAGGTTGACGGCCTTGACGATCTGGCCGTTGGGAACGGTGATGACCTCACCGTCCGAATTCCGCATCCGCGTGACCCGGAGCGTGACGTCCTCGATCACGCCCTCGGCGTCCTCCGACGACCCCGTGACCGCCAACTGCACCGTGTCGCCGAACCCGTACTGCCGCTCGGTGATGATGAAGAATCCGGCCAGGATGTCCTGGACGACGCGCTGCGCGCCGAAGCCGAGCGCCGCACCGAGCACGGTGGCCGGGGCGACGAGGCTGCCGATCGGCAGATTCAGCTGGTCGAGCACCTTCATCGTCGCGATGACGTAGATGATCGTGATGATCACCCAGGTGATGACCTGCGCCACCGAGTGCCGGTGCTTGGTGGCCTCGGATCGGACGAGGGCGTCGCCCTGCTTGTAGTTGTTGTCGATCCGGTCGGTGATCTTGCTGCCGCCCCAGTTGACGAGTCTGGCCATCAGGACGGCTCCGAGGACGGTGAGCGAGACCGCCAGTCCCGACGACGAGAGCCAGTCGAGCAGGTTCTGGGTGGGGGCGAACATCGCTGCCGTCGTCTCCACGGGAATCAGGACGCCTGATTCTCGCGCATCCGCCACCGGATGCCGGACTCGAGGAATCCGTCGATGTCGCCGTCGAGCACGGCGGACGGGTTGTTGACCTCGTACTCGGTGCGCAGGTCCTTGACCATCTGGTATGGGTGCAGCACGTACGACCGCATCTGGTTGCCCCAGGAACTGCCGCCGTCGCCCTTGAGCGCGTCCATCTCGGCGCGCTCCTCCTTGCGCTTGACCTCGAGCAGCTTGGCCTGCAGAAC
>SEEV01000122.1 GCA_004211695.1 Rhodococcus sp. (in: high G+C Gram-positive bacteria)
GTGCTCTGCCTGCTGCTGTCCGATCTCAACTCCAACCGCGGTCTCGGACCGGTGGCGGCCATCGGCATCGCGGCGTCGTTCGTCGCGTCCATGACGTACCTCCCCGCGGTGCTCGTGCTGCTCGGTCGGACGGCGTACTGGCCGAGCAGGCACGCCTTCGACGCGCGGCACGCCGAGAAGGACGAGGCGGCAGACCACAAGTTCTGGGCCGCGCTCGCGGCGCGTATCGGTGCGCACCCGCGCCGTTTCTGGGTGGCGTCGAGCCTGGTGCTGGTGCTCTTCGCGCTCCTGATGCCCCAGTTCGAGGCGAGTGGGGTCGCGGAGTCCGAGACGTTCCTTCTCGAGGTCGATTCCGTTGCGGGCCAGCAGATCCTCGGCGATCACTTCGACGCCGGCTCTGGTTCGCCGGCGGTGATCATCGCGAACGAGGGCTCCCGCGATGCGGTAGTCGACGCTGCCCGGGTCGACGGGGTTGGCGCCATCACCGTCCTGTCGACTCCCGGCACGCAGGACCCACTGGTGGTGGACGGCCGGGTGGCGATCGAAGCCACCCTGACCGATCCGGCCGACTCCCTCGCGGCCGAGGACACCATCGTCCGCCTGCGTGGCGCTGTCCATCCGATCGGCGGCGCCGACGCCCTGGTCGGCGGCACCACCGCCACGGACCTCGACACCAAGTCCACGTCGACGCGTGACCGCACCCTGATCATCCCCGTCGTGATCCTCGTGGTGTTCGCGATCCTGTGCCTGCTGCTGCGTTCGCTGCTCGCGCCGCTGCTGCTGATGGGGACGGTCGTCCTGTCCTTCGCTGCGACGTTGGGCATCTCGTCGTTGGTCTTCGAGCACATCTTCGGGTTCCCGGGTGCCGATCCCGTCGTCCCGCTGTTCGCGTTCGTGTTCCTCGTCGCCCTCGGAATCGACTACAACATCTTCCTCATGACCCGGGTCCGGGAAGAGGCCCGGCGCATCGGCACGCGCCGCGGAGCGCTCCGCGGCCTGACCGTCACCGGCGGAGTGATCACGTCGGCGGGAGTGGTTCTGGCGGCGACCTTCTCGGCGCTCGCCGTCATTCCGCTGATCTTCCTCGCGCAGATCGCCTTCATCGTGGCGTTCGGCGTGCTCCTCGACGCACTCCTCGTGCGGTCACTCCTGGTGCCCGCCCTCACCGTCGACATCGGGCAGAAGATCTGGTGGCCGAGCAAGCTCGCGTCGCCACCGGAGCCGGGCGAGATCGTGTCTGCGGAGCCGGAATTGGATTCGAGTCGTGCGTGAGCGCGTCACGCCAACGCGAGTAGCGCCAGCGCGGCCTGCTCGGGCACGGTGACGTTCAGGCTCGTCAGCTTCTCGAATCTGCCGAGCCGGTTCAGCACCGTGTTGCGGTGGCAGAACAGTTGCGCCGCAGTGTCGGTGACGCTGCCCGTCGCGAGGTAGGCCCGGACGGTCTCGACGATGCGTTCGCGTTCCTCGTCGGTGATCGACGCGAGCCCGGACAGCAGGTGGGCCGAGAAATCGGTCTGATCGTCGAGGCGGCCCTTGGTGACGCGCGCCCAGGCGTCCGTCAGCGTGGTCAGCCCCCGTTCGTCGGGGCGGATCGTCCGGAAGATCTCGTGCGCGGTATTCGCGGCCGCCGGCACCGCGGCGAGACCGGGCACCGCCGCGACCATGCCGCCCGCCACGTCCTGCAGTTGCCGGTGCTGGTTTTCGAGTCCTCGGGTGGGCGTCCGCGGCGCCGGCCACAGAATCACCACGCGGCCCGACTGATTGAGGACGAAGAGTTGTTCGCCGCCGGCGGCCAGGGTGTTCGCGACTCGGTGTACCACCTGGGACGCCTCCGGATCCACGACGACGACGCGGAAGGTGGCGTCGGCGTCGACCTTCAGCGCGCGGGCGATCTGTTCGATCTTGCTGGGAACGAGGCCGGCCGGCCCGAACAGCTCCGCCAGGTAGGTCTGCTGCTCGTCGCGGGTGAACGCGGCCATGGCGGCCTTCTCCTCGAGGTAGCTCTGGTGGACGGCGCGGGCGTAGTCGTCGACCACGGTCCACAGGCTGTCGACGTGCAATGCGAGAACGGCCATGTCTGCCGAGTTCGCGCGCCACAGCAGAGCCGACCAGATGATGCCGAAGTCGAGGCGGACCGCGGTCACCAGATCTTCGACGGGTATTCCCTGCCGCGCGCGCAGTCGACCCAGTTCGGAGGGCAGCGAGCTGAGCTGGGTCGTGGTCGCGCCGGCGGTGACGGCTTCGAGGATCAAGCGAATCGACTCACGGGCGGAATCGCGCAGACCTTCCTGGTCGACCAGCCCGGACCGGTAGGCCTCGACGGATTCGAGCCTGTCGAGGAAGGCGGTGGCCAGTTCGTCGGTGTTGCGCATGGCGCCGACGATCAGCTCACGCCAACGAGGCAGTGTCTCCTGCTTCCGCTTGGCGAGGTTTCTCACGGCAAGGTCCTTTCGCCCGAGTTTGAGGTCAGGTTTCGTCGAGATCTCCGATTCGACCTTCGGGGTAACACGTCGTTGGAGATTCGTTCATCGGCTCTTGTCGCGGTGGGGGAATCACCTGGGAAAGCTCCGCCGGCAGCGTTGCCGCTCCGACGTCACATTATGCACATACACAACAATCCTGCTCTTCCTCGAGGCAGATTGCGATTTCCTCCCGCTGCCGTGTGCGGTTTCATTGAGGACACGCCAATTGGACTGTCCTGACCTGCACCCGCGACATTCGGAGCAACACCATGAGCCCCTCGGCAACCCGACAGGTCGGCCCCCCGACCCCGATTCCACGCGACACATCCCGTCGCGTGGCCTTCGCCGCATTCGTGGGAACGGCGATGGAGTGGTACGACTTCTTCCTGTTCACCACCGCCGCCGCGCTGGTGTTCAACGTGCAGTACTTCGTCTCCGACAACGCACTGACGGCGACACTGGCGTCCTTCGGCACCCTGGCGGTCGGATTCGTCGCACGCCCGGTGGGCGGACTGCTGTTCGGGTGGCTCGGCGACCGGGTCGGTCGCAAGAAGATCTTGATGACCACCATCGTCGGTATCGGGGTCGCCACCGTGCTGATCGGCATGCTGCCGAACTACTACTCGATCGGTGTCGTCGCGCCGATCGCCTCATCGTGCTGCGCGTGCTTCAGGGGCTGGCCGTCGGAGGCGAGTGGAGCGGTGCAGTCACGATTGCCGCCGAGAACGCCTCACCGGAGGAACGGGCGAAATACGCGTCCATCCCGCAGCTCGGATCCCCGGTCGGCACGATCCTGTCCTCGGGTGCCTTCTTCCTGACCTCGGCCCTGTTGTCGGAGGACGTCTTCGATTCCTGGGGTTGGCGCATTCCCTTCCTGCTGGCTCTGCCGTTGCTGGGGGTGTCCATCCTGATCCGTCGTCAACTCGAGGAGTCCCCCGAATTCGAGGCCTTGCAGGAGGAGGACGCCGTCGCGGAGGCACCACTGCGCCAGGTGTTCGTCGGGGCGTGGCGGCAGCTGCTCGTCGGAGCTTCGGTCATGCTCATCGGCGCAGGCGGCTTCTACCTGATCACGACGTTCATCATCAGCTACGGCAAACGGGTTCTCGGCCTCGAAGCGTCGATGCTCCTTCTGGCGACCGTCATCGCGGCGGTGATCGAGATTCCGGTCATCATCTCCGGTGGACGATGGGGTTCGCGGTTCGGTTCGTGCCGCGTCGTCATCGGTGGTGCCGTCGCCACGATGGTCCTCGCGTTCCCGATCTTCTGGGCGATCGGCACCGCGCACCCCGTGCTCGTCGTACTAGGGATGAGCGTGGGCGTCGCTGCGGTGTCCTATCCGTACGCCGTCAGCGGCGCCGTACTCACCAGTCTGTTTCCCGCGAAGGTGCGGTACAGCGGCGTGGCCGTGTCGTCGAACATCGCCGGATTGGTCTCCGGCTGTGTCCCACTGATCGCGACGGCCGTGCTGACCGTCACCGGCGACCATCTCTGGCCCGCCGCGATCATGCTCGTGGCCATCGGCGCGATTGCCCTTGCTGGCGGCGTTCTCGCACCGCGATGGAGCGTCGTCGAAGACGGCCTCAAGCACTGATATTCACGTCTCGACCCACAGAAGGACAGTCGTCATGAGCACAGCAGAGCAGCACCGTCCCGTCACCGTCCCGCCCGCGACACACGAGCAGAGCGAATGGGATCTGCGCGTCGAGTTGGCGGCCGTGTACCGCCTAGTCGCGCACTTCCGGATGACCGATCTCATCTTCAGCCATATTTCCCAACGACTTCCGGGCGAGGAACCTCGCTTCCTCATCAATCCGTACGGTCTGCTGTTCGAGGAGATCACCGCGTCGAATCTCGTCGAGGTGGGTCTCGACGGCGAGCTTTTCACCCCGTCGCAGTACCGGGTCAACCCCGCCGGGTTCGTCATCCACAGTGCCATCCACGCCGCCCGGCCCGATGCGCACTGCGTCCTTCACACCCACTCGCGCAACGGTTGTGCGGTGGCAGCTCAGAAGAACGGCCTTCAGCCCGTCAACCAGACGTCGATGGAGTTCTACAACCGGATCGCGTACCACGACTACGAGGGTGTCGCACTGAACGATCCGGAGAAGGTCAGACTGGTTGCGGACCTCGGCGACAAGAACGCGATGATCCTCCGCAACCATGGTCTTCTGACGGTGGGAGACAGCGCGCGCCGGACCTTCCTGCGCATGTTTTATCTCGAGCGGGCATGCGAGATGCAGGTCGCCGCGCAGTCCACCGGCCAGGAACTGATCGTTCCGTCGCCGGAGGTCTGCGAGCACACCGCCCGGCAGCTGAACAACGAAAACCGCGTCGGAGGAACCGACGACCACGACAACAGCGACAATTGGGACCTCGCCTGGGCTGCGCTGCTGCGTCTGGTCGATCGCATTGCCCCGGACTACCGGTCCTGAGATGACGAATAACACAAAACGCCGTGCCGTGGTGGTGGACGGGGTCGGTACGCTCGTCGCCGATCCCGCACTGCTGCCGGACCTCTGGATGCTCGACGTGTCGCCGCACATGCCGCACGGTGACGACGTCATCGCCATGGCGGTGAATCCGGAGACCGCTCAGGTCGGGCCGGAGGACCTGGATCGGGTCCCGAATCTGCGGCTGCTCGCCGCGACGTCCGCCGGCACCGACCATCTCGACATCGAGGAGGCACGCCGCCGCGGTATCGTCGTCACGAACACTCCGGACTACTGCACCGACGAGGTCGCCGACCACACCACGGCGCTCGTCCTCGGGCTTCTCCGCCAGACGCACCGCCTCGACCGATCGGTTCACCTCGGCGGTTGGACGGTGGGCACCCCCCGTCCCCGCTTCGTACGTGGTGCAACCCTGGGGATCTGGGGTTTCGGTGCGATCGGGCGCGCGGTGGCGCACCGCGCACATGCCCTCGGCATGCGTGTGCAGATACATTCGCGCCGGCCGATCGGCGGAGACTTCCCGAAGTACACCCGGGTGAACTGGGACGAGCTGATCGCCACCAGCGACGTTCTGTCCGTGCACGTGCCGCTGAGCGACGAGACGCGGGGACGGCTGGACGCGCAGGCGCTGCGTTCCATGCGGCGGGACAGCTACCTGGTCAACGTCTCTCGCGGCGGAATCGTCGACGAAGTGGCTCTCGATGCTGCGTTGCGCTCCGGTCACCTGTCCGGTGCCGCGGTCGACGTGCTCGCGACCGAACCGCCCGTCGACGGTCACATTCTCTCCTCCACGCCGAATCTGGTCATCACACCGCACGCCGCGTGGATCTCCGAGTTGTCGATCCACGCCCCGTTCCGCATGTTCGCCGAGGCAGTGGCGGCGCTTCCGGAGGAGCCGGGCCGGTAGCCGGATCGGTCGAAGACGTTCGTATGCCCACCCACACGATGCGAGTCGTGTGGGTGGGCATACGTGTCACGCCTGAGTTAATCCGCTTAACCTGCGCAGCAATTCGGGTTCGAGAGCATCGGACCGTTCGACGTCGTCGATCACCGCTCCCAGGATCTCCGGGGGCGAGGCGAGCACGCCGTTGTCGTCTCCCAGGACGAGATCGCCGTCGCGTACGACGACTCCGCCGCACACGACGGGTTCACCCCACGAATGCCCCTGCCGGTCCAGGCGCTTCGTGGTGAGAAGGGTGGTACCGCGGGAGAAGACGGGCAGTCCGAGCTCCGCCAGCTCCCGGGTGTCGGTGGACAGACCGTCGACGACGATGGCGACGGCTCCCGCAGCCTGCGCCGCGGTGGCCGTCACCAACCCGATGTGAGCGTGCGTCCGATTGCCGCCGGTGTCGATGACCAGGACGTCACCGCGACCGAGAGCGTCGATGGCGCGGTTCACAGCGGATGCGTCGGCTCCCGCGACCGAGACCGTCCGGGCGACACCCACCACGTTCGCCACGGGGTGGGCCGACTGAATACCGGAATTCATGAAGCCGGACTCGAGGAAGTGCCCGATCGTCGGGAAGCTGACGCGTCGTAACCGGTCCGTCACAGTGTCTGACGGGTCTTCGGGTGAAGTCATCACTGCCCCTTCGAGGTCGGTCCGAGCGCGACGCATTCGATCTCGAGCGAGATATCCCACAGCTCCACGCAGACCGTGGTGCGTGACGGGCGGATGTCGCCGAAGAATTCCGCGAACACGTCGTTGAAAGGGCGCAGTTGACTCTTGTCCGTCAGATAGGCATTGACTTTGAGGACTTTCTCGATGCCGGACCCCAATCCGTCGAGTGCGGCCGAGAGATTCCTGAGCGTCTGCCGCACCTGTTCGGGGAACTCGTCGGGCTGGTCTTCGAGACCGGCGACGGCGGGAATCTGACCGGAAACGAAGATCAGTCCGCCACCGCTCGTCGCTTGCGAATAGGGGCCGACGGGCGCCGGCCCACGGTCGGCGGAATGCAGGCGCACGATGCCGTCGTGATGCCCGATCCGTTCGTCCCGTGCGGCGGTCACGATGCCACCGTCGCAACGGTAGCCGGTTCACCCTCGCCGGAGACGAGGTCGTTTCGGGAGGTCTCCGCGAGGAGGAGCAGCGCCGCCAGCGACACCGCGGACGCACCGATCATGAACCACGCGACGGACGAGCCGTGCCCGGTCGCGGCCAGCAAGGCGGTGGTGACGGCCGGTGTCGCCGCGCTGCCGAGCAACCCGGACAGCATGTAACTGATCGACAGGCCGGAGTACCGACCCGGGTTCCGAACAATTCGGCGAGGAACGTCGCGATCGGCCCGTAGTTCGCGGCGAATGCTGCCATGAGCAGGAGGTATCCGACCACCATCAGTGGGACGACGGACGTGTCCAGTAGCCAGAACATGGGGAACGCGACCACTCCCTCGGCGACGATTCCGCCGATGATGACAGGCTTGCGACCGATGCGGTCCGACAGCGCTCCGAACAACGGAAGAAGGAGCAGGCACGCACCGCACGCGATGAGAACGACGGCGAGCATCGTGCTGCGCGTGAACCCGAGAGTCTGCGTCCCGTAGGTCAACCCGAAGGCCACCATGATGTTGAAGGCGACACCGGTGGATACCGTGGCGACGCCGCCCAGGATCACCTGACGCCAGTACTTGGTGAACACCTCCACCACCGGAATCTTCGCCTCCGCGCCGCGCTCCTGCGCTTCCTTGAAGGCGGGGGTCTCGAGCAGGTTCAAACGGATGAAGAGGCCCACACCGACGAGGAGAATGCTTGCCAGGAAGGGGATACGCCATCCCCACGAGAGCAGTGCGTCTTCGGAGAGCGCCGTCGACAGAAGCAGGAACACGAGGTTCGCCAGCAGCGTGCCCGCAGGGACCCCGAGCTGCACCAGTGAACCGTAGAAGCCCCTCTTGCGTGGGGGTGCGTGCTCGACGGACATCAGCACCGCACCGCCCCATTCGCCGCCCAGTGCCAGCCCCTGGACCACGCGGAGTGTCAGGAGAAGGATCGGCGCCCAGACACCGACCGCGGCGTACGTGGGCAACAGGCCGATCGCGAAGGTGGCGGCGCCCATGGTCAGCAGCGAGACCAGCAGCATCGACTTGCGGCCGAGCCGGTCACCGAAATGACCGAACAGTGCCGCTCCGACGATGCGGGCGAGATACGCCGACGCGAACGTTCCGAACGACAGGAGGGTGCCGACGAGCGGGTCGAAACTCGGGAAGAACACCTTGTTGAACGCCACCGCGCTCGCGGTCGCGAAGACGAACAGGTCGTACCACTCGACCGTGGTCCCGATGACGCTGGCGACGGACACCTTGCGCATCGAGACCGCAGCTGCGTGCGGCTGTCGATCGGCTTCGACAGGGAAAGATTCTTCGGTCACGGTGGACTCCTCGAAGAGTGGGCGGCTGAATCACGCGAGACGAGGGACGTGGTCGACCCGCTCGAATGATGGATCAAACTTCCCAGTTCCCACACAGCCGAACAACGGCAAGCCACACAACGTTGGGCGGATCCGTTGGGCAACTGCCCACCGAGCGCGCCGCGCAGCGGCATTCATGACGACAAGACGCGTACTCGAGTCATCGACGTACGACCGTCGTAACAAACCGCCGGCCTCTCCGCATGCCCTCGGGTGCCTGTGGGAATGCACAACGATCCCGCGTGAACCGGTTGAGGTTCGTCATCCCGGAATCACGCCCGGACGTGCTTCCATTGATGCATCCCCAGTTCCACATGATGTCGAGTCCGCTATCCGGTCGTTCGTGGCCGGCGGATGCAGATCCACTCCGGGAGGAATCCACATGACCACCGCCAGCAAGACCGATCTGGATCGTTCCGTGGTCGCGGACTTCCAGCAGTTGTCACAGTTCGGTGCGACACCGGGTGGTGGTGTCGATCGGCAGGCCGCCACCGATGCCGATGGCGCCCAGCGGGCCTGGCTCGCCGAATGGCTCGTCGCCCGAGGGTTTCGTGTCGAATACGATCGCGCAGGCAACCAGTTCGGTCTGCTGGACATCCATCCCGGTGCCCCCTACGTACTGACGGGCTCCCATCTCGACAGTCAGCCGCTCGGCGGCCGCTACGACGGTGCGTACGGCGTGCTCGCTTCGGCGCACGCCGCTCAGCGGGTCGCGCAGAAGTGGCGGGAGGGCAATATTGCGCCGAAATACAATCTCGCGGTGGTCAACTGGTTCAACGAGGAAGGCTGCCGGTTCAAGCCGAGCATGATGGGCAGTTCCGTCTACACCGGCAAACTCGAGGTGGGGCAGGCGTTGTCGACCACCGATCGCGACGGCGTCACGGTCGCGGAGGCGCTGTCCGAAATCGGCTGCCTGGGCTCGGGTGCGGGACCGCAGGCCGCAGCGTATGCCGAGATCCACATCGAGCAGGGCCGCAATCTCGAGAACGACGGAATCACCATCGGGGTGGTCGACTCCACGTGGGCGGCGCAGAAGTACGAACTGGTGGTGCACGGAGATCAGTCCCATACCGGGTCGGCGACCATGCCCGACCGTCAGGACGCACTTCTCGGGGCCTCCTTGCTGGTGGTCGCGGCGCGCGAGCTGGCCGACGACTTCGCGGCTGCGCCACTGCACACCTCGGTCAGCCAGATGACCATCGAGCCGAACTCCCCGGTCGTTGTCGCGCGAGAGGTGCGGATGCACCTGGACCTGCGGTCGCCGAACGAGTCGGTCGTCGATCTCGCCAACGAGCGACTGATGGCCCGGTTCGCGGACATCGAGGCGCGCGCCCAGGTGCGTATCGAGAAGGCCACCGCGCATTCCTGGGGAGTGGCCGGCTATCAGCCCGAGGGCGTGAAGCTCTCCATGTCCGCCGCGGAGGATCTGGGTCTGACGTATCGGCAGATCATGACCGTCGCCGGCCACGATTCGGTGAACATGAAAGATGTTGTGCCGACGGTGATGCTGTTCGTGCCGAGTGTCGACGGAATCTCCCACAACGAGCACGAATTCACGACCGACGACGACGTGTGCGCCGGTGTGGACCTGTTGACCGAGGTGGTCAGCCGTCTGGTGATCGGAGAACTCGACGAGCAGGGTTGACGAGCAATCCTCGACTCGGCGAAGGCACTGAAGCGCCTCGTCATGTGACCGATCGCCGGGGCGGCTGTCCGGTCGTTGAACCGGGCCGGCGCCTGGTGCAGGGGCAATCTTGTGGCATGTCGAACGGATTCAACTCGTTCGCCGTTGCCGCACTCGGTTTCGGTTGAACAGTGTGTTGGAACGGTCCTGACCTGGGAAGATGACTCGTCCCGGGGGTGATCGGGGTCAACACCTGGTGCGGAGTTGTGAAGTCCGCCGAAAAAGGTTTGCGTGGGATGTCGAGAATCCGCGCTCGGCTTCGTTCCCAGAGTGAAACGGCCACAATTGGGCCGTGCCGTACCTAGGAGAACATGATGGCCAAGTATCTGCTGCTCAAGCATTACCGTGGCGCGCCGGCGTCGGTTAACGATGTGCCGATGGTGCAGTGGACGCCGGAGGAGATCTCGGCGCACGTGCAGTACATGAATGACTTCGCCGCTCGGCTCGAGGGCACCGGTGAGTTCGTCGACAGTCAGGCACTTTCCGCGGAGGGCACGTTCGTCCGGTACGACGGCGAGGGGCGCCCGCCCGTGACCGATGGTCCGTTCGCGGAGTCCAAGGACGTGATCGCCGGTTGGATGGTGATCGACGTCGAGACCTACGATCGGGCGCTCGAGTTGGCCGGTGAGTTGTCCGCGGCTCCGGGTGCGGGTGGGAAGCCGATCCATGAGTGGCTCGAGTTGCGTCCGTTCCTGGGCGGATATCACGACGGTGACGGAGTGACGCACGGTGGATGAGGTCCTGCTGCGAACCTTCTCCCCCATCGTGATCGGTGTCCTCGTCCCGGCGCGGCGCCGGACGAGGACACCCTGATCGAGGCGGTGCGCGGGTGCTGTCGATGATGGGTGGTGTGGACGAGGTGACACCGGCGGGGTTGGGGAGGGGGTGGCGGATTTCGCTGGGGGTGTGTGCGGGTCTGCTGCTGGGGTTCTTCTGTTATCTGCCGGCGGTGATCTTGTGGCAGCACTACGGGGATGTTCCGCAGCCGCGGGTGTATCCGCACGGTTCGTTCAGCTCGTTCAGCTCGTTCGGGTCGGATCCGCCGCCGGTCGAGTATTGGGTGAGCTGGGCCGGGCCGGCCTTTGTGGTGATGGCGGCCGGGCTGATGACGGTTCCGTGGCGGCCTGCCCGACAGTTCGCGCTGCCGTTGGTGTGCGCGTTCGTGCCGATGGCGGCGTTGGTGGCGTGGTTCTTCATCGGGATGGAGTTGTTCTTCACTCCCGACTGAACCTGCTGTTCGGGTTGTTCGAGTGCGTCGGTGATGCGGTCGTGGATCGGAGGTTTCGAGGTTTTGTCCGGCGGTGGAGGCGGCGGCCTGGGCGTGGTCTGGCTCAGGCTGCCCTCGAGGACCTTCTTCGTTCTCGCCGGTGATCGGGATGTGCCCGGCGACCGGGGCGGAGCCCGGCTGATGCGCCCACACGTCGTCAAGCTTGCTCTCGGGGGTCGGCGCGGTGACATCCCACGAGGGGTCCTGGTGATGGGCTGAGGAGGGGGGGTGGTGTCCACCCCGTCTCTTTCTCGGCGCGGTGTCGCCAGGCCGGGCGGCTGATCGTGGAGAGTCACAGGGACGTTCGGGATCCGGGATGGCAGCGTTGACGTCATCGTTGTGCGCGTCGCGCCGGCGTTCGGTTTCTGCCGGGCGCATCTACACGGTGTTGACTCCGACGCGTCCGCCGTCGACGTCGAGGACCGTCCCGTGTACGAAGCGGGCGTCGTCGGAGGCGAGGTAGAGCACGGCGGCGGCGATGTCCTCGGCGGTGCCCGGCCGGCCCGCGGGTGTGGAGTGCATCAATGTGTCGGCGGGGGAGCTGGCGTCGGGTCCGGCGGGGCGGATGACCCCGGGGGAGACGGCGTTGACGCGGAGCCCCTTCGGGCCGAACTCCGCGGCCCAGGATCGGGTCAGGCTCTCGACCGCGGCCTTGGACGAGGCGTAGACGGGGCCGTGTGGGATTCCGAGGCGGGCCACCCACGAGCCCAGGTTGACTACGACGCCGCCACCGTTCTCGGTCATGTGTGGGGCGAGGGCCTGCACCAGGAAGATGGGTGCCTTGACGTTGACGGCGTAGATGCGGTCCACGACGTCGTCGTCGACGGTCATCGTGCCGGAGGCGGGGAAGATGCCGGCGTTGTTGACCAGGATGTCGAGATGTCCGCCGGTCAGGCGCAGCGCCTCCTCGGCGAGGGCATGGCTGGTAGCGGAGGTGCCGTCGAGGTCGGCGGCGAGGAAGTCCGCGCGGCCTCCCGTCGCCGCGATCGCGGCGACGGTCTCGTTCCCGCGTGTCGTGTCGCGACCGGAGACGATCACGTGGGCGCCTTCGGCGGCGAAGGCGACGGCGATGGCGCGTCCGATGTTGGAGGTGGATCCGGTGACGAGGGCGGTGCGGCCCTGCAGGCGGTTGCTGGTGAGGTGATTGGTCATGTCCCGACCGTAGGAAACATTTTTTGGACCAGAAAGTCCAGAAAATTGGGTGTGTTCACTGGTAGTGGAGTTATGGAGGGTTGTACGGTCCAGAATTGCGTTACCGTCGACGTATGCCGATCACTGCGAAGGGACTCGCTACCCGAGCGCGCATCGTCGAGGGTGCCGCGACTCATCTTCGGGGTGGTGAGCCCGGTCAGGTCACGCTCGACGACATCCGCGCGATCACCGGAACCAGCAAGGGGCAGCTGTTCCACTACTTTCCGGGCGGCAAGGACGAACTGCTGCTCGCCGTCGCCACCTACGAGGCGGGCCGGGTTCTCGACGATCAGCAACCGCACCTCGGCGCACTGACGTCGTGGGCGGCGTGGCTGAGGTGGCGGGACGCGTTGGTCACCCGCTACCGCGCTCAGGGGGCGCACTGTCCGCTCGGGTCCCTGCTGGCCCAGGCGGGCGGAACGCCAGGGGCCTATGAAGTGGTCCGAACACTGTTGGCACAGTGGCGAACCCATGTCGCCGCCGGGATCGAGGCGATGCAGGCGGCAGGGCAGATCCGGGCGGAACTGGATGCGCCGCGCACCGCGTCCGCGTTCATCGCGGGAATTCAGGGTGGGGTGCAGGTCCTGCGGTCGACGGGCAGTGTCGAGGATCTCGAAGCCGTCCTCGACACTCTGATCGACTACCTTCGGGGCCCGGGATCGCCCGGCGCTACCTGCTGATCAGCTGGGATGCCACCGGGAATTGGCGTGCGCTGCACCGGTGCGTCGTTGGGGCGGCGCATGACAGCGTGGAACATGGCCTCGGCGTCGCAAGGAACCCCCGTGATCTCCGCGGTGGGGTGGCAGGCCGGGCTGCCCAGTTTGTCGGCGGCGGTTGTTTTCGCCCGTGAGGAGGGCATCAGGTGATGCGGCGCGCGGCGGCGGCTCCCACAGGTTCGGTGGGAGCCGCCGTGTCCGAATTGGGCAGGTGAGCTCAGCTGCCGAAGAGGGTGCCCAGGTCGCTGAGGCCGGGGACGATGTCGGCGGCGGGTGGTGCGGGGGCTGCAGCGACGTCGGGCACGGTGACGACGGTGGAGGCTTGTTGCACGGTGTAGGCGGTCATGGGGAACTGGGCGAGGTATGGCTCGATGCCGGGGTAGTCGGAGACCCGCATGGCGGGGTCGGTGCCCTCGCTTCCGCAGGAGGCGAGGGCGACGTAGGAGCCGTCGGGGACGTCGGTGACCGATTGTGTTGTGGTGCCGGGCGGTATGTCGTCCTGCTGGTACAGGGACTGCCCGCTGCGGAGGATGTCGTCAACCGGGGGGAGTGCTCCGCCGGGGGCAGGGCGAGGGAGGTGGTGCAGCCGATGGTGGCGCCGGTGTTGTTGGTGATGGTGTTGGTCACGGTGGATCCGGTGACGGTGAAGGCGTAGGTGACGTCGGCGGCCTCGGCCGCTGATGCCGGCGCGGCGGCTGCGATGGCCAGTGGGATGGCCGCGGCGGCGAGGAGTGTGGTGCGGGCGGTCATGCGCATGTGGCGGTCCTATTCGTCGGGGGTGGGTGGTGTTGGGTGAATCGTGCAGGAAAAACCGACCGATTGGCATTGTTTTTGTGACACTGGGTTGAACTCCTGTGCCCGAGGGCCCCGCGTGCTTCGGTGAGGGCACGCCCCCAGTGGAAGGTCTGTGATCCCGGGCGGTGGCGTCGGCTGGGGTCGATTGCGGGCCGGGGCTCAACGATGTTGGGCGTGGTGGGTGGCTTCGAGTAGTAGTGGGTGGCGGGTTCCGTCGGGGTGGTCTGCCGTTGTCGCATCCAGGCTCGTCCGGACCGATCGATAGTGCGGCCCATCGGCTCGGCTGCGTGGTACTTCGCCGGTAACAGAGCCAGAGATCCGTCCGGCGTGATCATTAACCCCGAATCAACCTGTCCCAGTTGAATATAGATATCGGGTGGTGGTTTCCGGTCGTGCTGCCGGATGGCGGGTGGGAGTGGTGCGGACGTGGTCGGTGGCGATGCGGCGCCGACCGATCGCGGTGGCGAAGACCGAGCCCGGGGTTCGCGGGTCGAGGACGGCCGCGTTGGGGAGGGCGTCGGCGATGGCGAGGGAGGCGCCTTGGCCTGCTGCTGGTGACACGCCGTGGGCGGCGTCACCGATGAGCATGGCTCGTTGATCGCCCCAGGTGGGGAGGTGGGGTACCTGTTCGGCGTTGCTGGCGCTGCGGATTCTCGGTGACCGGTATCCGGACGTCGACTGGTCGGAATTCGTGAACCGCTGGTGCGGAATGTATTTCGAGTCGACGTCGCCGGCGGGGAACGCGACGGGCGAGTGGATCACGGTCGACTCGATCTACCGTCGAACGCCGACGTGTGCGCCGTCGTCAACATCAGCAGGCACGGCCACCTGCCCTGGGATGCAATCTTCGCCGCGGAGATGGCAGGGGCGTTCAAGCCGGATCCGCGGACTTCGTGGACCTCGCCGCGCAACTCGGCTGCTGAATCCCGCCTTGCCGCGCCCGATGAGGCCATAGTGGAACGTGATGTGAACACGACGAAAGGAAGATCGTGGACCAGAGCGCGCTGTTGACCGACGCTTTCGATCGCATTCAGGAGACCGTGCATTCCGCGCTGGCCGATCTGCAGGCCGACGCCCTCACGTTCCGCGTGGACGCGAAGGCGAACACCATCGCCTGGCTGGTCTGGCACCTCACCAGAGTGCAGGACGACCACGTCGCCGGGGTGGCGCGGAGCGAGCAGGTGTGGACGTCGCGCGGGTGGGTCGAGCGTTTCGACCTGCCGTTCCGGGTTGCCGACATCGGTTACGGCCACTCCGCGGACGAGGTGGCCAGGGTGCAGACCGGGTCCGACCTCCTCCGGGAGTATCACGATGCCGTGCACGACCGCACCGTCGATTACGTCCAGTCGATCGGTGCGGACGACCTCGACCGCATCGTCGACGAGCACTGGGATCCGCCGGTGACTCTCGGTGTCCGGCTGATCAGCGTCGTCTCCGACGACCTCCAGCACGCCGGGCAAGCGGCGTACGTCCGCGGCATCTACGAGCGCCGCTGAGCCGCGACTACTTCTCGTTCGCGGCGAGCCAGGCCTCCACCCGTCGCCGGGACCGTCGGCCGACCCGTTCCCGCACCGCCGGACTCAACCGTGCCGCACCGTGCATCGTCCCGTTCCCGGCCAGTGCCAGCGGAACGAACCAGGCGGGCACGATCGGCAAGCCGAGTTCGCGCATGCCGCTCTTGCCGGAGAACAGTCGCTGAATGCTGAGCAGGCGCTGGCGGTTGAGCCGGCGCCGCAGGGGTTCCGCAAATGGGTAGTGGAACGTCGCCCACGACTTCTGCAGCGAGTCGGCCAGCACCCGGGAGTTCTCGTCGGGGCCGGGTGCGAACATCCCGATCTGGCACATGCTGCGGCGGCCGGTGTTCTCGTCGTCGACCAGCCAGTGGTCGTCGATGCCCATCAGCCAGCCGATGTACCGCCACAGGTGCATCACGTCGCGGCCTTCGTCGGCCGAAACCCACACCCCCAGCGACCGGAGGCCGACGAGGATTGTCGTCGAGAAGAGCGCGAGCGTGCCGGCCTGGTCGGACTGGTTGATCGGCATGCCCCAGTCGGACACGTCCCAGTCCTCGTCCTGCAGCAGGGTCAGATTGACGAACGCGTGCATCAACCGGACGTGGACGGACAACTGCCAGCCCCGACGGTCGCGGTCCATGCCACCGGGTAGCACGCACTCGTACCACCACCGGACGGTTTCGGTGACCCGCTGTTGCCCGTCACTGAAGATGCAGATGATCGCGTCGCTGTAAATGCAGACGGCTTCGGACTGTTTTCGAGGTTTTCGTCGGCATGGTGACGGCGTCGTCGTCACGTTGAAGGCGCG
>SEEV01000528.1 GCA_004211695.1 Rhodococcus sp. (in: high G+C Gram-positive bacteria)
TGCGTTCTGGGCGATCTACGACAACCCGGTTCCCGTCATCGCGGCGGTGCACGGTGTGGCTGTCGGCACCGGCCTGGCGATCGCGGCGTCGTGCGACCTGGTGGTGGCGGCCGAGGGAGCCCGGTTCGCCCTTCCCGAAGTCAACGTCGGTGTGATGGGCGGTGCCAAGCACCTGTCCCGGTTGGTGCCGCAGGGGATGGTCCGCTTCATGCATTACACCGGAGATCTGATCGAGGCGGAGAAGCTCCAGCCGTACGGCGGCATCCTCGAGATCGTCCCGCCGGAGCAGCTCGTGGACGCTGCGCGGGCGGTGGCGCGGTCGATCGCTCGTCACAGCCCGGTTACCTTGGGCTTCGCCAAACGCAGCCTGAACACCATCGAATACATGGAACTGAAGTCCGGATACGAGTTCGAGCAGGGCCTGACTGGTGAACTGTCCGGGTACGACGATTCCAAGGAAGCGGTCAACGCGGTCGTCGAGGGGCGTACGCCCGTCTACGTGGGCCGCTGACATGCCGATTCTCGGCGAGGAACTCGCCTCTGACTTGGCCCGCTACCGGACGCAGGCCCGCGAGTGGTTGGGTGCTGCTGCCATTCCGGAGGTCCCGCTCGCGCTCACCGAGCGATTCGCCGTTCTGCGTGACTGGCAGAAGACCCTGTACGAAGCCGGATGGGTTGGCATCGCGTGGTCGGTCGAGGCGGGTGGACAGGGATTGACACCCATGCACCACCTGGTATTCACCGAAGAGCTTGCCCGAGCTCGCGCACCGCAGCCGATCGGACTGATCGGCCTCGACGTTGTGGGCCCGTCGATCGACCACTACGGCTCGCCCTGGCAGCGCACGGAACTGCTGCCTCGGCTCCTGTCCGGTGAGGACATCTGGTGCCAGGGTTTCTCGGAGCCCGACGCCGGTTCCGACCTGGCGTCCCTCCGGACCCGCGCCCGGGTCGACGGGAACGATTTCGTGATAGCCGGGCAGAAGGTGTGGACCAGTTGGGCTCACCTGTCCCAGTGGTGCGCCCTGCTCGTCCGCACCGATCCGGCTGCTCCGAAACACAAGGGGATCAGTTATCTGCTGGTGGACATGAACTCCCCCGGCATCACCGTCCGCCCCCTGGTCCAGATGACCGGCGACGAAGAGTTCTGCGAGGTCTTCTTCGACGAGGTCCGCGTCCCTCGACGCAACCTGGTCGGCCGGATCAACGAGGGCTGGCCACTGGCCATCCACACACTCGGCACCGAACGCGCCGGATACACTCTGCGACGTCGCGTCGACTACGAGGTAGCGGTCGACGACGCCGTCGCCGAGATCCGCCGGTATTTCCACGACCGAGGTGAGACCGCACCCGACCGGGTCAGCACTGCGATCGGCCGCGTCCGTGTCGCGTTGCAGGTCCTCGATGCCCAAACCCGTCAGACGATCACTCGCCTCGCCGACAACGTGGGTCCGACCCCGGAGGACTCGGTCGACAAACTCCTCCTCAACGACCTCGAGCAGACCATCTTCGCATCGATCGCCGACCTGCTCGGTCCGCTCCGGTCGTCGCCGTCCGCCCGGCCGTTCGGCCTGAACGCGGAGCGATGGGTCCACAACCACCTCTACTCTCGTGCCGCCTCGATCTATGGCGGGACCTCCCAGATCCAGCGCAACATCATCGCCGAACGACTTCTAGGACTTCCTCGTGGCTGACCATCCTGACAACCGAGACGCGCTGACATCCGCCATCAGCGAGTACCTGACCCGATCGTTCGACTCAGACCGGCGACTCGCGCTACTCGACAAGGGCGGACTGGACGTCCAGTTCCAGGCTGAGCTCGCCGAACTGGGCTGGTTCGGACTTGCGGTTCCCGAGCGTCACGACGGCCTGGGTTTTCCGCTGTGCGCGCTCGGCCCGGTCTTCACCACGTTCGGCCGGCACCTGGTGCCGGGGCCGATGCTCGAAAGCCTCCTCCTCCCGGCGGTACTTCTGAACGGAAGCGACCATGCGGCCTTGACCGCGCGGCTACAGCGCACCGTCGCCGAGGGCGCAGTGCTCGCCCTCGCCGACCCCGGTATCACCGACGACTGGCTCTCCGACGTCGGCGGAATCACCCTGACCGACGACGGGCTGCAGGGCACCGTCGCGGTGGCGCGGTTCGCAGCCCAAGCGCACTCGTTCGTCGTCATCGCCCGGCACGGTGACGACCACGCGGTGTGTGTGGTGGACGCCGCCGACCCAGGAGTCGTTGTCGAGGAGATCGACAGCGCGGATCCCACCGCACCGTACGGGCGGGTGGCCTTCCACGGTGCACACCGCGACACCGCACCATTGGCCGTCGGCACCGAGGCAAACACCTTGGTCAGCGATATACGTTCGTGGGCAAGGCTACTCATCGCGTGCGAGTTGACCGGAATCGCCGAGAGGCTACTCGACCGCAGCGTGGAGTACGTCCAGCAGCGGCAACAGTTCGGTGCCGCGATCGGCACATTCCAGGCCGTCAAACACACCGTGGCGAACATGTATGAACGCACGAGCTCCCTGAGGAACCTCTGCAACGCAGCGATGGCAGACGCTCCGGCCTCGACCGAGCACGACCTCGCCCACACCGCGGCAGTGGCCAAGGCCTACGCCGCCGACGCGGCATTGCGCGTGTGCGAAGACGCGCTACAGATGCACGGCGGGATCGGATTCACCACGGAAGTGGAACTGCACTGGTACTACAAACGCGCCCTCGCCCTACGCGCGTGGTACGGGGACGAGATCGAACTGCATCGTGCGATCGGCGCGACCACACTCGCCGCGCCCGAGTAACTCCGAGGGTGCTGTGGTGCCCACGGGTGAGGGCGGACGGTAATGACAGCCAGGGACGAGGAAGTGAGATCGCAGAGTGTGATGCGGAAAGTGGTTGATCGACGGCCTCACGGCCGGGCTTGCGGGAAGCGTTGTCGCATCCGGGACATTGCCAGTCGGATTGAGGACCCCGCATGAAACGCGACTCGCGACGCTCTGCGGCCACCAGAACGATCTGCAGCGACCGACCCGTTCGCCGGTTGTGCGCGAACGTGCCCGCAGCAGGCGGAATCAGGTGTGATTGGAAGCCCCTATTACGCGTGATTACCGGCCCGTCAGTTCGACGATCGATCAAGGCCCGCATCATTGCTCGCAATAGGTGAACGCCCCTCCATGGGGTGTTCACCCCATAGGCCGTGTTGGGTTCACCTATTAGGCCCGGGATCGGATTCGGACCCCTATTTTCTGCGCATTCGACGCTGTGACGCCCGCTTCTTCGGTCGGTGTGCGAGACGTTCGACGCTGGGGGGCGGTGAATCTGGCGAACCCGTGCTCGACAATCAGCCATTTTCGGCGGGTGGCCGAGGTCTGCCACCGGGATCCGTGGATTCCGGCGGCGGGGCGGGTAGCTATCTGCCCGGTCCTGTGGCAGCCAAAGATGCCGCGGGGCGTGTCGCAGATAGGGTGCGGCGACGCCGCCGTCGGGGTCGGCGTTCGGGTTCCGGTTCGCCGAGGAACCGCCCCCAGGAATCGAGAACCTCCCGCCTGGTGGCCCAGTCGTGCAGATTGAGGATGTTCAGTGCGGCGAGGGCGGATCCGGCGAGCAGTGTGTAACGGCGGATCCCGAAGCCACGGAAGAAGCCGCGGTGCGGCCCCCGGCCACCGAAGCGGTCGACACCGCAACGCTGTGGCGCTGAAGATGACGACCCGAGAATGCCGTCAATTTCGCGCAGCGACAGAGTCTCGTGACGATCGGTCCGGAAAGGTCGACGACTTCGAGCTCGCCATACAGAGCAAGATGCGGGACGCCCTGCGGTTTC
>SEEV01000529.1 GCA_004211695.1 Rhodococcus sp. (in: high G+C Gram-positive bacteria)
TTCGTCGGATTCGAGGACGAGGGTGTCCCAGTGCCGCAACCGCCAGCCCGCGGACAGTCCGGCCAGGCCGGCACCGACTACCACTACATCTCGCACTTTCGTATCTCCTTCACTGGGGGGAGTGTCACTCACCGGAAGTGGTGGCAAGTTCGTGGCAAGTTCGTGATTCGGGACGCGCGTTCCTGCTGTGCAGTGGTCCGTGCGAAACATGCAGTTCGGACGCGTCGTTCTCTAGGTCAAACAGTGATGCCTGTCATACTCTCTCCATTGAGGATAAAGTGTGATCACAGATCACACAAGTGCGATGATGTGATCGGCTCAACGAGCGCGGGATCTGGACAGCTGCGCTTCGGGCTACATCGAGACCATGTCGAAGGGCGCGTGCCATATGAACGGGTTGGACCGGTTACCAGGGGATCGGCGTCGACCGCGACGCGATCCGTTCCACCCGGCAGGCTGAGAGTCCTGCTCAGGCCCCGCTACGATCGCATCCGTGACCACCACTCCGCAGAAAGTCGAGACGACTCTCCTGACGGATCAGGTGTACTCGATGATCCATCGATCGATCATGAACGGCGATTTGCCTGCCGGGGCGAGATTGCGCATCCGCGACCTCGCCGCTCAGGTCGGCACAAGTGTCATGCCGGTTCGAGAGGCCATCCGCCGGCTCGAGGAGGCAGGTCTCGCGGAGCGGGTCCCGCACCGGGGTGCTGTCGTGAAGGGACTGAGCTTCGCAGAGCTGGTCCATGTCTACGACGTCCGCCTGATGTTGGAAGTCGAGGCTGCCCGGCTCGGTGCCACCCGAATCACCCGCGCCGACGCCGAGCGAATGAGAACCGAATTCGACGCGATGAGGGCCGCGATCGTCGAGGGCCGCGTCGTCGAATTGTTGGATCACGACGAGGAGCTCCTGTCGATTCTCTATCGTGCGAGTGGTAACCCGGTGCTCGTCAACATGATTCGCAACCTGTGGCACCACTGCAGGGCATATAAGATCGTCGGCGCCCGGGGCACGCTGGACTCCGGGAACGTCGAGTCGTTGCTGGTCTTTCAAGAGCGTCTCGTCGATGCTGCGCTTCGAGGGGACGACGTCGCTGCTGCGAGCGTCAACCACGATTCGCTCGTCGATGCGACAAATCGAATCCGGGCTCTCCTCGAAGCGCAGCACCGAGATCAGGCGTAGACGCTACGACTGCGACACCAGTGCGGGCGATGCCGGTGAGCCGGCCGTTCCGAGCGAGGCGCTCTCGGTCAAGGACAGTCCGCGGGTTTCCGGTGCCCAGAAGTGGGACAGCACCGCTCCGAGCAACGTGATCACGGCTGCGATGAGCATCGTCGGTCCGATGCCGAGACCGCTGAGAGACAGTGGCACGAGGAATGTTCCGACAGCTGCACCGATGCGGCTCAGCGATGAGGCCATACCGACCGCGGTGCCCCGGATCTCGGTGGGGAAGAGCTCGTTGGGGTAGACCCACTGCAGGATCTGCGTGCCGCCGATCAGAACGGCGTATGCGGCGAACAGAACCATGATGATCGTGGTCGGCGCCTCGGGGAACACACCCATCAGCAGCAGCGCCAGACCGGCCCACAGGAAGCTGTGAATGAGGAGGGGACGTCGTCCCATGCGGTTGACGAGGAACAGGGCGATGACGCATCCGACCAGGAACAGAACCGTGATGACGGCAGAACCGATATGTGCCGCATCCTCTTCCAGCTCGAGAGCGCCGAGAATGGCAGGTGCAAACGCGTAGACGGCAAACAGGGGGACGATCGAGCACGTCCAGAACAGAGTGATGAACGCCATCCGCTTTCCGTATCCGGAACGGACAAGCTCCTTGATGCCGACGCTGTTCTCGTCCTCCGCGGGGAGGTCGGCGACGGAGACGCCGGGGCCGAACACCTTGCGCAGTACCTCGTTGGCTTCGTCGATCCTGCCCTTGCCGACCAGCCACCGCGGCGACTCGGGAGTGCCCACGCGGGCCACGACGATCAGAACTGCCGGCACAGTAGCGCTGGCAAGCATCCAGCGCCAGGCGTTGTCGCCTCCTGCTTCGACCAGTACCTGGCCCACCACGTACGCCGCTGCAGCGCCGACGAACCACATGGCGACGAATGCGCCGAGGAAAGGCCCGCGGTACTTGCGAGGGGTGAACTCCGTCAGCAGCGACGTGGCGATCGGATAGTCCGCGCCGACGGCCATGCCGATGAGAAGGCGAAGCACGATCAGCCAGATCACGTCCTGGACGAAGAACTGTGCGACCGAGAATGCGGCGATCGCGATCAGGTCGACCGTGAACAGCACTTCTCGCCCGAAACGGTCGGTCAACCAACCGCCGGCGAAGGCACCGAGGAGAATGCCGATCAGCGACGATGCGCCGACCAGTCCCTGCTCCACGGACGACATACCCCATTGATCCGCGATCTGGACCATCGCGACACCGATGATCGACAGGACGAATCCGTCCAGGAACGGTCCTCCCGACGAGAACACGGCAAGTTTCTTGTGAAACCTGGACAGTGGCGCGTCGTCCAGCGGATTGGTGGCCATATCGAGCTCCTTGGCTTGATGTGGCACCCCTGTGGGACGTTGCGTGGTCGCGGGGTGCCTGTCGGGTTCGGTTCGGAATCTCACGCCGATGTGATGTGCGTCTCACACAGAGTAGGATGAGATCACAGATCACACAACCCCGCGATGTGATTTTGCGGTAGGAGTTCGGATGAGAGTGGTTCGATACGTCGGCTCCGATATCGCGGCTGTCGAGCCCCCCAGCCTTACGTGATGCTGGCGGCCCTGTAGTCTTCAACTGATATATCAACGCTCGGGAGGACGGGAATGGGCAAGGCTTACACGCTCGGCTGTCCCGGCGTTCGGGCATCGAGCGGGCCGTCGGCTCGTTTCGGCCGGGGGAACGCGCACGATGTCGTCGGACAACAATTCGACGCCGCGCTGCGCCCCGAGATCTTCTCGATGCCCTCGCTCTCGTCGTACAGGAGCGCTGTCACCGGGCTGTAGCCACGACTGTTCGAGATCGTCGACGAGCGCGACGCCGTACTGGTAGCTCTCGTCCGTTATATGCAACTGCGCACTGCGTGACACCGGGTATCGACGAGGACCTGTCCGCAGCGATTGCACAGGCCGGCCGGGAAGAACAGCGCCTGAAGAAGGCGCCGCCGCTGCGTGTTCCGGCTCGCGCGTGTTGAAAACTGCTCGAGTTCAATTGGTCTGAATGCTCCGTGGCCCAACAGTGGCACGCCTCACTCACCGAAGGCCTTGCCACGTATGTGATCACAAATTACATTCGTATTACCGCACTGTAAAGGGCGGTGTATGCAACCAAATCCGGTTGCAGCAGTAGTTCATTTCCCGGCGACTGGCGACGGCGCCCGGCACTCGATGCATTCCGATCGAATTGGTACGAGTGCCGATTTCACCGAGGATTCACGAGCACGGTAGAGGAGGAGTGTTGTTGTGAGAGCGACCATGTCGAGCCGAAGTGCCACCGCGGCGGGGCTGTTGGCAATTGTGTTGTGGAGTTCGATGGTCGGGATGATCCGTCTGGTCACCGAAAGTCTGGGGGCGATCGGCGGCGCTGCGATGATCTACTCGTGCTGTGCGGTTCTATTGTCGGTGGCTGTCGGATGGCCCAAGTTCAAGGACTTCAGTCGGGCGTATCTCGTCACCGGTGCCGTGATGTTTGCCGCGTACGAGGTGTGCTTTGCCCTCGCAATCGGACTGGCGGACACTCCGAGGCAGGCAATCGAAGTCGGAATCGTGAACTATCTGTGGGTGTCCTTCTGGTGCATGTACCTCCTGTCGGATCGCGAGCCGATGCACCTGAGTTTCACCGCAATCGCGGCGACGTTGGTGGCTGTGTGCGCGATCGGCTTCGGCTACGCCCTGTGGAATGTCGGAATCCTTCGCGGAAACATGACACTGCTCGCCGCTGCCTCGTACTTCACGCCTGTACTGTCCGCAGCCTTCTCGTCGTTGATGTTGGCCACGGCACTCGGTTTCACGTTCTGGGTGGGAACCGCTGTGGTGTGCCTCGGCGCGATCATGTGCTGGTGGGCGACGCGCGAATCGAAGGCAACCGTGGGAATTCCGGAAGAGGACGGTTCGTTCGACGAGCAGGGCAGCGACGAGCAGGGCAGCGACGAGCAGACTGTCGACGAGCAGAGCATCGAAGAACCCGCCGTCGTTCGGTCACTTCTCGGCACGCGCGTGGAATGCGCGGTAACCATCGTCAGTGATCACCGTTCGGCACCTCGTGTGCCGATCGACGTCGGGTCAGGCAGCTAGCGCAGCTGCGGGCGGCTGAGGCCGGCAGGCAGGACCCAGTCGCTAGACTCCAGTAGTGGACATCCGGGACGCCGAGTACCTCGTCGCCGTGGCCGATCATGGCAGCGTCACGAAGGCGGCGCGGGCACTGTTCATCGCGCAGCCTTCGCTGTCGCAGGCGATCCGCACTCTCGAGCGTGATCTCGGCGTCGAACTGTTCGAACGCACGGGACGGGAACTGCGCATCACCGCGGCGGGAGCCTCGTTCGCGGAAGCGGCGCGCCGGGTTCTCGCGGATGTCGAGCGGGCCCGGGCCGTCGTCGACGACGTCACCGAGTTACGGTCCGGCACCCTCACCATCTCGGTTCTCAATTCACTGGCCGCCGAGCCACTTCCGCTCCTGGCCGGTGAGTTCCATCGCCGCTTTCCACAGGTGGTGCTGTCCGCGGTGTCCGCGGACGTGCCCGACGGCGTGGGCAGGGCGGTCCGGTCCGGGGAGTGCGATATCGGGCTCACCGCACTGCCCGTCGACGAGCAGGGGCTCGAGTCTCGGGTGCTGGGGGAACAGGAGATCGTGCTCGCTCTCCACGCCGACCTCGCGATCGAACTTCCAGACCCGGTGCCCGTCGACCTGCTCGGCGACATTCCGATGATCGTCGAGATCGGTTTGCGTCCGCTGCTTTCGGTGAACAACATCGCGGTCGAATGCGCGCACCGCCAGGCAGTCTGGGCGCTGGTGGTGCAGGGCGCCGGGGCAACCCTGCTCCCGCGCGGGGTCGCCGAGCGTGAACTGCCGGGAGTGGTGGTCCGTTCGCTCGTGCCTCCGGTGGTCCGCGAGATCGGGATCGTCCGGCGGCCGGATCCGCTTCCTCCCGCGGCCGCGGCGTTCGTCGCCGTGCTCGACGACCTTCAGGTCGTGAGTGTCTCGAGGAATGCGCGCCCCGCCGGCGATAATCGGGCGTCGTCGTAGATCACGCCGTACTCCACCGTGATCGGCGGATCGAGCGGCGAGATTCGCGCCCCGCCGCCCGCGGCTCGCTCGGCGAGGGTGCGCTCGAGGAACGACATGCCGACACCCTCGACCACGAACGAGCCCACCGCTTCCCGCTGCTCGACGACGGCGGAGATGACGGTGCGGCTCCCGGACGCCTGCAGGGCCTTCTCGATGACCGTGCGCGACGACGACTCCTTGGGCAGACCCACCACGGGCAGGTCAGGAAGGTCGTTCAGCGGGAACGGATTCCGCCAGGTGACGTCGGCATCCGGCGGAACGGCCAGCCAGTATTCGTGGCGACCGACTGCCCGCGTCGTCAATCCGGGTGCGACGACGGGGAAATGACTGAAGGCAATCTCGCAGTGCCCGTCCCGGATGAGGGATGTGACGACGTCGGACGTACGCAGGTCGGCGATCCGCACGATCACGCCGGGATTCTGTTTGCGAAACGCGCCGATGAGCTCGGTGACCTGGCCTTCCGCGACCTGCGCGGACGCGCAGATGTCGAGACGTCCGCGCGGCAGTCCGGAGATGTCGACGAACGAACCCTCGGCGGCCACGAGGTCTCGCACGATCTGCCGGGCCGGTCCGACGAATGCCTTGCCTGCGGCGCTGAGCACCAGGCCGCGGCCGACGCGGTGGAACAGTTCGACACCGAGATCGCGCTCGAGATTGCGCAGCCCCTTCGACAACGACGGCTTGGTGACGCCCAGGGCCTCGGCCGCGAGCGCAAGGCCGTCGTTGTCGACGGTGGCGAGAAAGTACTCGACGTGACGCGACTCCACCAGTGCAGACTACTGCGTACGACTGTCGGGCCGCCGGTTGTCAGATGTGACGTCCGCCGGTGACTTCGAGGACGGTGCCGGTCATGTAGCTGGACAGATCGGACGCGAGGAACAGTGCGACGTTCGCGATCTCCTCCGGCTCGGCACCGCGGCCCATCGGGACCTCCTTGAGCTTCGCCTCGATGATGTCGGCGCGCAG
>SEEV01000001.1 GCA_004211695.1 Rhodococcus sp. (in: high G+C Gram-positive bacteria)
CAGCAGCACCCGAACCCCCGGCCGACACGCCCCAGGGGTGGGGAATTACGTGACGGCGGGGTGGGGAATTACGTGACGGACAAACCCCTCAACCTGGGGAATTACATGACCGCTGACAATCTCTGTGTCTAGTGGGTCCTTCAAGGAAATTCCATCGACCTCAGCGCCGATTGTTGGTGTGCAGGGATGGATGGTGAATCGCGTGTAGGGCCGGGTGTCAAAGCCCTCCGGGGTACGGCGCGCAATCCGTGGTCCGGTCAAAACGCCGGAACCTGACAGTAAGGTGACCACTTTTCGCTCCCTTTCGTCGAAGAAGAGTGGGATGCAGACGACGGTAAAGCATTGGAGTTAATGTGTAAATAGTTTGAGTTAATTTCAACGACCGTGGAGTCGAACCGAGAGTGGTGCGCAGGCTTGTGGCCCCCCGCTCGGATCGGGAGCGTGACCGCAGGCTGACCCTACGATTGCAGCTCAAAAGCAGAACGATTGAACGGCGACGAGTCGGACGCGCCTGCGCGGCTCGTGTCAGTGCTTGGTGGTGACCGGGGCGGTCAACATGCCATGAACGCCGTCGATGAGGTCTTCGAGCCAAACGTCGTCATCCGCAGGGCTGCGGACGATCCGAGAATGCTCTTGATCGGCAAGTGAGTGGACGACGGCATGGAGAAGCATCTGGAGGCGTAAAGAAACAACCGTTGGTGGAAGGTCGGACAGGCACCGCTCCAGCCCGGTGCGCACCAACCGAATGCTCACGGCCGATTCCGAATCACGAAAATCTCGATATAGCGGATACGTGCCCAGCTGGGCGAGGAACCGAGCGTAGTGACTTCCCGGCACCCTAATGCTCGCGGCGAGCGGGCGCACGAACGCTTCCAGCAGCGATCTTAGGTCGCTGCTACGGCCCTCTGATTGCATCGCGGCAAGAATCTTCAAGCGCTCGACGTTGATCTTGTCCATCCGATACTCCATCGTCGCAAGGACGAGCGAGTCTTTATCTCCGAAGTGGTATTTGGCGGCAGAGGTATTGCGCTGCCCAGCGGCGGCGCCCACCTCGCGCAGGGATACTTCCCCGATTCCGCGTTCTGCGAAGAGGCGCTCCGCGGCCACGATCAGACTTTCACGCGTGCTGAGTGTCGCGGATGTTGTCACGCCGCTCATGCATCCCCCGTTCGATCGGTGCCGTTATTTTCGCGCAGACACTTGTCATTTTAAACCATGCGCGTTACCTTCGCTTCTATCAGTCGAGGGACGTGGACCCGGAGCAGGACCTGCCTTCGACGATCGGACGGGCAGGTCGGGCGGGCACTCGGCACCGTACGCGTCGATCGCCGGGTATAGGGCCGTTGTGGCCGATCCAACGCCGCGTCGGCAGCACACTCACTGCACTGTCGAACCCATTGTCATCGACCCAAGGGACTCAATATGGAGACACCGACCAACAATTCAGTGCTGAGCACGAGACGCGCGTGGATCGTCGTGGCGATGCTGATTGCACTCATGATGATCAACTTTATGGACAAAGCGGTGATGGGCCTTGCCGCAAAGTCGATTATCACTGATTTCGGACTCACCGATGATGAGTATGGCCTTGTGTCGAGCATTTTCTTCGCTCTGTTCTTCCTGACGGCTCTCCTCGGCGGCTTCCTCTCCAACCGAGTGAGCAGTCGATGGCTACTATTCGGAATGGCGATAGTCTGGGCCGTGGCGCAACTTTCGGTTGTCTTTGCAGGCGGACTATTTGTTCTCGTTCTCTCCCGCATGCTCCTCGGGGCAAGTGAAGGTCCAACGTTTCCCATCGCGAACCACGCGTCCTACAAGTGGTTACGCGAAAGTGATCGCAGCTTGGCGAGCTCGCTCATCAGCGGTGGTGCCTCGTTCGGCGTTCTACTGGGAGCACCTGTCCTGACTATGTTGATCGTCGGATATGGTTGGCGCTCTGCTTTTTTGGCCAGCGCAATGGTCACCGTGGCATGGTCCATTGTCTGGCTGTTCGTCGGTCGGGAGGGGCCTGGGACCGAAAGGGTCCAGGCGGAATCTGTTGAACAAGTAGCGGCCGTCGCGGTGGAAGGTTTACGCACTTCCTACCTGCGGACTTTCCTGTCCGGCACTTTTCTTGCCAGCGCGCTGTCGGGGTTTGCCGTCTACTGGTCTGCTGCGCTCTGGCTGGCGTATGGCCCGCTCTACCTCGAGGACATCCTGGACCTGTCTTTGCCGCAGATCGCAACCTTCCTGTCTATACGCGAGGTATTTGCGTGCCTGTTCGTGTATGTGGGTCTAGGATTTGTCGTCCGACGACTGATCGCCAAAGGCGTATCAACCCGAATTGCTCGCGGGATCCTCGGCGGCGCATGCGTGTTGATCTCTGGCCTGGCCACTCTCGGATTTGTCCTGTTACCAGGTGGCGAACTGAAGCTGGTCATTAACGTTATCTCGGCTTTAGGTTTCGTCACGTTTGCGATCTCGCAGACCGTCTGTGCGGAGATAAGTCCAGTACGGCAACGAGGCGGCGTTCTTGGCGCGTACGCAGCAATCTACGCACTCGCCGGTGTCGTCGCCCCCATCGTCACCGGGCGACTGTCTGCGGCGCTCGGACCCGTGGAGGGACTCAAAGCTAGTTGGTTGCTCATGGCAGGCTTGCTCATGGCCAGTGGAATCGCCGCGATTCTCTTTGTCCGGCCGGCCAGGGATGGACGCATGCTAGCCGAGCACGCACGGCGGCGAGGCGGGGACATTCAACGACCAGGCGCGAGCAAGCCGAACAGCGGACCCAGTGGTGAAAGAGTAGGAGCCGAGAACTCCGTCACACCGGGCGGAGTCACCAGCCCAATCGCCGGCACCGTTGGGGGGCAATAGCCGACGGCGAAGCTGGCCGGTTCGTCCCTGAGCGCGACCGCCTTGACGAGGATCTGCTGAGGTGTGGGATCGATGGGCCGCTCAGCATGATGCCGTTAGTCGATCTTGGCAGCGAAGTCCGATCCCGCCGCCGTGGTGCGGTCCGGCCGAAGATAGTGCAGGTCGCCATCTCCGATCAGCACGTCCACAATCCTCACCGGCGCTTACCGACGAGGCGCGTGCGCAGGGCATCTACTATCCATCGACGGTGATCACAGGCCTCACCAACAACGCCGTACGGCCCGCGAGGAAATCTTCCGGGCGCTTGAAGGCGGTTCAGGGTTCGACTGGAGAAGATCCACGGTATGCACGAAGCGTTCGCTACGAAGCGCCGGGCAACGTGGCGGCGAGGAACGGTGCCGTCGTACGAGGGACTGCGAGAGGTGCTGATCCAGCGCAACCCGTCCCCTAGTCGGTGGTCGGTTTGGCGAGTGTAATTGTGTTGTCGGTGGTGGTCCAGCATCCGTCGATACCGCTGTGGGGCACGGATTCGTGCCGACCAGACAAGGGCACGGCTTCGGGCCTGGGTCGAGTGACCGCGCACGGCGGCAGGAGGGGTGATGAGCGAGCGTCAGGATGTCGGCGTGGGTGTATTGGCCCGAGCCGTCGAGATTCTCGACGCCGTCGAGGCCTAGCCGATGGGTGCCGGCGAGCTGGCGAATGTGCTCGGGTTGTCGCTGTCGCTGTCGCTGTCGCTGTCGACGGCGTACCGGCTCGCCAGCGAGATGGTGAAGCACGGGCTGCTACGCAAGGACGACGACGGCCGATTCCATCTAGGGCAGCGGTTCGTCACAACAGCAATGGCGGACCTCACGGTGCCCGCTCTGCGCCGTATCCGCGACAAGACTGGCGAGTCCGCACAGGTGTGATTGCGCGGCGACTTCCGCCTCTGTGCAGCGAGCGTCGAGTCGCAGCACGAACTGCGCGCCACCCTGCAGGTGGGGAGGCTGTTGCAGCTGCCGATCGGGTCGGCGGGGCATCCTCTCGCCGGTGATCTCGATAGGGACGCCGAGGCGCGGGGAGCGCCCTGGTGGGTGTCCGTCTACGACTCGCCGCCGGGCACTCAGCAGAATTGAAGACAGAGTTCCAGGATCCGACGGTCAGAGTACGAGGCGTACGCACCTTGCGCAGCAGTGCAGCTTCGAGGTCGCCGAAATGCTGACCAGGGAGCGACCGCACCAGCTGCAGAACAGCTTCCGTGCGGCACGTCGAGCGCATAGCGTGTCCCTCGTACTAGCGAAGTAATGGAATGCTGTACAGCCCATTTTGGAACTTCCTAGGACAGTCGGTGGTCACCGAGTCAGGGAGTCGGCGCTCCTGTGAGCCGGTATGCGTTCCGTGCCGCCACGGGGGAGGGACGGTTCGTCTACCGGCTCACCCGGTGTGTGTTGCGAGCCACTCGTGTGGTCCTTATCGCACCATGTTCTTGCCACCGTCGACCGAGAACGTCTGACCGGTCATGAAGCGAGATCCTTCTCCGGAGAGGAACGCGACAACTGGCACGAGGTCCTGCTGAATGTCGCCGAGTTTGCCACCGATCGGGATCATCGCCCGGATCTTCGCATCGTGCGCTGCGAGTTGTTCGGGAGACATCTCGCTGCGAGTCTTGTCGTACATCGACGTCCAGATCATCGGCGCCATCGCATTGGCGGTAATCCCGAAGGGGGCCCACTCAGTGGCGATCGAGCGAGTCCATGCCAAGACTGCTCCCTTCGCCGCAGCGTAAGCCGATTTGCCCGGGTACCCATTCATGCCGGCCGCGGAGGCGAAGTTGATGATCCGTCCACCGTTCTCCTTCAGGTGTGGGAAGGCGGCACGGTTGGTGAGGAAGGTTCCGGTGGCGTTGACTGCCAGGACCTGTTGCCACAGTTCCACATCGGTTTCGGCGGCAGGCGCGGCCGGAGCAACGCCCGCTGCGTGGACGAGTACGTCGAGCCCGCCGAGGGTGGCGGTAGCGGCCGCGAAGGCTTCGTGAACCGATGTCTCGTCAGAGACGTCGCAGCTTTGGAAGGAGGCGCCGGCTTCGTCCGCGATCGCCGAACCCAGGGTGGTGTTCACGTCCAGTGATACGACAGCGGCACCCATTTTGGTGAATGCGCGGACGATGCCCTCGCCCATCCCGCTCGCTCCTCCGGTGACGATGATCCGTCGTCCCACAAGCTCACTCATTCATATGCTCCGTTCATTTTCGCACCGCAGCGGTGCCGGGGTTCTCTTTTAGCATCATTGGCCGGTGAAAGTCATCTGTCAACAGTAGACTGATATCAGAAGCATTCGGGAAAGGGCGTAGTCGATATGTCGGCCGACGGCAATGTCGAAGTACACTGTCAACAGCGAAGTGATGACGGGCCTGTGCCCACGGAGGGAGAAGTGATGGCGGCGAGTGGCTCGGCAGTTGCGGCATCGACAGGGATGCTCGCGCGGGTTCCGTTACGTGACCAGGCGGTCGAGGTTCTGCGAGATCTGATCGTCCGGGGTGTACTCGTATCAGGAACGAGGATCAACGAGGTCGAACTGGCTGCCAGCCTGGGAATCAGCCGCGGCCCGCTTCGCGAAGCGATCCAGCGACTCAGCGCCGAGGGCCTGATCGACTCCCAGCAGAACCGCGGTGCCTTCATCAGGGAGATCACCCTCGAGGACGTCCGCCACATGTACGAACTGCGTCAGGTGCTCGAGGTCACCGCCGCGAAGTTCGCCGCAGCGCGCGCGACCGAGACCGACATCGCCGAGCTCGAGCAGCAGATCGAGGAGGTCGATCGCCTCCTCCAGGATGATTCCACCACGGCCTATCCGGCCGACTCCGACTTTCACCTCCGGGTGCTCCAGCTCGCGAAGAACCCGTACCTCGAGCGGTCCGGCGGCGAGCTCCAGGCCCAGTTGCGCATCGCCCGTCTGCGCGCGGGAGGATCGCCCGAGCGTGCCCGGGACGCGCTCGATGAGCACCGGGCCATCCTCGCCGCCATCGCTGCTCGCGACGTCCGAGCCGCCGGTAAGGCGATGACTCTGCACCTTCGCAATTCGCTCAGCCGATTCACCGCCCTCGCTGAGGACACCGACAAGTCCTGACCACCGCCTCGTCCCCTCAACCGGGTTTCGATGTTTCACGACATCAGTAGATGAGTTCCCGCATCGAGATTGATTGTCTTGAGTTCGAGGTAAGCCTCGATGCCCTCCTTGCCGGTGTCCCGACCGATGCCAGAGGCCTTCACCCCGCCAAACGGCGCTTCCGTGTTGTAGGCGAACGCGTTGATGCTGAACGTTCCGGTCCGGACGGATCGGGCCACGTGGAGGGCTGTGGCGGGATCCCGCGTGAACACTGCTCCGTGCAACCCATAATCCGAGTCGTTCGCGATGGCGATAGCTTCTTCGAGCGTGCGATAGGGCACGACGGCGACGACCGGACCGAAAATCTCTTCGCGGCAGATGCGCATCGAATTCTCGGCTCTACCGAAGATCGTCGGCTGTACGAACCAACCACGGTCACGGTCGGCGGGTCGGCGACCGCCGGTGAGGAGGTCGGCACCCCCCGCTATTCCAGCGGCGATGTAGTCCTCGACGATGTCACGTTGACGCCGGCTCACCAGGGGACCGGTCGTGGTGGCGGAATCGAACGGATCGCCGACCCGGAGCGTTTCCGTCGCAGCCACGAGAGCGTCCGTCACCTCGCAGTAGCGGTGCTCGGGGATCAGGATTCGGGTCAGCGCCGAGCAGATCTGCCCCGAGTTTCCGAACCCCCCGATCACCAGCTGTGGGATGGTCACGGAAAGATCCGCGTCCTCGAGGACGATTGCCGCGGACTTCCCCCCGAGTTCGAGTTGGACGCGGGTGAAGTTTCGTCCGCAGACCGCGCCGATCTCTCGACCGGCGGCGGTGGATCCGGTGAAGCTCACCTTGTCGACCTCGGGGTGGCCGACCATTGCCTTGCCGGTGTCGCGACCACCGGTCACCAAGTTGAACACCCCATCCGGTACGCCGGCCTCACACAGGGCCTCGGCGACGATGAAGGCGTCCAGGGGTGATTCGGGGGCAGGCTTGTAGACCACGCTGCACCCGGTGACCAACGCCGGAACGGTTTTCATCAGGATCGAGTTGAACGGGCCGTTCCACGGTGCGATCGCCGCGACCACGCCGACCGGTTCTTTCACGACCGCCGCGGTCACCCGTCCGGGCCGGATCTCCGTCCGCAGAAGGTTGCGTGCCTGCTCGACGAACCATCTGCCTCTCGCGATCGAGCCAGGGGTCTGCTGTATCGCGGAGGAGAGCGGAAGACCCATCTCGCCGGTTACGGTGCGGGCGATCTCCTCGCCCCGGGAGTCGAGGAGATCGAATGCCCGTTCCAGCACTGCGGCGCGCTCATCCACGCTGAGGCGGCGCCAGTCCCCGCGGGTGAACGAGGCGCGGGCCGCTCTTACCGCCCGGTCGACATCCTCGGGTCCGGCCACCGCGACCTGCCCGACCAGCTCTTCGGTGGTGGGGGAGATGACCTGGATGCGCTCGGGTGAAGAGGGGCTGATCCATTCGCCGCCCACCAGGATTCGGTCATGGTTTGGCGCGAGGCGGTTCTCGGCTGTCATCGGTTCATGTAGCCGGCGTCGACGGACAGTGTCACCCCGGTGATGTACCGGGCTTCGTCGGAGGCGAGGAAGACCATGGTGTTGCTGACGTTGACCGGATCCAGGGGCGGCTCGTGCATGGGGTTCTGGAACTTGGGACTGGCGCCGAGTTCGGGGAACTCCTCAACAAAGGTCCGGTACCCGTCATTGAGGATCATCGGGGTCGCGGTTCCGCCGGGATGGACGGTGTTCACCCGGATGTGATGCGGTGCGAGTTGCGAGGCATACAGTCGCATGAGGCCCACCACCCCATGTTTGGCGGCGCTGTACGCGGCCTGTCCCGGCAGCGTGTTCAGCCCGATGCTGCCGAGACCTGCCGCGGAACTGGTGATGAGAATCGAGCCACCCTTCCCACGCTCGATCATGCCGGGCAGTGCGACCTCCATCGTGTGCCAGACCCCGGTGAGCATGGTGTCGATCCCGTCGAACCACGCCTGTTGCTGTGCACCCTCGTTGATGACCGGCATGATGCCAGCGTTGGGCAGAATTGTGTCCACGTAACCGAACTCGGCGATACCGGCTGCATAGACTGCTTCGAGCGCCTCCCGGTCGCGCACGTCGGCGACCCCGGCGACGATTCGACCGCCGACACCCTTGACCGAGGAGACCGTTTCGTCGAGGTCCTCCTTGGTGGCCATGGGGTAGAAAACGCTGGGGATCTGGTCGCAGATGTCGACCGCGATGATCGCCGCACCCTCCTGCGCCATCCGGATCGCGTGCGATCGGCCCTGTCCCCGGGCCGCGCCGGTGATGAACACAACCTTCTCGTCTAGACGTCCCATCGCTGTGTGTCCTTTGCCGTAGTAGTTTTCGTCGTCACGAATCTCGTAGTCAGATGCCGAGTACGAGGCGACCGCACAAGGCCCGCGAGACGCACACGTACATGCGGTCGTTCGCGGCCTGTTCGTCTGCTGTCATGATCGAGTCACGATGCGCGACTTCGCCGGCCACAACAGGGGTCTCGCACGTGCCGCATGTGCCGTCCTGGCAGGAGGAGTACACCTCGACGTCGGCGTCCTCGAGGACCTCGAGGACTGACTTGTCGGGGGGCACGACGAGGACTTTCCCGCTCTCGGCGAGTTCGATCTCGAATGAATCTGCGCCCGCGTCGTCGTCGAACTCCTTTGGTTCGAATCGTTCCATGTGCACTGTCCCGGTGGGCCAGGCGGTGGTGTGATCCTCGATCGCCTGCAGCAGCGGACCAGGGCCGCAGCCGTAGACGAGGGTGTCGGTGCGAGGCGTGCGGAGGAGGGAGTCGAGATCGATGAGGCCGACTTCGTCCTGGGGATAGAGGGTCAGCCGGTTCCCGGCAATCGCGGTGAGTTCGTCGACGAAGCACATCGATCTCCGGTTGCGGCCGCCGTAGTGGAGTTCCCAGTCTGCGCCTGCGGCGTCTGCGGCTGTGATCATCGACAGGATGGGGGTCACTCCGATTCCACCTGCGATGAAAACGTAGCGGGGTGAGGGCTGCAGGGGGAAGTGGTTACGCGGACCGCGAGCGATCACCTCGGTTTCAGGGTGGAGGTTGTCGAATACGTAGACGGAACCGCCTCTGCTTTCCGGATCGCGAAGTATGCCAACGCGATAGCTGCTGCGGTCGGTCGGGTCGCCGCACAAGGAGTATTGACGCGTCAAGCCGTTGGGTAGGCACAGGTCGATATGGGCACCGGGTTCCCATCGAGGTAGGGGTGCCCCGGTGGGTTCTTCCAGTTCGAGAACCACGACGTCGTCCGCGCCGATGTCGCGTGTGCGGGCGCGCAGGTGAAGTTCGGCCTCGGCGTGGCCAGTATCTGCCATCGGGAGCTCCTTGGGTTGGGGTCTGTGGAGAGCCCTCCGGCCCCTTCGAGGGCGGGGAAGGTTTCCATCAACGTATGAAGTTGACTGTAAAGTGTCAACAGTCACATTTCAAGCCAGCAGTAGTCAGTCATCTGTTGACAATTGTCAGATCGGCTGCAACGCTCGACGTGCCGACGGTCACAGTCGACCGACCGGCGGGCCGCACGATACGCACATGAGGAGCGAGACATGGTGCAACAAGACCTCACGCAGAGCGAGACCACGGTCGACTGGGTGCCGGAGGAAGGCGACTTCCCCGGCGGAGTGCGCAGTCCGGAGTGGATCAACGAGCTGGCCCGGCTGCGACAGGGGTGCCCTGTCGCTCATTCGGACATGTTCGGTGGCTTCCATACCCTGACCCGGTACGCGGATGTGTCCAAGGCTGCCCTCGATTTCAAGACCTATCGGGCCGGGCGCCCGTTCGTTCGCGTGCCCGGCATGAAGGGCCTCATCCCCAGTGGTCTGAACCCACCGGAGCACGGCATTTATCGTCGCGTGCTCAACAAGTACTTCACGCCGGAGCGGATGGACGCGATCCGACCACGGCTGCGCCAGTATGTGATCGAGGGACTCGAGCCGCTTCTGACGGCGGGCTCCGGTGACATCGTTCAGGAGCTGTGCCAGCCGTATCCTGCCCGTGCGCTGTCCGCCCTCATGAACCTCGGGGAGGACGCCCACGTAAAGCTTCTTTCGCACTTCGCCCGGTTCGCGGAGGTAGGCTGGGATCCAGAGGCCATGAACGAACTCATGTTCAAGGTATTCGCCGAGCACATCACCAACGTCGTCGCCGAGCGTCGTCAGCAGCCACTCGACCCCGAACAGGACATCCTCAGCGGAATCATGGCGATGGATGTCGGCGGCGAGCCGATCCGCGACGAAACCGTAGTCGCCGTCGGTGTCGCTCTCATCGGCGCCGGCCATGCCACCACCGCCGATGCTCTCAGTACCTCGATCTACCGGCTCGCGGTCGATCCCTATCTACAGGCTCGGCTACGCCGTGAGCCCGAACTCATTCCGCAGGCGGTCGAGGAGTTCCTCCGACTCGAGTCCCCACTGCCCGAGCGAGGTCGGTTCGCGAACACCGATATCGAGTTGCACGGCACCACCATTCCGGAGGGTTCGCTCGTCGCGCTCAACTTCGGTGCCGCGAACCTCGACCCCGAAGAGTTCGACCACCCAGAGGCCTGCATCATCAGCCGTAGCCCCAACCGGCACCTCGCCTTCGGTCACGGCGCGCACAAATGTGCAGGAGCACCGCTCGCCCGCGTGGAGTTGGCCGTCGCTCTCGCCGAACTCCTCGCGCGGACACAGAACTTCGAACTCGCCGGGCCCACCCAGAACGCGGAGGGTCTGATGCTCAACGGCATCTCGACGCTGCCCCTGCGGCTGACCCCCGCTAGGTTGCCGTAGCCACCGCCCCTGCATCCCACGACAGCACGCGATGCCGACCCGACCCATTCCATTCAGGAGAGAATGCACATGATCAGCCCCCTCTCGTCCCTCACGGTGCCCTGGTCGCAGGAGCTGCTCATCGATGGCGACTTGGTACGCGGTGAGGGCCCCGACCATCTTGTGGTCGGCGACCCGGCTACCGAGGAAACCTTGACGGAACTACGCGAGGCGTCTTCGGACCAGGTCGGCCAGGCCGTCGAAGCGGCCCGGCGTGCATTCGAATCCGACACCTGGAAAGACCGAGAGCTCCGGCGGCACGTCCTGCTCACCATGGCGAATATCCTTGAGGAGAACGCGGAACTCCTCACCGCCGCCATCGTGCACGAGGTCGGTACCCCGGTCACCTTGGCGCGGTTGCTCCAGATCGGCGAACCCATCGCCCTGCTGCGCGCGTTCGCCGACTTGGCGCTGGTCAACCGTGACCGGTCGCTCGGGGTTGCCGACGGTCCGCCCCGCAGCGATGCCGTGATTGCCTATCAGCCCTCGGGTGTCGTCGCCGCCATAGCCGCCTACAACTACCCGTTGCTGTTTACGGCCACCAAGCTGGGCGGCGCACTTGCGGCCGGATGCACCGCCGTGCTCTTGCCCAGCCCCCAGGCTCCGCTCTCGATCCTGCTGTTCGCCCGCCTGCTACAGCAGGCGGACCTGCCGCGAGGCGTGGTGAACGTGATTGTCGGCGGTGCCGGGGTCGGACAGGCGCTCACCACGCATTCCGATGTCGACAAGATCAGTTTCACCGGCTCCGTCGGCGTCGGCCGTCAGGTCATGGCGCAGGCCGCATCCGGTCTCAAACGTGTCGCGCTCGAACTCGGCGGAAAGTCCCCGTCCCTGCTGCTTCCCGACGCCGACATCGATGCCATCACCGAACAGGTTCATGCACGCTACGTCCGCAATGCCGGACAGGGATGCTCGTCGCCGACCCGGATCCTCGTCCACGAGAGCCGCTACGACGACTTCCTCGACCGAAGTCGGGACGCTTTCGCGTCGCTGAAGGTCGGCGATCCGTGGGATACCACCGTCGTAGCCGGCCCAGTGATCAGCGAACAGCACCGTGAGCGCATCGAGGGATACGTGGCGCGAGCGGTCGATGCCGGCGGAAAGGTGGTCGCCGGCGGTGGCCGCCCGGACATGCCCCGCGGTTGGTACCTGAACGGCGCCCTGGTCGGTGAGGTCACCAACAAATCCGAGATCGCCCGCGAGGAACTGTTCGGACCGGTAGGGGTGGTCCTGCCGTACCGTACCGTCGACGAGGCCCTCGCGATAGCGAACGACTCGGACTTCGGGCTCGCCGCCACAATCTACGGTGACAGCGTCGCAGCCAGGGAACTCGCTCCCCGACTACGCGTCGGCACCGTCATGATCAACGGCTGGATCCCGCGGCAGGACAAGGCCGGCGGCGGATTCAAAATGAGCGGGATGGGACGCGAAATCGGTGAGGAAGGTGTGCGCGAATTCCTCGAGACACAGTTCATCGCGTGGCCGGAACCCCAGGCATGACCGGCACCGCACCCCGCGGTGACCGGCTGACCGGCAAAGTCGTGCTGATCACCGGCACCGGGGGGTCGATCGGACGAGAAGCGGCCCGCCTCTTCGCCACGCACGGCGCCACGGTGGTGGGCTGTGACCTTGACCCGGCGACGTCCGAGGAGACCGTGCGAATACTCGCCGAGCAAGGACTGGAACTGCATGCTTGTGCCCCGGTCGAGCTTCGGGACCGGCAGCAGGTCACCGACTGGGTCGATAAGGCGCTCGCCGCCCACGGGCGGATCGACGTCGTCTACAACAATGCTGTCCGCGCTCGAAAGTTGCCGTTCGGACACACCGGCGACGACGATCTCGACTTCACCTTCGGCAACCAGTTCCAGTTGGCGTGGAATCTCTGTCAGACGGTGTGGCCACATTTCGTCGACCAGGGCTCCGGCGTGATCGTCAACTCCTCGTCGGTGTCCGCGGTGCTGGGATCGAAAGGTTTGCCCTACGCCGCGCACGGCGCCGCCAACGCCGCGATCTTGTCGTTGACCCGCCAACTCGCCGCGGAGGGCGGAACCCGCGGCATCCGGGCGAACAGTCTCACCATCGGGATCATCGATACACCCCCGGTGCAACAATTGACCGCCCAGTTGGGGGAGAACTCCCCGTACGCAGGACTGATCGGTGCGACCGCCACGGGAACACCGGGTACACCGCTGGACGTGGCCTACGCTGCCCTGTACCTGGCCTCCGACGAGTCCCGATGGATCACCGGCACCAGCCTCGTGGTCGACGGCGGGGCCACGGTGCTGCTGTAATCACGACGCCCTCATCGGTCCGGACGCCCTCGTCGGTGCGGACCCCTCATCGGCCCGAACGCGGCGCATGCACGTTTTCGAACCAGCTCGCCACCTGGGTGCGGGAAGTGAAACCGAGTTTGGCCAATATGTGATCGACGTGCGACTCGGCAGTACGCTGAGAGATCACCAATCGCAATCCGATTTCCTTGTTGGACAAACCCTCCGCGATCAACGACGCCACTTCACGCTCCCGGGGGGTGAGGGTATCGCGGGCCCCCCGCTCGGGCCTCTCCACGCGCACGGCCGGACGAGCCTCGTCCAGGGCGAACGCGATCGCGGAATCTTGATCGAACCCACCCCCGGTCTCGACCGCTGTGCGCATCTCATCGGCACGGAGCGTCTCACCCAGCACCTTCGCGCAGGAGTCAAGTCGGTGTCCCCGCCCGGGTAACGCGTTGGAGGGAAGCCCGATGGCGGCGTACGCGGCCCGGGCCGCTCCGACCAGGACCGCGGCACGATGCGGATTCGAAGCGGCAGTGACCACGGCAAGCGAGTCCAGACACATCGCAATTCCGAGCCGGTCGTCCAAGGCCAGCTTCAATTGGAGACTGTCCTGTACGTACCGAACTGCCCGTTTCAGGTCGCCACGATGGAAGGCGAGAAGCCCGGCATTCGTCAGTGAAAACGACCGGAAGTACACATCACCGGCCCGCTCCGAGATGTCCATGACTTCACGATGACACTCGAGGCCCCGCTCGATGACCTCGGCCAACTCGCAGGCCACACCCAATGGGCACAGGGTCTGCAACAGGCCGTAATCGTCGCCGGCAGTGCGGAAACCCGCTGCCGCGTCGCCGAGGTGCGTGAGCGCTCCGTCGATGTCGCCGGAATACAACGCGTGGACTCCGCGGGCTTGCTTTACCAAATTTTGGGCGGTCTCCTCCAGTCCAGACGCAACTTCCGCGGCCTCGTCCAGCAGCCGGCTACCGGACTCGTGATGACCGCTGATCGAGTCCAACCACACGCCGACGTGGAGTGCCTCGAGCCGGACCGGCGTCGGATCCGCGGACGCCGCGAGGAAGCGTCCGAGCCACGCGCGGCCCTCGCCGATAAGACCGAAAGCTGACCACAGGGTCAGCAAATGCGTGGTCATCACCATGCCCACCTCGGTTCCGTCCCCGGAATCGATGCAAAATTGGAGGGCCGCCCGAAAGTTCGAGTGCTCGCGGTGCAGCCGCTGGAGCCAGCTGACCTGGTGTTCGCTCAGCCACTCCGCGTGGGCGCAGGCGGCCAGATCGGCATGGAACGTGCGATGCATCCCCTGGAGTGCGTCCCGCCGTCCCGAGTCGACCAGGCGGTGTTCTCCGTACTGCCGGATCACCTCGAGCATCCGGTATCGGACCTGGCCGGGAAGCTCTTCGCGGACGAGGATCGACTTCTCCACCAATGAGAGCAGGTCGTCGAGTAGATCGTCGCCGGCTCGGTCGGGATGGAGAGCGTAGACGGCGTCGAGTTCGAAACCGCCGGAGAAGACCGCAAGGTTCGCCCATAGTGCCTGTTCGTCCGGGGTGCACAGCTCGTAGCTCCAGTCGATGCAGTTCCGTAGCGTCCGTTGACGGTTCGGCACTCCCCGAGGGCCGGTTGTCAACAATTGGAACCGATCCCGCAGTCGCTGCGCGATCTGTGCCGGCGCCAATCCTCGCAAACGCACGGCGGCGAGCTCCACAGCGAGCGGGATGCCTTCGAGATAGCGGCAGATCGTCACCACGTCACCGACATTGTCGTCGGTGAGCTCGAAGTCGGGTAGCACGGCGCGTGCTCGGTCGAGAAAGAGTGACACGCTTTCCGTCAGCACCGAGGCTGCGACGGTGCCGGGCCCCTCGGGTACCGAGAGCGGCGGAACTGACAGGACGTGCTCGCCGGCGCAGCCGAGCGCTTGACGGCTCGTTGTGAGCACATGGAGATCTGAGCACACGCGCAGGAGTTGCGCGACCAGGTCAGCGCAGGCCTCGACGAGGTGCTCGCAATTGTCCAGAATGAGGAGAGCCTTGCGCCGGGCCAGAAACTCGCCGAGGTCCGCGAGCGAGTCGTCGGAGCGGGGGCCGCGGAGCCCGAGGGCATTCGCAACCGTGCTTGCGAGCAGCGAGGGTTCCTCCAGTGGGGCCAGTTCGACGAACCACACCCCGTCCGGGAATCCGCGTCGGACTTCGCTCGCACCACGCAGCGCCAACCGAGTCTTACCCACCCCGCCGGGACCGCTCAACGTCACCAGACGCGCAGTCGTCAACGTGCGTTTCAGTGATGCGAGGATTTGCCGCCGGCCCACGAAACTCGTCACATCGGACGGAAGGAGAGCACCCGATCGGCGGGGACCGGAATCAGTGGGCACGGGCACACCGTAGTTTACTGCTCCCGCCCGGCGGCCCGATCTGGGCGATAGAGGCGGCGGCCGGTTCTGCAGAGGTAAGTGACCGAAGATACGTATACGTCTCCGTATTCTGCTGATGTCGGACTCCGCCGAAGAGAGTGCAATGTGACTCGTACCATAAATCGCCAGCTCATCGGAGGATGCCATGCACCGGATCACCCCCGAACACCGCGACCTCTTCATCGGGGGAAGGTGGGTCGCCACCTCGTCGAACGAGTGCATCGAGGTGTTACTACCTGACACGGGAAGCAATGCGATGGCAGACTTCCTTCTTCCGTCGGTCCTCGACGTCGATGACACGGTCGACATCGCGCACCTCGCCTGCCACGGTGAGCCGTGGACCTCGATGACGTCACGTGAACGAGCAACGCTGGCAGAGCGGCTGCTCGCGACCTTCGATCGGCATCGTGACCGGTGGGCGATGTGTACCGAAGTGGTGATCGACGCGTCGGAACCTGACATGCAGGACCCGTATGCTCGTGTCCCCGGCGCGACACGCAACGAACGCGAGGCGATGGCGAAGCCGGGTGCGACTGCAGGCGTGGTGGTGATCATCGCATCGACCGACACCCCTGCGGTCACACTGGTAACTGAAATTGCCATGGCACTCGCCGACGGATCGGCGGTGATCGTGAACCTTCCCGCCGACGCCACCCGGACCGGGCGTCTCATCGGTGAATTGGTGCTCGAGGCGAATATTCCGGCCGGTGGAGTCAGCGTGCTGAGTGCATCCCGGCCGGTGAGCCGCTACCTGGCGACGCACCCCGATGTGGTCAGTGTGGTTGTCGCCGCGGACATGATGAGTCCGCATGCCGTAGCTGCCTGAGTTCAGATACATACCGAGTATCTCCCGGCGCTGCACCAACGCCCCACCCCACTGGCCGGAACGGTGGTTCGATCCGCCAAACGGACGCAATACGGGTGAGACGCAGCCCGGGAAGTACTCAGTTCAAGTCAGGAATCGGGGCCGACCCTTCCCCGGAGCCCGGGCGATCGAACAAGTTCAGTGGGTGTGGGCGCTGGCATCCACCGTCGGACGCGGCGGATGCGTCTTCCAGCCGGACTCGCTTTTGCGTCCCAACGACCACATTTGGACTCCGCGCTCGAGTTCGACGGCGGCAGGCCACGTCGTGGCATGGGGACCGAGTTCCAGGTCGGCGCTCCGTTTCGCGCGGCGCGCCAGGTCGGGGTCGCGCGCTGCCAGTTTCAGCAAAGCCGCTGCCTCCGTGCGGATTGTGCTGTCGGGATATGTGTTCCACGCGAGACCGAGGCGGACCGCCTCGGTCCCGGACAGGGGGACGCCCAGGACGCCGAGCACCATGGCCTGTTGCCGGTTGAGGGTACGGCCCAGCAGCGAGTAGTGACCCCCGCCGGGATGAATTCCCCGCGCGAGGAAGCCGGAATCCAGCACGGCATCCGGGGTCACCAGCAACACGTCGGTGGCCAGGGCCAGATTCAGCCCGGCTCCCACCGCTCCACCGACGACGACCGAGACGGTGGGGACCGGAAGCGACCCGATCCGAACGAACGTGTCGTACACCGCGGAGGTGCGTCGGAGCGCTTCGGTGGACGCGGGATCGGAGGACGATGCGGCCAGGTCGCGGGTGTCCGCGCCACTACAGAAGTAGTCACCCACCGCGTCGATGACGACGCCCCCGATGGACTCATCGTCCTCGACCCGGACGCAGAATTCCTCGATGAGTCGTGCCATGCCGAGTGAGATGGCGTTTTTTCGACCAGGGTTGTCGAGTGTCAGATGTGCAACTCCGTCGGTAACGGCCACCTGCACGGGTGCCTGAACGTCAGCATGGGAGGTCATAAGTGCTTCCTGTCGTCAGTGGGTCAGGAGATCGTGGCGACACGTGCGTCGCGTTTGTCCACGGGGCTCTCGTACGACGGATCCCCGGAGATGGCCTCGCTGCCGAGCCCATCGGTATCGAGTAGGCCCAGGTCTCGGAGAATCGTGTCGGTGTCGGCGCCCTTGGCTGCCGGCGCTATCGGTTGCCGCGGCTTCGATCTGCTCAGCTTGATCGGGATGCCGACGCCGCGATACTCGCCGTCGTCGATGAACAGTTCACGGTGCAGGACCTGCTCGTCCGTGAGTGCCTCACCGATCGTCTTGACGGGGCTCGAGGGGACGCCGGCCTTGTTCAGTTCGCGCGCGAGTTCGTCGAGATCCCGATTCGCGACCAGCGCGGCGATGAGTGTGCCGAGTTCGCCGACGTGGGCGATGCGGGCCGGGTTGGAGGAGAAGTTCGGATCGTCGGCGAGTTCGGGCCGGCCCAGCACGGTCATGAGGGAGCGGAACTGGCGATCGTTCCCCGTGCCGATGAAGAATTCGCCGGCCGGTGTGTCGAAGGTCTGGTAAGGCGCCACGGCGGGATGCGCGGCTCCGGTGCGCTGTGGTTGCATCCCGGTCATGGCCCAGTTCGCGGAATGCGGGACCAGAAGCGAGGTGACCGAGTCGAGCAAGGAGATGTCGACGAACTGGCCCAGGCCGGTCCGGTGCCGGTCCTGCAGGGCGAGGAGGATTCCGCTGAATGCGAGATTCGCCGCGACGATGTCCACGATCGGCACGCCCACCCGGAGGGGCCCGCGGTCGGGGTACCCGTTGATGCTCATCAGACCGCCGTAGGCCTGGAGCACCGCGTCGTAGCCGGGCATCCCGCCCATGACGCCGTCGGCACCGAATCCGCTGATCCGGCAGTACACGAGTTCCGGTCTGCGGGGAGCCAGATCGTGCGCGTAGTCGAATCCCCACCGAGCCATCGTGCCGATCTTGAAGTTTTCGACCACGACATCCGCTTCGTCGAGTAACCGACGGAGCGCTTCCTTCCCCAACGGTGTGGTGAGATCGAGTTCGATGTTTCGCTTGCTGCGGTTGAGCCCGGAGTAGTAGCTGCTGGTGTTGCCGTCGTCCGACAATGTTCCCCATTGCCGGGTCTCGTCGCCCGCCGGCGCCTCTACCTTCAGTACGGATGCGCCGTGATCGGCCATCATCTGGGCGCAATAGGGGCCGGCGAGAACGCGGCTGAGGTCGAGGACCTTGAGGCCACTGAGGACTCCGTCGGTGTGCTCGTCGACGGGCCACGCAGAAGATCGGTCCGGGCTCATGCGCGAGCCTCCGTTCGTATGTCGAGGACGAGGTCGGTGAGCAGCGCCCACACATCCTCATCGTTCATCGCCACGAGGTCGGCGATGCGGTGCTTCCAGATGGTCTCGTTGCCGAATTCTTCTCGCCACGACCACATCCGGGTCGTGCATGCACCGAGCCGGTGCTCGGTGGTGAACCCGATCGCTCCGTGTAATTGGTGCGCAACGGCGGAAACACGGCGCGCCAGGACAGACGATTCGATCTTGGCGGCAGCAACCAAGAGCGGGGTCTGGGATGTCCGGTCACGTAAGGCGATCACCGCGGCGTCGGCGGCGGTCTGCAGTGTCACCGCATCAGCGGCAAGTTGGGCGAGCTGGTGCTGAACACTCTGGAACCTGGCCAACGGGCGCCCGAACTGGATCCGCTCGCAAGTGTGCCGGGCTGCGAGTGCCAGCGCCTCCGAAGCGGCGGCGGCGATCTGCGTCGCCCGTCCGGCGGCACCGTACTGCGCGACGAGGGTGGAATCCCACACCCGGGGAAGATCTGCGACGACAAGAGGGCGCACCTGCGTCAATAGCGCCTCGTCGCGGGGTTCCCCGGCAACGTTCGCCCCCGGAACTACGGTCAATCCCGGAGCGGTTGTCGCCACGACGGCCAGCCGAGTGGTCGAATCGCCCGTCAGGATCAGGACCAGGTGGTCGGCGTAGCGCAGCCATGGCACACGGGCGATTCGTCCGGACAGTACACCGTCGCTTCCCTCGAGCGAGAGCTCAGGGGCCGGGGCAGCGGTCACCACACCCCCCGGCCATGACACCGCCGCACTGGCCAAGGCCGGTACTGCGAGGAAATTCGCTTCGGTCAAGGGAATTGCGGCGAGCGCGGCGGACCTGCAGGCGACGGCTGCGTCCCGGAGGTCTCCGTCGGAGCCGCCGAGCTCGCTCGGAAGAGCAAGCGTTGTGAAACCGAGCTGGTCGAGTTCCTGCCAGGCCCGTGTGTCGAACGGTACGTCGACGAACGTGGGATCGTGTGATGTCGCCAGCGCGGCACGCACCGAGTCGTTGATTGCGTCGAAATGGTCCGACATCACAGCACCGCCTTCGCAACTATCGATCGGAGAACCTCGTTCGTGCCGCCGCGCAGGGTGAATGCAGGGGTGTGCAAAATCGACTTCGCAAGCAACGACGAGAATTCGTCACCACCGGGATCGGGTTCGACGTCGGCATGGGCACGGATGGCCTCGACCACATCCCCTTCGAAGACCGTGCCGAGATCCTTGACCATGGCGGCTTCCACGGTCGGATTCCGTCCCCCGGCGAGTTCCTGCGCCACTGACATGGAAAGTTGCCGCAGGACAGCCATACGGCTCACCAGAGCACCCAGGACCGCGCGTGCGGACGGATCCGTGCGCACCGTATCGGTCCGGGCCCAGGCACGAAGGAGCGGAAGAGTGGACAGGATGCGTTCGGGTCCCGAGCGCTCGTTCCCGAGCTCCTGGGTGACCTGCCGCCAACCGTCACCCCGCTTGCCGAGTAGTGCGGTGCCCGGCAGGAGCGCGTCATCGAAGACAACCTCATTGAAGTGATGGCCACCGTCGATGGTGATGATCGGCTTGATGTGGACGTCAGGATGGGGAAGATCGACCAGGAACTGCGAGAGCCCACCGTGCCGGTCGTCGGACGGGGCGGTGCGGGCGAGGAGCACCATGTTGGTCGCGATGTGTGCACCGCTGGTCCACAATTTGGTTCCGGTGATGCGCCACCCGTCGGCGGTCTCCCTCGCGCGGGTACGGATGGCTGCCAGGTCGGAGCCGGCGTCGGGTTCGCTCATGCCGATCCCGAAATATCGTTCGCCCCGCGCGATTCCGGGAAGATAGGTGATCTTCTGCTCCTCGGTCCCGTTGCGCAGAATTCCGGGGCCCATTTGCCGGTCGGCGATCCAATGCGCCGCGACAGGGGCGCCGGCGGCGAGCAGTTCCTCGGTCACGACGTAGCGCTCGAGGTCCGACCGGCCGGCACCACCATAGCGAGTGGGGATCGTCATCCCGACCCACCCCTGGTCGGCGAGCCTACGGCTGAAATCCAGGTCGATCCCCGAGAGCCATGCATCGGACTCGGGCACGAACCGCCCTTCTGCGACCTCGTGGTCGAGGAAAGCGCGCACCTCCGCGCGCAAGTCACTCAATTGTGGCGGAAGACTTTCCACCGCCGAGAGTGTCAGGCTCATCTCCACGCCCCCCGTTCCTGCGTGCACCTGAACTCGAATCCATGCATAGTCGTCCCATTCCTGTCTGCCGCTGGCGCGCTTTACCGGTTACTGACCGCGATCTCGTTCCGATTTGGCACCGCGTCCGTCGGTGTGGCGGTCTCGTAACGACGGCTCAAGTCGTCGAAAAAGGGCGCATGCACTGTCGCCTGCCGCTCAGCCCAGGTCGCGATCGCCGGACCAGTAGTGACATCGGCATCGGCCTTGAGGGTCTCCAGCACGCCGCGCACGGCGTGAATGCTGGCCAGCAACGGCAGGTTGGCGTAGAGAAGGATTGAGAAACCCAGTTCCTGAACGCGTTCCAGCGGCAGTGCAGGAGTCTTGCCTCCCTGCACGATATTGAGCACCTTGGGACCCGGTACGTCGGCGGCGACAATCTCGATCTCGCGCTCGGACTGCGGTGCTTCGACGAAGGTGATGTCCGCGCCGGCGTCGCGATACAGGCGGGCGCGCCTGCAGGCTTCATCGAGACCGTGTTCGGCTCGCGCGTCGGTACGGGCGATGATCAGCAGATCCGGATCGGAGCGCGCCTCGACCGCGGCGCGCACTTTGTCGGCCATCTCCTCGGCGGGCACCGTGGACTTGCCGGAGAAATGACCGCAGCGTTTGGGGAACGTCTGATCCTCGAGTTGGATCGCGGCGGCGCCGGCCCGCTCGAGGGTCCGAACAGTGTGCCAGGTGTTGATCGCATTGCCGAAGCCCGTGTCGGCGTCGACGATCAAGGGCGTCTCGACCGCGCCGCCGATGGCCGCGACGTGGGACGCGATCTCGGTCAACGACAGTAGCCCGATGTCCGGCACTCCGAGGTAGGTATTGGCGACCCCCGCGCCGGTGATGTAAGTCGCCGGAAAGCCGGCGTCCTCGATCAGACGCGCGGTCAGGGCATTGGCAGCGCCCGGGACCACGAGGGTGCGGCCCGATTCCACGGTGCGACGGAAACGGTTACGCATCCGAACTCACTGGGGCCTCATTGGAGCGTGGGACGGCGGTGTTCGGCCACTTCTCCCAACCCGAAAGCCAGGCATTGAACTCGATCTGGATGCCGCTGGGATCAGTCACGTACACAGACGACATCAGCGCACCCTCCGTGTGCGGCCCGTACTCGTTGAACTTGTTCACCGCGCGCATGACGTGGGGGCGGTCAGGGTCGAAGTAACGGACGGCATGACGGAACGGGACATCCATCTCCGCCAGCCGGGTGCAGTATTCCTCGATCCTGTCGGCATCGACCCTCAGGTTCAGATGGAGCATCGAACCTACGGGTGCAGCACGGTGATTGGCCGGCTTCGCGGTCGGCTGGACAACCTCGTCGGGAAGGGTTTGGTATCCGTCCTTCCACCAGAACATGGCCAGGTGCGCTTCGGGATTGCTGGGATCACCGACCCCGAAAAACCAGTGCTGACCGACGAGTTCGTCGTCATCGTCGAAGTATTCCAGCGTGTGCAGGACCGGCATGCCGAGCTTGCCGTGGTAGAAATCGACCGTTGCCGCCATGTCGTTGACGATCAGCGCGACGTGGTCGAGGCCCTTGAAGTCGAATCCGGTGTTGGTTTCCACTGTGTTCTCCAATCGTTGGCAGTGCTGTCAGGAAGCGGTCGGGTTCAGGTCGGCGACCGGGTCGGGTCGATCGTCGAATTCCAGGCGCAGGGCACGGCAAATCGTCGACGACTGAACGTAGGTGGTGACCATGAAGGTGAGCTCCAGGATCTGGACGTCGGAGAACTCGGCCCGGAGCGCGTCGAACAGGTGGTCGGGTACGCGTCCTCCGTGGGCGACCAGGCCGTCGGTGTAGGCGAGGACCAGCCGCTCGACGGGGGACCAACACGTTGCCCCGGACCAGGCCGGGATGACGCTGATCTTGTCGGCGTCGAAGCCGAGCCGACGCAGGAGCTTGCAGTGCTGCGAGAACACGAACGAGGAGCCGGCAACCCATCCGGTACGGGCCAGTGCCAGTTCCCGAAGTATGGGGTCGAGTTCGCGGTCGGTACTGAACTGCCAGGCGTGCCGGTCGAGCATCGAGGTGAACAGATCCTCGTCGAGGGCGAACACCGTCCACCAGTTTCCCGGGGTGCCCGACAATGTTCCGGGCTCCTTCACCGGGTCGCGGTCACCGAAGTGCTTCTGGTACGTCTCGAGCACACGCTCGGACACGACGTCAGCCCGCGAGACCTCGTTGAGTCTGGGCATAGTGGTTCCTCTTTTCTCGGGAGCTCACGCTCGGATGTAGGTGTCGATGAAGTAGCCGGGAGATCGCCGGCACGCGGCGATGCCCGTGCTACTTCGGTTGATTTGCGAGGAGATGTTCGAGGGATGCGCGTAGGTGGACCCCCATGGCTTCGCCTGCGGTGCCGGGGTCTCCGTCCGCGATCGCCGAGATGATCCAATGGTGCTCGGCGAGGGCCTCACGTGCCCGGTCCGGCGAGCTCCCCGACGTCAGCCGCGACAGGCGCACCCGGGTGTGGAGTTCCATTCCGGCCCGATTCAACGAGGGGTTTGCGGCCAGATCGAACACCAGTTGGTGAACGTCGAGGTTGCTCGGGTACTCGCCACGCGCGCTGGTGAGCAGTGCCTCTTCGGTCTGTCCGATCAGCAGATTCAGGCGTGCAATGCCGTCGCCGGTGGCTCGTTCAGCGGCAAGGCGTGCCGCTGCAACCTCCAAGATCTCGCGGACCTCGTACATGTGCCGTACGTCGTCGATGGTGACCGTGCGTACGAAGGCGCCGCGATTTCTGTGAAATTCGATGTACCCCTCTGCGCAGAGTCGTTGAATGGCCTCGCGGAGGGGGCCGCGGCTGATTCCCAACCGCATCGCGAGTTCGGCCTCGTTCAACCGAGCTCCCGGCGCCAGGGATCCATCGGCAATGAGATCTCGGACCACGGCAATCGCCTGATCGCGCAATGGTGTGCGGGTCAGCACGCCCGGTACTTCGCCGCTGCTCGCGGTCGCAGTGTCGATTGTCATGTCCACCACCCCTTCCATATCGTCAACTGTAAACAGACAGCATTTTTCTGTCAACGATCCGAGATCATTGCCTTCGAGCCGATTCACCATTACCGTTGACATTCAACAGAAGGCTGTCGACAGTTTGGTGGAAGGGCGTAGATGCACGAGACATCCGTACTGGTGATCGGAGCGGGACCAGTGGGCCTCTCGATGGCCCTCGAACTCGGACTGCGGGGTCAAGAGGTCCTCGTGCTCGAAGCAGGAGACGGTACGGTCGATCACCCCCGGGCCGGTGGGTTGTCGATCAGGACCATGGAGTTCTGTCGAAGATGGGGAATCCTCGACGAGGTGCGCGGCTGCGGCTTCCCGGAGGACTACCCACTCGATATCGTCTTCAGCACGGGGCTGCAGGGATACGAACTGGTCCGCGAGCGCTATCCGGCGTTGGGGGAGATGCCGGTACCGCCGGAGAGCCCGGAACGCCGCCAGCGCTGCCCCCAGATGTGGTTCGATCCTATTCTGGCACGGGCAGTGTCGCACCAGGACTCCGTCACACTTCGTTATCACACCCGAGTCGACGAGGTCATCGAGAACTCGGACGGCGGGGTAGTAGTCCGCTGCACGGACACCCGCACGGGCGAGGAATCGCTGGTCCGAGCGCGGTTCGCCGTGGCGTGCGACGGGGCCACCAGCAGAGTGCGGAGCGCCCTCGGAATCGACATGAGCGGTGTACCGCTACTGAACTACTCCGTCGGGGTATTCTTCCGCTCCCCGGATCTTCTCGACGTCAGCGGCCAGGATCCGGCGGCGCGGTTCATCTTCGTCTCACCCGACGGCCCGGTGGGCAACCTGACCGTGGTCGACGGACGCGACCTGTGGCGCTTCACCTACATGGTGGGCGATAGCCGACCGAACGTCAGCGAACTCGACGTCGAGGCGACCATGCGGCGCGTGCTGGGCGAGAAGGTCAAAATCGAAATCCTGTCGGTGGCTCCCTGGCGTCGATCGCAACTGGTGGCAGATCAGTACCGCAGCGGATCGGTCTTTCTCGTCGGCGACTCCGCACACACGATGTCACCCACCGGTGGTTTCGGCTCCAATACCGGAATCGGCGAAGCCGTAGACCTCGGCTGGAAGCTCGATGCCGTCCTCCGGGGCTGGGGAGGCGACAACCTCCTCGACTCCTACGAGGTCGAGCGCCGTCCGATCGCCGTCCGAAACAGCTCCGCGGCCACCCGCAACTTCAAGGGTTGGTACAGCGACGCCGACCTGTCCGGGCTCCTCGATCCGGACGAGGCCGGCGCGCGTCTGCGCCGCGCGGTGGGCGAGGAATTGATCGAGGGAACGCGTGCGGAGTGGGAATCCAAGGGAGTCATCTTGGGCTACCGATACGAGAACTCGCCGATCTGCGTCCCGGACGATTCACCGGCACCGGCCGACGACTACCGCGTCTACGAGCCGACAAATCGAGCCGGGCACCGCGCCCCCCACGCCTGGCTCGGGGACGGTCGGTCGACACTCGACCTCTACGGCGACGGATTCGTTCTCTGCGATCTCGGTGCCGATGCGGATTCCGCGAAGGAAATCCTCGACCTGGCGACCGCACTGCACATTCCGCTGCAACGGGCGGCGCTCCCGTCGTCTGTCGAGGATCTCTATCAGACCCGCTACACCCTGGTTCGCCCCGACGGTCATGTCGCCTGGCGCGGAGACACGCTGCCGGATCAACCTGCAACCCTGTTGCGGACCGTAACCGGACACTGACCACACCGAAGACCCGCGTCCGGCACCGTGCCGGACATCGAACAGCAACCAAAGGAAGCCGAAAAGCCATGGCACTCAATCTTGATCCCACCAAGACCGCCCTGCTGGTGATGGACTACCAGCCCTCGATCCTGGGCTTTCTCGACGATCCGATCCCGTTCGTCTCGTCAGCCACCGAGACCGTCGATGCGGTCCGGAAGAGCGGTGGACACGTGGGATTCGTGCGCGTGGGGTTCACCGACTCCGACTACGCAGGATTCCCCGAGGGTCACATCATGGGAGACCGCGTCAAGGGCAACCGCCCCAACATGGATGCCGAGTCGGCAACCACCGCCCTGCACCAGGGACTCGTTGTCCACGACGACGACATCGTCGTGCGCAAGACTCGGGTAGGCGCCTTCTCTACCACCGACCTTCACGAGCAGCTGACCAATGCCGGCATCACGACCCTGGTCCTCGCGGGGGTACACACCAGTGGTGTTGTCCTCACGACGGTGCGCGAGGCACACGACCTCGACTACCGCGTGATCGTGTTGTCCGATGCGTGTGCCGATCCGGACGAAGCCGTGCACTCGTTCCTCATCGAGAAGATCTTCCCGAAACAGGCCGAGGTGACCACCGGCGCCGAACTGCTCTCCACGCTGCCTGCCGGCGCGGCCGCACAATGAGCGATCAGAGCGGTGGGCCTGATGCACTCGATCCCGCCGACGAGGCAGCAATTTTCCGGCTCTACCAGCAGTACAACCACACCATCGATCGTGGTGACGCCGAGTCGTGGGCGTCGATGTGGGCGGAGGACGGTGTCTTCGAGCACCCCGCCCGCACCTATCGAGGTCATGAGGAACTCACCGCCTTCGTCCGAACACGTGCTGCGGCGTCACGATCACAGCCGATGACCGACCAGCAGCATTGGAACTCCGATATCCGGTTCGCCAAGGACGAGAAACAAGTTGCGGGCAGGTGCCGATTGCTGGTGTCCGCTCGCGACCGCGAATCGGGAACCGCGGTCGTGGTCACGACGGGCTCATACTCCGACGTTGTGACGCGCGTGCAGGACCGGTGGCGATTTGCTCGAAGGTCACTCACGGTCGACTGACCGGGATCCGGTACTTCGGACGAGCCCCGCTCGTCCGAAGTGCCGATCACGAGCAATAGGCTCGCGATTGTCTGGCGAAGCCTCAAAACGAATCCCAGGGCGGCATTGCTCGACAACTTCGTTGCCGAGCAATGCCGCCCTCGTCGGATCAGTATCGCGACCTCCTGATACCTCGTCGAAGATGCGAGGTGAACCACATGTTTCGCCCGGTGCCGGACGCGGCCACAGCTGCCACAGCGCCGCACTCTGTCGGCCTGGAAGGTTAGCGACAGGTCCTGACGGAAGCCGGGGTGTTCCTCCGTACCGCAGTACGTTCACCGAGGAACACCCCGAACTCCGATTTGTCCGAATCAGGGTGTGGTGGGGACCTCGAGGACTCCGTTGACCCGCCGCGAGACCGAATACGGGTTGTTCCGTCGGGCGGCTGGGGGAAGCCACTCGTCATCTATGCCCTGAAACGTGATCGGACGCACGAAGCGCCCGAGGGCGGCGGCACCGATCGACGTGACCGCAGGATTCGACGTGGACGGCCACGGGCCGCCGTGCTGCTGGGCCCAGCTGTGCGGTGCACCCGTGGTCCAACCGTTGACGACAACACGACCCACCTTGTGTTCGAGTTCGGTCAACACCACGGGGACATCCGGATCGGAGGTCCCCGTGAACACAGCGGCGACCAAGGACCCCTGCAGGCCGGCGAGGGCGGCGGTGAGGTCATCGACGGATGCGTACTCGCACACGACGGCAACCGGCCCGAAGCACTCCTCGACAAACCTGCTCCCCGGACGCAGTGCGCCGATGTCCACCGAGAGCACCGCCGCCGGAGCTGAGAAGCCGACCTCGGTGTCGGCGATCTCCGCGACCACCCGCGCGCCTGCGTTCCTCAATTCGTCGAGGCCCTCTCGGACCGAGTCCGCGATCGCACGAGTCAACATGATCGGCGATGGCGAGCTCGTGCGAAGCGCATCGGCCACACGCTCTGCGGCGTTCCAGCCTGCCGGTGCAAACATCAGACCCGGTTTCGTGCAGTACTGTCCACCATTCTGGGTGAACGTCGCGACGAATCCTTTCGCGACATCGTCGAACACCTCCTCGGCGGTCCGAGTGACCACGATCGGATTGACGGTCCCCATCTCGGCATATACCGGAATCGGTACTTGTCGCTCGTTCGCCGCCTGCCAGAGCGCCAGGCCTCCGGACTGGGATCCGGTAAATGCCACTGCGCTCGTCTCCGGCGCACCGACCAGGGCGGTACCCGCACCCCGGCCCACGACGATGTCGAAGACGCCCACCGGTGCACCGGCGTGAATGAGCGCGTCGCGTGCGATCTCTGCCAACCGCAGGCTCAGTCCGATGTGGGCGGTGTGTGCCTTGACGATGACCGGGCATCCTGCCGCGATCGCCGCGGCCGTGTCGTGGCCGAGAACGCCCAGAACGAACGGAAAGTTGCTCGCGCCGAACACCGCTACGGTTCCGAGCGGACGATTGATGCGGACAAGGGACTGATTGCCCCCATCGGCGTCGTCGATGGCAACTCCGAGGTAGGAACCTTCCACCGCGATGTCACCGTAAAACCGGGTCTGATCCACGAGTTTGTCGAACTCACCGTTGAGACGCGTGACGCCGAGTGCCGTTTCTCTGTCGGCCAGCGCCACCAACTCCTGCCGGGCGCCTTGGAGGGCATCAGCCAGTGCCGTCAACCACTGCCGTCTTTCGGAGGGGGAGGTGTCGCGCATCATTTTCGCCGCGCGCACGGATCGACCAGTGATGTCGGACAGTTCCTCTGGCGTCGTCATCGGAACAGATTCGACTGGCTCACCCGTCCGCGGTGCGTACGAGGTAATGGACATCAAGATGCTCCTCTATCTGGTATTTCCACTCAATCGGCGTGGGACTCGGATCCGACGCCGATGAGGGAGGGGACGTGCCGACGATGCGCTTGTGGTCCTTGCAGCGACCACCGAAAACAGGGGCGGGACCGAGGGCGTGTTTCCGGCCCGCCGTGGCAGACTGCGTGACCCGGACGTGTTCAGGCGATCTTGATGCTCTTGGTCTGTTGGAATTCGCGAATTCCCTCGAGATCGTTCTCACGGCCGAACCCCGATTCCTTGTACCCCCCGAACGGGGCGTACAGCGACGGGCCGATGGTATTGATCGCGACAGATCCGGAGCGGATCCGGTCCGCGACGGATCGCGCGAGACTTTCGTCGGCGGCGTACACGGTCCCAGCGAGACCGAACGGGGTCGAGTTGGCGATCTCCACGGCGTCGTCGATGTCCTCGTAGGTCATGATCGAGAGCACCGGTCCGAAAATCTCCTCCCGCGCGATCCGCATCGTGGGCTTCACGTCGGTGAAAACGGTGGGTTCGACGAAGAACCCGTGATCGAGGCCGGCCGGGCGGCCGCCACCACAGACAAGTGTGGCACCCTCCTCCTTACCGGATTCGATGAAGCTGAGGACCTTTTCGTACTGTGCCTTGGTTCCGAGTGGGCCGATGACCGATGCGGGGTTCTCGGGTGATCCGACGTGGACCTGGGAAAGTCCGGCGACGACCGCTGCGACGATCTCGTCGTGTCGATGTTTCGGAATGATCAATCGCGTCAGGGCCACGCAGATCTGACCGGCGTTCATGAAGAAGGCGGGCAGGAGGGTGGGCAGGACCTTGTCGAGGGGGATGTCATCGGCGATGATCGCCGGCGACTTGCCACCAAGTTCCAGCGTGAGCGGTGTCAGATTATTAGCGCAGGCGGCCATCACACTCTTGCCCGCAGTGACGCTTCCGGTGAGGCTGACCTTGTCGACTTCAGGGTGGGAAACCAAGTGCGCGCTGACATCCGTCGGCGCGGCGAGGACGCTGAGCACTCCGGCGGGAATGCCTGCCTCGTCGGCGAGTTCACCGATGATCCGTGCTGTGAGTTGGGATTCGACGGCGGTCTTGACGATCACCGAGCATCCGGCGAGGAGAGCAGGTACCACCTTGGACACCAAGTACAGGGCAGGCCCGTTCCAGGTGGTGATAGTCACCGCCACTCCGTAGGGTTCGGAGACGATGTCCACCTTTCCGTCCGGATAGGTGCGTCGTTCGACCAGTGGAGTTCGTTTCGCCGTTTCGACGATGTCTCGCCAGATGCCGATCACGATGTCGTTGAGGAAGTCGGAGTGGGTGCGGGTCGGCCCGCTCTCCGAGACCCATGCTGCCGTCCAATCCGCGCGGCGCTCCTCGAACAGGTCGCAGAATCTTCCGATCACGTCGGCGCGGTGTTCCATCGGTGCACCGGACCAGTCGCCTCGTTCGAATGCCTCACGTGCCGCGTTCACGGCGACGTCGGCGTCTTCGATCGAAGGGAGCGCCACGGTGGCGACGACGTTTTCGGTTGCGGGTGAGACCACCTCGAAGCGGTGATTCGCCATCGAGGGCACCCATTTGCCGCCGATGAAAAGGTCGTGATACTCGGGAAGCATTTTCGTCATGTTCCGTTCCTCGTGAAGTGTTTGGCACCCGTACGTGAAATACATCGGTATCCGGGCCTGAGGGCGACAGCCAGGCAGCGAGCGGGAGGATCGGGTTGCACTTGTCCCGGCGTGGCTTGAGTCACATTGTCAGCCGTAGATAGCTAACTGTCAACTGACAACTACCCAGTTTTGTGGCACGCGGGAAACTTCAAGTACATAGTCAACTGGCAATAGTAGTCTGTTGACAGTTGGCTGAAGGAGTGATTCGATCCAGTAGAGGCCGGAGTGGTGAATCCGAGCACGTTTCGTGGGTGAACTCATTGGTAAGGAGCTGTGACAACGTGGATCAGTCGACGGTAGTGAACCGAGCGATCAAGTGGATGAACGAGTTCGAGCGGGTGGTCGCCGCACAGGACCGAAACGGTTTCGGTGCACTTCTGAGTGACCCGTGCTACTGGCGCGATCTTGTGGCGTTGACGTGGGACACCCAGCAGCTCTACGGCGAGGATGCCATTGCGGACGGATTGCTGGCAGCGGCACAGGATCGTCAGATCCGGTCGATCCGGCTCGATCCCAATCGGCCCGCGCCGAAGGCACTCGAGAGCGGGGGAGCCGCGGAGTTCTTCCTCACCTTCGAGACGCGGATCGGTCGTTGTCGGGCATTCGTGTCCGGGCTCCTCGACGACGCCTCCGCAACTGGCTTTCGTGCGAAGTTGATCTCGACCGACTTGGTGGAGATGTTCCTCGAAACACCTCCTCAAAGCCAGAAAATGGAGCGCTACGGCTATGACCCGGCACACCCGGGCGAGACCTGGGCTCAGGCGCGCGAGCGACTCTCCGCGACCATGACCGATCCAGAGGTCCTGGTGGTCGGCTGCGGGGAGTGGGGCGCGAGTATCGCCGCCGAACTCGATCGCGTCGGTGTGCCCAATCTCGTCATCGACGCCGGCCAGCGCGGCGGCGGAAGTTGGCGGAACCGATACGATTCCCTCGCCCTGCATACCCCACTCGTCCGCAACAACCTGCCGATTCTGCACTTCCCCGAGACCTTTCCCGCGTACCTGTCGAAGGACCAGTGGGCGGACTGGATCGAGCTGTACATCAAGGCGATGGATATCAACGTTTGGTTCGAAACCCGCCTGAGCAACGCGGTCTACGACCAGGAGACACAGCTGTGGGAGGCGCGCCTCGCGATGCCGGACGGCTCCGAACGCGTGATCAAGGCGCGTCACATAGTCCTCGCTGTGGGCATCGGCGGCTCGGCCCGTATCCCGAATCTCCCTGGACTGGCCGACTTCGCCGGCCCGATCGTTCACTCGAGCGAGTTCAAGAACGGGGCGTCCTATCGGGACAAGAAAGTCCTCGTCGTCGGCGTCTCGACCAGCGGACACGACATTGCCCTGGATCTATACCACCACGGCGCCCAGGTGAGCATGGGACAGCGCAGTCCGGCCACCGTCTGCGATATCGCGACTGCTCAGGTTGCGTTCAACTCGACCTCGACGGTGCCTTTGGACGAGGCCGATCAGCGGAGTCTGGCGAACCTGACGCGTCCCATCATCGAAGAGTTCCTGCGGGAGTACACGAAGAAGACAGATGAACTCGATCGCGAACTCCACGAGGGGCTGCGCAGGGCGGGCATGCGCGTCGACGCCGGCGAGAACGAGTATGGCTGGTTGTACAAAACCTACACTCAGCTGGCAGGGTACTACCTCAACGTCGGTTGCTCCGAAGTCATCGTCGAGGGCGGCATCACCGTCATGCAGATGGCCGAATTCGAGAAGTTCGTCCCCCAGGGTGTTCGGCTGCACAACGGTGAGATCGCCGAGTTCGATGCGATCATCATGGCCACCGGATTCGAAAGCCACTCGACGGTCATCGAGACTCTGATGGGTGCCGAGGTCGCGGAGAATGTCGGGAAGGTCGGTGGATTCGGGGACGACGGCGAAACCCGAAACCTGTGCCGACCCACCGGGCAGGAACACCTGTGGATCGGGTTCGGAGGCATCATCGACGCCCGAAAGTACGCCAAAGTGCTTGCCTTCCAGATCAAGGCCGAAATCACCGGCTTGGCACCGACATTGATCCGACTGCCGGACGGCACTCTGGATACGGCGCGCGACAACGCATCCGAGCTGGTTCGCACCTAGTCCTCGAACCGTCCCGATGCGGGACGCTCAGCGTCCGCCAACTTCGACCACGCCGACGAGGATGTTTCATGCCGTACCTGCACGCAAGAGGCCAGAAATTGTGGTATACCGATTCCGAATGGGGTGCGGTGCCACTCCTCTTTCTCCACGGCTTCCTGATGGACGGCACGATGTTCGATCGGCAGGTGGACGCGCTGGAGAAGCACTACCGCTGCATCACGCTCGATGCGCGGTGCCACGGAAAGACCAAGGAATCCGGCGACGACTTCACCTTGTGGGACCTCGCTGACGACGTGATCTCCGTCCTGGACCACCTGGGCATCGAGAGCGCGGTCGTCGTCGGCATGTCACAGGGCGGTATGGTCGCGCAGCGGCTCGCGCTCGCGCATCCCGAACGGGTTCGCGCACTTGTCCTCATCAGCACCGAGGCGCGTGACATGACCGACGCCGATCGGCAGTTCCGGCTCGACCGTGACGCGGCATGGGTCGCCGAGGGCCCCCACGACTACGCGCCCGCCGTCGCGGAGCGGGTCTTCGGAGATCCCGTGCTCGAGTCCGAGTGGACGGCGAAATGGATGACTTGGGACACGGCGCGGCTGCCGCAGGCGTCGCGCGCGTTGTCTTTCCGCGAATCCCTTGTCGACCGGTTGGGCGAAATCCGGGTCCCGGTCCTTCAGATTCACGGAACGGACGACACGGCCATCGCACTGAAGTGGGCCTTTCAGCTCCGGGACGGTCTGGCCGATGTCACGGTGGTCATCGTCGACGGCGCCCACCACTCGCCGAACATGACGCATTCCGCCCAGGTGAACGGGTCGATCCACCGCTTTTTGCAATCGAAGCTGCGTGATGTCGGAGAAGTCCCGGGTCATCGACCTCTCGGGGACGGATCTGCGTCCGCAGCATGCACAAAGACAGGAGGAGTGACCGGATGCGGGTGACGAAGAACAGGATGTGTCGGCATCCACGAGCAACGCGCGAGGCCGAAGAGATCCTGCGACTCGCCGTGGCATGGGCGCCATATGACGGCGTCCCGGAGGACGAGGTGTTCTGTCGGTTCGGAATCGATCGGAAGAAGTTCTGCGGCCTGGTGTGGAAGACAGTTCGAAAGTATGGCTGTGACAGCGGAACGGCGGCGCTCCTCGGGAGGGTCTACCCAAGAACCACGCCGTGACGCGATTTCTGGGTACATCCCAAGGGATGTATCTGCCACCTTCAGAGCTCGTTCCATGCGGGTAGCTTGCTGAAGCATGCGAGGGCGGCGGGCGGCGGGCGACTGTCGTGAGTATTTGCCCCGGAAATGTCGACCATCGGGATTACGTTCAAATCGGACGGGACACGAAACTATCCCTTCTAGCTGTACTCAGCCATCAGGTTGGTTGCAGACGGCTGATCGGTGCGCTGCCTCCGAGTGCGCTGTGGCGACGTCGAGTGTTGTAGTAGTCGAGCCATTGAAGGGTCCGGTTGAGTCGTTCGACTTTCCCGTTCTGCGAAGGGCAATGGGGGTTGATGAACTTCTGGGTGATCCCGAGCTCGGCGCAGAGTTCACACAGCGAGTACTTGTAGGCCCAGGCGTTGTCAGTCATCAACCGTTCGACACGGTCGATCCCGTGCGCTCGAAAGAAGTCCACCGCGCGGACGAGGAACCCGGCGCACGTGGGCCCCTTCTCGTCGCCCAGGACTTCCGAATACGCCACCGGGAGTGGTCATCGACCAGGGAGTGGACGTAGTCGAACCCCAGGCGTGTGGTGCGGTTGCGGACGGTGTCAGCGCGTCCGTGGGCACGCCACCCGCCACCATCTTCGAATCCGCCCGAGCTTCTTGACGTCCATGTGCACCAGTTCGCCGGGCCGGTCGCGTTCGTAGCGAATTGCAGTGGTCTTCGAGGCCTTGATGACCTCCCCGGTCATCGGATCGCACTCGGACAGGTATGGCATCTCGTGACGACGCATGATCCGACTGACAGTGCGGGCAGCGAGGCCGAGTTCGGGACCGATCCAGTCCTGACCGCGTCGTTCGACCCTTCGAAGTTCGACCACCTTCTGCTCGGTCTCGGCGCTGGTTCGGGCCGGCATCGAATGTGGGCGTGAGGACCGGTCATGCAACCCGGCGTCGCCGTCGGTCTCGTATCGGCAGATCCACCTGCTCACGCACTTGCGGGAAATGCCCATCGCCGCCGCGATGTGGGCCTTCGGCCAGCCTTCGCGGTACCGATCGACGATCAGCACCCTGCCGTGAAACGTGGTTCGGGCATTACTGTGGGGCACGAGAACCTCCGGTTGGTCGTGGGCCATAGACAAGCCACACCTCAACCGGAGGTTCTCTTCAGTTCAAGCCGACACGCCTGCTACCAACGTCCTGGCCGGGTACATCTAGCCTCGATCGACTGGGCTGGCACAACCGCGTTTTGCCCGGCCGCCGGCCACGTTCCGAGAGTCGCCCCCGCCCTGTGCCGCCAATCGACGGGCTGGGGAGGGTGAGCCTGGACGCTACTCTGCCGAGAGATCACCCAGCCACGACGCAATTGCGGTTGCGATCTCGGCCGGCGCATCCTCTTGCACAAAGTGGCGGCCTACGATCGTGACCTCTTCCTGATTATTCCAGCCGCGGATGAAGGTCCGGGTGTCGTCATCGACGATGTAACCGGGTTCGGCGTTGATAAACAGTTTCGGAATTTCCGTGCGCCTGAGCCACTCCGAATAAGAGGTGACGATGTCGTGAACGTCGGCCGGCTCGCCGTCGTAGGGAATCTCACGGGGCCAGGTAAGGGTGGGCCGCCGGCTCTCCCCGGCCTCGAGGAACGGCCGACGGTACTCGTTCATCTCCTCCGGCGAAAGCGTGCGGATGATCCCATCGGCCACAGTGTGCTCGACGAATACGTTCTGTTCCAGAATGAGGTGGTCGCCAGCCGCCGAACGCAACGCAAGGAAGCTCTCTTCGAGCTCGTCGGTCATGGGGAAGCGATTCCGGCCCCATGGGCGGACGATCGACTCGGTATGCACGATCCCCTTGACCCGGTCACGGTTGCGATTGGCCCAGTCGAAGCCCAGTGCGGATCCCCAGTCCTGGCCAACGACGACGACGTCGTCACCGATATCGAGAGAGGCGAGCAGCTCGTCGAGATACTCGCGGTGCTCGACGAAGCGGTATGAGTCCGGGCCGGAGGAGTCCAGCTTTCCGGAGTCGCCCATACCGAGCAGGTCGGGCGCGAGGCACCGTCCTCGGTCGCGCAGACCGGCTATGACATTGCGCCAAATATAGGATGACGACGGATTACCGTGCAGGAGGAGGATAGTGTCACCGGCGCCCTCGTCGAGATATGCCATGTCAATCTCGCGGATCTTCTGCATTTTCTTCTGATACATCATTTCTCCTTCTCGGGCGGACCGATCGGTGTGGCCCGGCGGCGCAGTGGGTCAGCTGTTTTTGCTTTGTCTGATGAGGAGGCACATCAACGCCCCCAAACCGCTGACGACGGCAGCGAACGTGAACAGGATTGCGTAGGTCGTACTCGTGACCACCCGCTGGTCGGTGAGCGCGACACTGGTGAGGAACGTCGTGGCGACCGGTGTGCCCGACGCTTGACCCACGGTGCGGATCATGGTGTTGATCCCGAGCGCTGTTGCGATTCTCCCGGTAGGTACCAGAGTGGGCACGAATTGGGAGCAGCAGCTGAAGCCGATCCCGATTCCACTGCCGACGGCGACATAGGACCACATGATCGGCCAGACGGAATCATGTCCGCAAGCCATGCCCACGGCCCCGATGAACAGGCATATCATCGCGAGAACCGCGGTAGCACGGTCGCCGTACTTGCGGACGAGTGTCGCAGCGATTCGCCCTCCCGCAAATACGGCGACAGCGTTCGGGACCATGTACAGCGTGGCTTCGATCACCGGAATGTCCATGCCACCGCCCGTTTGCCGCGAGCCGAGCATGATCGCAGGGACGACGATATAAAACAGGAAGGAAACGAACCCGAGCAGGAAGGCCAAGGCGTTGACTACGCCCAGATTTCCGAGGACCAGGATACGTATGTCCAGGAGAGGGTTCGGGAGCTTCAGTTCGACGAGGACCAATGCCGTCATTCCGGCCGCCGCAACAAGGAAGGTGATGGCGGTCTGCCACGACGACCAACCGAACGTCGATCCTTGAGAGATTCCTAGCAGCAACGACGACAGTGCCAACACGAAGAGGGCGGTCCCGGCCCAATCGATGGGATCCGTCTTCCGGTTCCACTCGGCCGTGTCCGGCACGAAGAGGATGCTGGCAACTAGTGCAAGTAGCCCCGCCACCGCCATGGTGCCGAACAGGCCTCGCCACCCGAACACGTCGGCAATTAATCCGCCCGAGATGAGTGCGACGGCTGAACCGAGCCCGAGTACGCCGGACAACCAGCCGACGGCCGATCTCTGTGATTCGCCGGAGAAATTGAACTGCACGATCGTCAGCGCCAGGGGAAATGTTCCGGTACCTACCGCTTGGATTGCGCGGGCCACCAAGAGGGCGATGAGGTTGGGAGACAGCGCAGCCAGTACCGACGCCATTGTCATCACGGTGAGGGCAAGGAGGAGAACGCGCCGGTGTCCGAAGCGATCACCGAGTAGACCCATGATCGGAACGAGCACGGCACCAAATAACAGATTGGTGGTGACGATCCACCCCAGCGCTGTCGGGCTCACCGACAGCGACTCACCCAATTTCGGCAAGACCGGTATTACCAGGGTCTGGGTGAGTAGAAAGCTCAGGACGGCGAGGCACAGCGCGGGAAGCGTTGCACGGCTGCGCCGCCCCGACCGAGATGATCGGGGTGCGCGGATACGCGTGAGGGGCAGGGTCATCGTGCGGTCACGGTTCGAAGGGTCGACCGGAGGCACACCTGATGCGTGGCTTGCCCCGGCCCGAGGCTGGCCGCAAATGCGATAGGCGACTTGTCCTGAAACATGAAGGGTGTCCAATCGACAAAGGACTTCTGGGGAGGCCGGGAATGGGACTCGCCCTCGTGCTACCGGATGGCCACCGGCACCAACGTGGGTATTGATGGTAGCAGTCTGCCAACTGTTAACACAGTGGGTGAAGATCCTATCGGGAGGAGAGGACGTCAGCCCCGCCAATGACGGGCGGGTCGCCGCGTGAGATCGCAACGGGGATGGAGAACAGACGGAGCTGCTATGTAGGTGCCTGCCGGGACTCCTTGCGGCCGCGCCCGAAGGGTCTCGATGGGCATCTGTCAGTGTCGCGCGGGCATAGGCGCGATGCGTGCGGCGTCTCGTTCCGGGTGCATGAGAAACGCCACGGCAAGACCGGCGATCATCGCAGCAATTCCGATGATTTGAAATGCGAGGGCATACCCGGCGCCGGGGGTTTCCGCTGAATCGACAATCATCCCGGTGAGCGCCGGTGCGACCAGTCCGGCCACGCTGTAAAAGGCGACGAATACGCCGAGTGCCCCGGCTTGCTGCGTGACGGGGGCGATTTGCGAAATCGAGGCGAAGAGCAGCGGAATTGACACCGCGACCGTGCCATAGCCGCAGGACAACAGCACGACCGGCCATAGTTGGCCGCCCACAAGTGGCAGCGCTGCAAGTAGGAGTCCGCCCACGCTTAGTGCTCCCGCCGCGACGAGCGCACGCATCCCCCGCGACGTTGCCCCCCGTGCGAGCTGACGATCGGTGAACCAACTGACCGCGATCATTGCGACCATGCTGAAGATGCTCGGCAGTCCGAACATTGCGCCGGACTGTACGCGGCTATACCCGAGTCCAACCTCGAAATATGATGGTAGCCAGGTCAACACCACTGACGTCATGGCGTACATGGCGAAGGCGCCGATCGACGCGCCGATGAAAGTGCCGCTGGACGCAATTGTGCGGAAGGGGACGCGATGCGCCGGCGCAGAGTCGGGAGCGGCCTCGTATCCGACAGGTAGGTGGTTTCGCGTAGCGTAGGGCCCCTCCTTGCTGATCAGCAGCCACGCGACACACCACACCAGTCCGAGGGCCGCGAGAGTGAGGAAGGCCGATCGCCATCCGTACGCGGCGATAAGCAGCACCAGCAAAGGTGCCACGAGGATCTTCGCGATCGATCCGCCCGAAGTCAGCCACGCAGACGGCAGCGCCCGCTTCTCCTTCGGGAACCATTGAAAAGCGCCCACGTTGGCCATTGCCGACGCTGGCCCTTCGGCGGCACCGAGGGCGATCCGGTTGAACAACAATGTCGCCACGGATGCCGAGACCAGCACCGGCAGCTGCGCCACCGACCACAAGGCGGCCAAGGTGAACAGCACCCATTTCACCTTCACGCGGTCCGCAATGAAGCCTACGGTCAGTCCGGTGATACTGAAGAGGAAGAAGAATGCACTGCCGATCATCCCGACTTGCGTGGAGCTGAGGCCGAGTTCCTCGGCCACCGGCTGAGCAATTAGGCCGAATAGGGCCTTGTCTGCCCAATTGATCGCAATGAATATCACCAACATGCCGGTGATGACCCAGGCCATGGCGGGCCGGTAGCTGGGTGGCGATATGTCTGCAGTGGATTCTGTGACGCTTTCGGTGATATCTGAACTGGACATTCTTCCCCTAAATTTTGGCGAGGGCGGAGGCGTCCCGTGCAACTGCGGCCACTTCGAGGCTGCGTCCGTGTGATGCTGACGACTGGTTGGGCTCACCGACATGGGCGGCCGCATCCCCTACGGCCGGGACATTCGGAGCGATTAGGTGGATGAACGAGCGTCGACGACGCATTGCCCCAGGTTTCGCGACTAGCAATCGGCAACCAAGGGGCGACTCGACGCCCCGCGCGGTGACTGAATCGGCCCCAAAATACCGGAACCAGGCATTCTCTTGATGGTCACTTCGCGGATCGAAGTTATAGCTGACGGTAGCTCGCAGTCAACTGTTGACATTTTGCGGCGACCGTGTGATTCTCCCTGTGTGTGCTCGGTCACACGCCTACCGGTGATTGTCGGCCGGGCCGTGCGAACAGGACCGTCACCGAGATTCCCACGTGATGTCAGAGAACGGAAACTGATGAAGACAACAGCAGCAGCCCTCACCGGTGGTAAGCCGGACTGGGAGGTAATGGAATTCGACCTGGACGAACCGGGGGTCGGTGAGGTCCAGGTGCGGATGAAGGTGGCCGGCCTGTGCCACTCCGATGAGCATCTCCAGCACCTAGGTCTGCCCACGACACTCATCGGTGGTCACGAGGGCGCCGGCATCATCGAAGCAGTCGGCCCAGGCGTGACCGGCCTCGAGATCGGTGACCATGTTGCGTGCTCATGGATCCCCAGCTGCGGGGTCTGTCGATTCTGCGTACGCGGTCAGGGCAACCTGTGCGACCTCGGTGCCAACATGATGACCGGAGAACTCGCGAACGGCGGCTACCGGTTCCACCACAATGGGGAAGACGTCGGTGCGATCGCCGCAACGGGAACCTTCGCCCGCCATGCCGTGCTCGACCAGCGATCGATTGTCAAGGTCGACAAGAGCATCCCCTGGGAATGGATATCTCTCGTCACATGTGGTGTGGCGACCGGATGGGGCGCGGTAGTGAACGCAGGTAAGGTCATCGCCGGCGACACGGTCGCGATATACGGTTGCGGCGGTATCGGAGCCAACGCGGTCAGCGCCGCGGTACAAGCCAACGCAGACATCGTCGCCGTGATCGATCCCGTCGACTCCAAGCGCACATTCGCCGAGAAACTCGGCGCCGACGCCGTGTACGCCACCGCCGAGCTAGCCCAGGTCGACATGTGGGAGCGTACCCACGGTGTCGGGGTCGACGTTGCCGTCGTCACCGTTGGCGTGATCACCAGCGACATCATCCGAAGCGCCTTCAATCTGACTCGCAAAGGCGGCTCAGTGGTGCTGGTCGGTGTCGCCGACGACGCGACCGAGGAGACACTCCAACTCTCGAGTTCCATGCTGACCCTGTACGGCAAACGAGTGATCGGCACTCTCTACGGTGACTGCAACCCACGCGCCGACATCCCACAACTCCTCCGGATGGCCAACCACGGAAAGCTCGATCTCGACTCCCTCATCACCCGCCGCTACACCCTCGATCAGATCAACGACGGATTCCGAGACATGCTCTCCGGAGAAAACATTCGCGGTCTCATCATCCACGACGACTGACATCGGCCCGCCGTCAGCGCCGTTAGACCACCTCACCAGGAGAGAGAATGAGCAGCTACTCCGTCGAACACACCGACGTGCCTGCGACGCCAACGAGAGCGCGCCGCAAGGCCGCCGTGGCGGCGATGCTGGGCACCATGATCGATTCGTCCGATCTGGTCCTGTACGCCTATCTGACCGCATATACCGCACCGCTGTTCTTCCCCAACGAAAGCCCGATCGTCTCGGTGTTGGCCACCCTCGGTATCTACGCGGTTGGATTTGTCGCCCGGCCACTCGGAGGCATCGTGTTCGGACGCATGGGTGACGTCCGAGGTCGCCGAGTCACCCTCGTCGCCACGATCATGCTCATGGGTTGCGCGACTCTTGTGCTGGGTCTCGTCCCGACCTACGAGACGATTGGTATCTTCGCACCGGCCCTGGTTCTGCTTGCGCGGATCGCACAGGGCATTGCCGCGGGAGGTGAAGTTATCGGCGCTGCCACCTACGCCCTGGAATCGAGCACACCCGGTCGTCGAGGGTTGTACAGCTCGATGACCCCTCTGGGCTCGATTCTCGGTCTGGTCGTGGCGCCGGTCGTGATCGGATTGACCACCCTCGCCGTAGGTTCGGAGAACATGGCAATCTGGGGTTGGCGAATCCCGTTCTTCGTGGCCTTCATCCTCACCATTGGTGTACTTGCATTCCGGATGCGTATCGAGGACTCTGTCGAATTCCAGGAGTTGGAGAAAGCCGGCGCAATCTCGAAAACCCCACTGCGGGAGGCGTGGCGCGACCACAAGGCCACAATCCTTCTCACCGTGCTGATGGGTGCCGGAACCCTGTACATCGTTTACGCAATTCCGGTGTACTTGCCAGTCTATTTCACGACCGCCACTGAACTTTCCCGCGGATCGGTGCCATGGATCACGGCGGCGGTCATGCTTGCATCGGCGCCCATGGTCGTAATCGGCGGCCTCTGTGCGGACCGATTCGGGCGCGCACGCTTCCTCGTAATCATGCTGGTGGTGCTCGGTGCGATCGGCTATCCACTGTTCGCGGTATTGAGCAGTGGTTCGGTCGGCGTCATCGAGGTCGCGCTCGTCTACCTCGGTGCGATGGTCCTGAGCAACCTCGCACTCGCCGCCACCTACCAGGCGTTCTCGGACGTATTCCCGCCCCGTATCCGCTTCACCGCCGCAGCAATCGGCTACAACGTGGGCAACATGATCGGAGCAGGCTTCGGCCCGCTCATGTCGACCGCTCTGATCGAATCGACCGGTAACGTCCGGGCACCTGGATTTCTCTTCGTCGGAGGCGCGGTCCTGGGTATCGTCGGACTCCTCGCGGTCACCCGCCTACACCGACCACAGGTTGCAGCCTCCTCCGAGGACCGCGTCACCGCCGGACAAATGAAGAGGCCCTAGATGGATTTAGTCCAGAAGACCACTCGCCCTTCAACGACGCGCCCGGACGCCCCGCGAGATGCTCGTCAGCCCGGACGAAACGGACGTCTCGCGGGGGAGTAGGCCACGACCAGCATTCGGCGTTCTCGCAGAATGTCCCACACCGCGGACGACAACCGTATCCAGACCCAAGGTGTCGCCCCCCTCGGTGGATCGAAAATTCGAGCGCTCGTCGACAGAACCGTCCCCTTCAATCTGAGAACACTCAAGGAGTCACCACCATGGCCAACACTGCGTCCACAGTTTTCGATACCACAGGATTGTCCGAGGACGAGGTAGAACTCGTCGAAATCGAAAAAAGGATGGCCCTCGCGCAGAATGTCGAAGGGATCACCGGTGGCTGGGATGATCAAGCGGTATATTTCGATTTCGGGCCGGAACGCTTCCAGGACAAGGCGGAAGCAACGGCCGAGATCGCACGTCAATTCGAGAACGTGACAAATCTACGCACTCGAATCCTTGAGCTCGATGTGCGGGCCGAGGGGGCTATCGGCTACGCGTTCAGTAGGCAAAACTTCATCGCCGACAGCGCTGGAGGAGGTCCAGAGCTCAATTTTGTCTTCCGAGAGACCGATATCTTCCTCAAGAAGGACGGGCAGTGGAGGCTGATCCACCAGCACCTTTCGGTCCCGACCGACCTGACCTCGGGTTCTGTCGTGTTCTACTCGGAAGTTTCGGAAATCTAATCAAACCTAGAGAGGGGCGCGGAGCATAGTCAATTCACTAAACTAGGAATTGTTCATGACATTAGAAGTCAACAAGGGAATCGCCCGACGATATATCGCAGCTTACAGTGACCTCACAGGAGCGGCATCGGCGGCGTTGCTCGGTGACGACGCAAGAATCCAGCTAATGATGAGGTCGCGCGGTCTTCCGCTCAAGACCGAAATGACTAAGACGGAATACCTCGGCCTCTTCCCTGCGATGGCCGCTCTCCTACCCAATGGTATCCGTCACGACGTTGTTTCGATGATCGCCGAAGGCGATTGGGTCGCGGTCGAAACCGAATGCTTTGCGGAGTTGCAGCTCGGCGGTTCGTACAACAATCTCTTCCATTTCTTGCTGAAGATCTGTGACCAGAAGGTGGTGGTCGTGCACGAGTACACAGACTTCCTTCACACTAAAGAAGCGCTCTTCGACCGACCAACGGAACTCCCCACACCGGTGAAGGCCGCACATGCAGTAGATCTGTGACAGATCTACAGCTTCGGTTAATCATCTGGGAGACAACGGATCATCGGTGAGCGCCCGCGACTGGGGTGCAATCATCTTGCCGCGCGAAAACCCCGGGCGTAGTGCTGGTGCTGCGCCCAGCCATGTCGGCGTGAATTTGACGAGAACCTCCGGTTGTGTTGTGGCTTGTCTAAGGCCCACAAACAGCCGGAGGTTCTCGTGCAAACATAATGATGCCCTCTACCACATTCCAGGCAGAGTGCTGATCGTCGAGCGGTAACCCCGAGGGCTGGTCAAGGCCACGTCGCGGTGGCCATGGGCATTCGCGCAACGCCGGCTCGCGTCAGAGCCGAGACGGAAGAAGGTCATCGAACTACGAAGGGTCGAGCGGCGCGTCAGGACTGGAGCGGTCCCGAACTCGGCCTCGCTGCCCGCACCGTCAACCGGATCCTGCGTCGACACCGGGTGCCGTACCGGCCCGAGTGTGACCGATCAAGGCCTCGAAGGTCACTGTGGTGCGCTACGAATGCGACCGGCCCGGCGGACTGGTCCACATGGACAATCGTGAAGCTGGGCCGGGTCACCGCCGGCGGCGGGTGGCGTGCTCACAGACGCACCGGCACCGTCCGTGACCGCGCTATATGCCTCGGGTTCGACTACGTTCACTCCCTGGTCGGTGGCCACTCCCGGCTGGCGTACTCGGAAGTCCCCGGCGACGAGAAGGGGTCTGCGTGCGCCGGGTTCCTCGCCCACGCGGCCGATTTCGTCCGGGCACGCGGGATCGACCTGGCCGAACGGTTCATGACCCGCATCGCTTGGCCCACAAGTACTCGTTGCGCGAACTCTGCGCGGAGCTCCGAATCACGCAGAAGTTCATCAGCCCCTTGCCCCTGGCAGATCGGGAAGGTCGAACGACTCACCCAGACTCTGCAATCCGAGTGGCCGATCGGCAGGTGTTCGCCACGATCGACGAGCGGGCCGTCCTTACCCATGGCTCGACCATTACAACACTCGACGTCGCCACACAGCGCATTCGAAGGCTTCGCACCGATCAGCCGACTGCAACCAACCTGATGGCTGAGTGCAATTAGACGCCGGTCCACACGGGAGGCCGTTTCTCGATGAAGGATCGACTTCCTTCGGCGGCGTCAGCGGTGCCGAGAAGCTGGGCCTGCACGGCGTCGGCGTGGGCGTAGTACCCCGCGGGGACGACCGATTTCAGGGTGTTGAGCAGCTTCAGAGTCGCCTGCACAGCGAGCGGTGCATTGGCGATGATCTGCTCGGCGAAGCTTCGCGCGCTCTTGAGAGCGTCGTCCGCGACGGTGTTGACGAGTCCCAGAGTCAGGGCTTCCTGCGCGGTCAGCTGACGCCCGGTCAGCGCGAGTTCCGCGGCCATCGCGTGCGGGATCCGCGCGGCGAGGAAGGGGAGGCAGTCACCGGCGCCGATCAGGCCTCGTTTGACTTCTGGTAGCGAGAAGTGCGCGTTGGGCGCTGCGACCACGAGGTCGCAGGCCATCGCGATCTCGAATCCCCCGCCGACTGCATAACCGTTGACGGCGGCGATGAACGGTTTGGTGCGAGGCTTCCGGACGAAGCCTGCGAATCCGAAGGGCTCGATAGAGGCGCGGGGCTCACCTCGCTCTCGCGCACGAAGGTCAGCTCCTGCGCAGAAAACATTGCCGTCGCCGCCCGTGATGATGGAAACCAGTGTGTCCTTGGACTGTTCGATGTCGTCGACGGCTGCCATCAGAGACCGCGCGGCGGCGAGATCGAACGCGTTGCGCACAGAGGGGCGGTCGATGGTGATTGTCGCGATCGGACCGTCGTGCGTAATGATGATCCCGGTATCGGAAGTGGACAAGAGTATCTCCTGACTGTGTTTACGGAGTGAAGGCGTTGTACTGGTCATAGCCGAGTACTTCGTAGAGTCGGGCGCGGGTCTGCATGTCGTCGACGACGCTGGCCTGCGTCCCCTCGTCACGAAGTGCGCGCAGGCCTCGTTCGATCGCGCCCATCGCCAGTCGCTGCAGCGTCACGGGATAGATGACGGCGTTGTATCCCAGGCGTTGCAGCGTGTCGGCATCGAGCAGCTGCGACTTCCCGAACTCGGTCATATTGGCCAGAAGGGGGACGTCGAGCTCCCTGCGGAAGCGTTCGAACTCCTGCTCATCGGCAAGCGCCTCCGGGAAGATCATGTCGGCGCCCGCCTCGACGTAGGCCTTCGCGCGGCGAATGGCGGCCTCGAGACCCTCGACTGCGCGCGCGTCCGTCCGTGCGATCAAGACGAAGCTCGGATCGCGTCGGGCGTGCACCGTGGCGCGGATCCGCGAGACCATCTCTTCGGTATCGACGAGCGTCTTGCCGTCGAGATGTCCGCAGCGTTTCGGGCTTGCTTGATCTTCGATGTGACAGGCCGACAGCCCGAGGTCTTCTAGCTGGTGGATCGTGCGGGCGGCATTGAGTGGTCCGCCAAATCCGGTGTCGATGTCGACGATCGTAGGGAGATCGACGACGCGAGCGATCTGATGGGCGCGCATAGCGACTTCGGTCTGCGTCGTGAGGGCGATATCTGGCAAGGAGAGGTCGTTAGCGAGCACGCCACCGGAGACGTAGACACCCTCGAATCCGTACTGCTGGATCAGCGTCGCGGCCATGGGGGTTGTCGCGCCCGGAAAACGCAGAAGCTTCCCGGAGTCCAGGCCTTGCCGTAGCGCGGTGCGGCGCTCCTGTACCGGTACTGATGCGTGGAGCAAGGTTTCGGTCCTTCCGACTGTGTGGCTTGACGCCTGAGTGAGAACGTTCTTAGAGTACAAACTGTCCGCACAACGGTCAATGAAATCCAGAGAATGGACGGATAGGGAGGTGGCATGGTGTCAACGAAGGCGGAGGTCGCTGAAGGCGAGCTCGAACGCATCAATGACGAAATCAGTGGGTTGAGCCTGCTCGCGGGCTGGACCGACCGGCCCGGCGGGCCGTCGATGTGGTCCGAACCGCGGGGTGTGTTCGAGCCGGGAGCGTGGCGGTATGCGCAGGCGCGTGAACTCCTCGAACGATCCGCGCCGCTGCTGACGATGGAACAGACCGAGAGGCGCAACCTCATCTTGGTCAATCCCTCTGCGGCAAGTAACTACGCCACGGTTCGGACTCAGGTTCTGGCGTACCAGATGATTCTCCCTGGTGAGCACGCTCGGACACATCGTCATTCCCCGCATGCCGGCCGATTGGTTCTCGATGTCGACCCCGGCGCTTACACCGTGGTCAATGGGATGAAGATCCCGATGACGTCAGGCGATGTGGTGTTGACCCCGAGCTGGCACTGGCACGGCCACGGGCACGACGGGAACGAGGCGGCCTTTTGGATCGACTTCCTCGACGTTCCCCTGGTGCAGCTGCTGGATCCGATGTTCTTCGAGCCCTACCCGGACGGGTTCCAGGCTCCCTCGTCGACGGCCGGCGACCCCGAGTCGTTGATCTTCCGGTGGGTCGATACCGTGGCCCGACTGGACGCTGCCGCGCCCGATCCGGACGGAATCTACGGGCGCCGGATCGAGTTGGGCTCGCCAGCTCTTCCGACGATCGGATTGTCGATGCAGCGCCTCGAGTCCGGATTCGTGTCCACACCGTTCAGATCCACTGCCAGCCACCAATACTGTGTGGTCGAAGGTTCGGGCGTCACCGTCGTCGACGGCCGCGAGGTCGAGTGGGCCCGCGGTGACGTCATCGCCGTCCCGAGCTGGACAACTCACTCCCACAGAGCGCACTCCGAGGCGACTCTTTTTGCCATAAATGACGAACCCCTGCAACGCTATTGCGGGTACATGAGATCGGAGATTGTTCGATGAAGCTTGCCAGTTTCAACCATGGGCGGGTGGGTGTGGTCGAGGGTGATGGCATCGTTGATGTCACCGACCTCGTGCCCGGGGGACTCGGTCCCTCATGGCCATCGACGGCGATGCCCCGAGCTCTCGCCGACCTCGACGCTCTCCTGCAAGAATTTGCCGGCAAGAGGGACCAGCTCCCGCGGCTGTCACTGAGCGAGGTTGCGTTACAGGCTCCGGTTCCACGGCCCGGACAGTTGATCGCACTGCCTGCAAACTATGACGATCACATCACCGAGATGACCTCGCCGAACCGGGCCGACCGGAACGGATTCTTTGCTCTGGCGCCGTCCTCGATCAGCGGGCCGGCCGATCCCATTGTCTTGCCAGACCTGCCCGGCTACACGATCGACCATGAATGCGAGCTCGCAGTCATCATCGGGAAGCCGGCTCGACATGTGCGACCGGAAGACGCGTTCGACCACATTGCCGGTTATGCCTGCTTGGTCGATGTCACTGTCCGCGGACCGCAGGAACGAGCAATGAGAAAGTCGTTCCCCAGTTTCACGCCGCTCGGCCCTTACCTCGTGACATCCGACGAGGTAGGCAACCCCGACGAACTCGGATTGAGCCTGTCAGTGAATGGAGAAATGCGGCACGACGGAAACACGCGCGACCTGATCGTCGGTATTGCCGACGGTATCGCGATGATTTCATCGGTGATCCCGCTCGAACCGGGCGACGTCATCGCGACCGGTACCCCCGCGGGCGTGGGCCCGCTGGCCCCGGGCGACGAGGTGAAGATCGCGGTCGAGCGCGTCGGCGACATGACGCTTCAGGTCGTGGCCGGAACCGGGGGCTACAACATCGCTTACCAAAATCGCAAGGTCAGCACCGGCTAGCGCCCCGTCAGCGGGGCGCGTGAACGACACATCAGCGCCCCGCTGACCGTCGTGCCGGGACTTAGGTCGACCGGCCCGATTCTCAGCTGCCGAGCCACGGAGAATTGGCGAACCCATCCTCCTCCAGCTGCGCGGCGACTGCTGCTAATCCCTGGTGGTAGTCCGAGATGCGCTCGTCCACGAAACGGGTGGTGGGACCGGCCAAGGAGATGCTCGCGATCACGGCATGGGCGTGATTGCGGACGGGAACAGCAATGACCGATAAGCCATCCTCGCGTTCACCATGCGTGAGCGCGTACCCGAGGTCCTCGGCCTCGTCACGCCACTTGGCCAAGGTCTCCGCGCCATCGTCCAGGCCCTTTGCTCGGGCGGCCACCCGCCGCAACAGGCTCGGCGACGCCCCGGAGAGCAGCACCCGCGCCGGAGCCCCGGCCCATAGCGGCTGCTCGCTACCGACTCGCGCGACGTGCCGCAACGCCTGGGTGCCCTGTTCGGCGGCGATGCACACCCGGTGGATGTCATGGCGCACATAGATACTCACCGTCTCGCCGGACTTGTCCGCCAGCTCACGCATCGCCTGGCGTGTAGTGATCGGAATCTGCCACGCGTTGTTCGCCATCGCTCCCCACCGCAAGAGGGAGGGACCGGCGATGTACCGGTTGTTCTCCGTGGCCCAGAGCAAACCTGCCCCCTCGAGCGTGTCGAGCAACCGCAGCACCGTGGTTCGCGGCAGACCGGTTTGCTCGACCGCCTCTTTCGTGGTCAGCGAGGGACTGCACTCACTGAGCAACGACACGATCTCCAGGGCGCGGCGGGCGCTGCGGACACCCCCGCTGCCCTCGGTTGCCTCATCGGGGGCGGACTTGGCGTTCATCTGCGTCCTCTTCTCCTGCACGTCGCGAACAACTCCGTCGAATCTTGACACACACGCGAGCCGAATCTACGCTCAGCCCATCCATACAGTGGATATCATAGTCCGTTAGACGGACATCAGGAGGTTGTCGGGTGTCTCTCGGTCAGATTCAGGTCACCTTGATGCGTGGCGGTACCAGCAAGGGTGTCTTCATCGACAGCCGCACCCTTCCTTCCCCGGGTCCGGACCGTGACGCGGTGTTGCTCGACCTGATGGGGAGCCCTGACCCTATGCAACTGGACGGACTCGGCGGAACGCATTCGAGCACCAGCAAGGTCGTCGAGTTGGCGCCCTCGCCTCGCGATGACGCGGACGTCGAGTATCGCTTCGCCCAGATAGGGATCGCCGCGGCCACGGTCGATCGCCGCGGCAATTGTGGAAACCTCACCGCGGCTGTCGGGCCGTACGCAATCGACGCCGGCTGGGTTCGCCCGGCCGAGCCCACCACCACCGTCCGCATGCACAACCTCAACACGGACTCGATCATCATCGCCGAGGTTCCCGTCCAGGATGGGCGGGCCGCCGCAGCAGGGCAGCAGATGATCGCCGGCGTACCCACTCCGGGTCCGAGGATCGTCAACAGCTACGTCGCTCCCGCAGGACGGGTCCTCGGCGCCGCACTGCCGACCGGACTGCCGATAGACAAGATCGACATCCACGGCTCGCAGATCGAGGTATCTCTCGTCGACGTCGCGCACCCGATCGCCTTCGTGCTGGCCACCGACCTTCGGATCGACCCGGGCCAGACCCCGGAGGAGATCAACGGTAGTCCGGAGACACTCGCCCGCATCGCGCACGTCCGTTCGGCCTGCGCGGTACGACTCGGACTCGTCACGCGGCCCGAACTGGCGTCCCTCGAATCACCGACCACACCCCGCGTCGTCCTGATCCGCGATGCAGCCGACGCCACCGATGTTCACCTGCGAGTACTCGGCGAATCCGCCGGCCGGATCCATCACGCACTGCCCGTCACCAGCACGCTGTGCACAGCCGCCGCGACACTTCTACCCGGAACGCTGCCGCACCGACACGGACGACAATTGTCCGCCGGGGCCGAAGACGCGGAGCCGACGAGACGCCGTCAGGTTCGGCTCGAACATCCCAAGGGCATCGTCGAGACCACCGTCGAACTCGGACCCGACTCCACCATTATCTCTGCCGGCATGGTGCGCACCGCGCGTCGCCTCCTCGACGGAATCGTCTACCTGCGGCGTTCCGCCACCTAACACCGCCAAACCCACCCACAGAGAAGAGCTTGCAATGACAGAAATCCCAAGCGCTGTACCGGTTCTCATCATCGGCGGGGGACCGGTCGGTCTGGCCTTGGCTGGCGACCTCGGCTGGCGGGGAGTCTCCTGCCTGCTGGTCGAAAAGTCCGACGGCGTCATCACCCAGCCGCGGATGGACGGTGTCGGCGTCCGAACGATGGAGTTCTGTCGCCGATGGGGAATCGACAAATGGGTGGAAGAAGCTCCCTACCCGCGGGATCATCCCCAAGACAATGTCTATGTCACGTCGATGGCGGGCTACGAACTCGAACGTGAGCCCGTCCCCGCACCCGAAGCTGATCGCGGACCCCGGCAGAGCCCACAGCGCCGGGAACGCTGCCCTCAGGACATGTTCGACCCGATTCTCAAACGCTTCGCGACGAGTCTCCCGCATGTACGACTCAGCTACCACACCGAGTTGCTCGAACTGGCAGAGGACGAGTCGGGTGTCACCGCCCGGATCCTCGATCACACCTCGGGTACCGAACACACCGTCCGGGCGGACTACGTCGTCGGCTGCGATGGCGCCGGCAGCACCGTCCGCGGGATGCAGGACATTCCGATGACCGGGCCCGACGTGCTGACCTACAGCACCAACGTCATCTTCCGATGCGACGACCTCGCCGCCGTGTACGACAAGCCCCGCGGGTACCGCTTCATCTGCATCGGCCCCGAGGGCACCTACGCGACGGTGGTGGCAATCAATGGACGGGATCGCTGGCGACTGTCGATCATTGGTGACGGCTCCCGGCAAGAAGTGACCCCCGAGTTCGTCGAACAGACCATCCGTCGCGCGGTCGGCGCCGACTTCGAGTTCGAAGTCCTCTCCACCGTGTCCTGGGCACGCCGGGAAGCCATCGCCGATAGCTACGGCAGCGGCCGCATCTATCTTGCGGGCGACGCGGCACACGTCATGAGCCCCACGGGTGGGCTGGGAATGAATTCGGGCATCGGCGACGCCGTGGACCTGGGCTGGAAGCTCGACGCCATGCTGGCCGGGTGGGGCGGCAGCGAGCTCCTCGCCTCATACGAGGTCGAACGCCGACCCGTCGGACAACGCAACGCTTCCGAATCGAGTGAAAATCTCCGTCGACTTCTCCTGCCCCGCGAGGAGACACCGCCGGCGGCCGTGTTCGAACCAGGTGGCACGCAAGAGCGAGCACAGTACGGAAAATGGTTCCGCGACCTCGTCCATCGCGAGTGGTTCAGCCTCGGGCTGCACCTGGGATACGAGTATCCCAACTCGCCGATTTGCCTCACTGAACCGAACCACGAACCCGTCTGGGAAGTCACGCGCTACGAGCCGACAGCCGCCCCCGGTGCCCGTGCACCGCACGTCTGGCTGGACGAGAAGACCTCGACGCTGGACCTGTTCGGCCGCGGCTTCGTCCTGCTCCGCATCGGCGCCGACTCGCCCAACGCCCAGGAATTCGTGGACGCCGCCGCCCACCAGAAGGTGCCGCTCGCGGTGCACGCACTCGACCACCCCGACGTTTCCACCGCCTACCAGGCGGCCCTCGTCCTGGTTCGGCCCGACGGCTTCGTCGCCTGGCGCGGTGACTCCGTACCGCACGATCCCGAAACGATCCTCGCGATCGTGCGTGGCGCCCAGGCACAGCCATGCTGACCCCGGAGATATTCGCCGACGACACCGGGTTCATCGAGGGGCCGGTCTGGACCGGATCCACCCTGCACTTCGTCTCGATCAGCCGAAGTCTGGTGTACGAACTCGACGGTAAAACCGGTGATGTCGTCGGCGAAGTACGCGTTGGCGGCGGCCCGAACGGCCTGACCCTCGGACAGGACGGACTCTACGTCGCGCAGAACGGCGGCATCTTCGGTGCACCGGAGAACGCCCGGCCCGGCCTGCAGCGCGTCGACGAACAAGGTGTCTCCTACGTCGGTGACGCCGCCTTCGTGGCACCCAATGATCTCTGTTTCGGGCCCGACGGGCGTCTGTATGTCAGCGATCCGATCGCAGAACGCGGTCTGCACGAACTGCTTCCCGGCAACGTCTACAGCGTCGATCCGAAGACCGGACACACAGCTGTCGCGCTCGCGGACCTACCCTTTCCCAACGGCCTCGCCGTGGACGCCACCGGCCAATATCTTTATCTTGCATTATCTTTCGCGCAGACCATCGAACGATATCGATTCACCGAATCAGGTCTGGCGCACGACGGTACTGCGTGCACAATCTCGGCAGGGCGTCCCGATGGATTCGCGCTCGATACCGATGGAAACCTGTGGATTTGCGTACCGGGCAGTGGGGGAGTGGAGGTGTACTCGCCCGACGGCGAACGGCTGGATCGGATCGACTGCGGGGACGGTGCTCTGACCACGAACTGCTGCTTCGGTGGGGCCGACATGTCCACCCTCTTCATTACTGCCGCCGGCCGCGGCGCTGTTCTCGCGGTCGACACCGGTGCCATCGGGCTTCCGTTGTTGCCGTTCCGGGGCTGAAGAACGTCGAAAGGACTGGAGAAATGACCGGTTTGGTAATCGTCGAAATGCAGGTAGTCGATCCGGAGAAGATGGCGGCCTACCGCGAGCTGGCCGTTGCCGCCATCGAGAAGTACCGTGGCCGATTCCTGGTCCGCGGTGGACCCGCGGAGTGCGTGGAAGGCGAACGGCCCCACAATGAGTCGGTCGTGGTCCTCGCGTTCCCGGATATGGGCACGGCACGGGACTGGTACGCCTCACCTGAGTACTCGAAGGCCCTGGCAGTGAGCTCACAGGCTATGACCCGCCGGGTCACCCTCGTCGAGGGTGTACCCGCACCAGAAGTGGCCTGAATCATCTTCCCTGCGGGGGTTGACGTGGATCACACTCTACGGCACTATTCAAATGGTAGGACCTTGGTCCCACCCGCCCGGGTCCTGGAAGACTTCCGGCGGTGAACTTCTTCCGGTCTGAACTTCAGGTAGGAAACGGAGTGACCCATGGTCGCGGTGACGAACGACGTGAGCAAGCACGGGTCATCACCGGATCCGCAACCTCGGCAAAGGTCTCGATCTCGTTCGGCGGTGTTGAACCGAACTTCGGTGCCGGCGAGTCGGCCGACAAAGCTCCCGCCCTTCGAGCGCGGCTACTTCGACCCACGCTTGACCATTCCGACGCAGTGTTTCTCGACGTGGCCCAGAACTACTAGAGCTCGGACAGGGGCACACCCTCCTCGATTTCTCGATGAGTTCGGCAAAGCGTTCGTCCTGGTCAGTTTCGGTGGTTCTGCCGGCGCCGATCGCACGGTGACCGATCGGCCGCGATCGATCACCAGATATCGGATCTACCGACAATCCACAGCCCGCGACGACACGACAACCCACAGTCCGCAAGACAAGGAGCCAAATTGTGAGAAGGACGATCTGGCGACTGAGCAACGAGTGCGCTCACGTCGCAGAAGGACCGAACACATGAAGCGCAATATCCTGACTCCCGAGCATGAAGAATTTCGGGCGTCCGTGCGCGAATTCATCGCCAAGGAGGTCGAACCCCAATATCGTGACTGGGAACTGCGAGGGCACCCGCCCCGGGACTTCTACCGTCGCCTCGGAGAAGTCGGCATCCTTGGCATGTGGGTGCCGGAGGAGTATGGCGGTGGCGGAGCCACGAGCTACAGCTACGCAGCGGTACTGATGGAGGAAATAGCGGCAGCTGGCGTGGGATTCGGCTGTGCAATACCGCATTCCACGCTGATCCTGGCCTACCTGACCGCATTCGCCACTGAGGACCAGAAAGCACGGTGGCTTCCCGGCGTCGCCTCCGGCGACATCGTCCTGGCAATCGCGATGACCGAGCCGGGCACCGGCTCCGATCTCGCGAACGTCTCCACCTCCGCCCGACTCGCGGATGATGGCTCGCACTATGTTCTCGACGGTGCCAAGACGTTCATCAGCGGCGGCAGCGTCGCCGATCTTGTACTGGTCGTGTGCCGCACGGCTCCCCGCGATCCGGACAACCGGCGAGCGGGACTGTCCATTCTCGCTGTCGAGACGTCGTCGACAGGTTTCTCGGTCGGTCGCCGTCTGGAGAAGATCGGACTGCACGCCAACGATCTAGTCGAGCTCACATTCGACGATGTCGTGGTTCCCGCCGCGAACCGACTCGGCGACGAGGGGCGCGCGTTCGAATACCTCAGCCACAACCTGGCGCAAGAACGATTGTCGATCGCACTGACGGCGAGCGCTGCTGCTCAAGCCGCGATTCGGCACACGGCCGAATACGTCACGGACCGCACAGTGTTCGGGAATCCGCTGTCAAGCTTTCAAAACACCAAGTTCTCTTTGGCAGGCAGCGCAGCCGTGACGCAGGCGATGGTGACCATGACCGACCGCGCTCTCGAACTGTACGATGCGAAGGAACTGACGCCGGCCGACGCAGCGATGACCAAATTATTCTGCACCGAACAAGCGGGATCCGTCATCGACGCATGTTTACAACTGCACGGCGGATACGGCTACATCATCGAATACCCGATCGCTCGGCTGTACGCCGATATCCGGGTCGCGCGTATATACGGCGGAACGAGTGAGGTGATGAAACTGATCATCGCCAAGTCGCTGGGCTTGTGACACAGCAAGTACTACCCGGAAGATATTCTGAGGAAAGAAGCGTCGTGCCGCATCATGCAAACCCCCCGCGCCGAGATACCTAGACATAGCGCGACGCCATAAACCGTTCTGTCCAATTACCGGGTGTCCGTTCGCGCCAATCGCATATCTACCGACCAGGCTGTTCGAAGTGAAGAATGCGCCGCCTTTCTTCGGTTTCGCTCCATCGGACCGCGGCCCTGGCGCAACCTATCAGCGAAAACCTGCTCGATGCTGGTCCTCGTAGCAAAACAGCGAAAGTGCAGACTAGGAAAATGCTCTCCTGCGATCAGAATGTAAGGATACAAGTGTCATGCCTGAAAACGTAAAGCTTCATCCTGGCCGGCAACTTTCGGCTGGCTCGGTTGGTCATTTTGTCGAATTGTTCGATTTCCTCACGTATTCGTTTCTTGCCATCTACTTCGCCGACCAGTTTTTCCCGTCGTCCGACGAGTCCAGCCTGGTCCCACTCCTGAGTGCCTTCGGCGTGTTCGCGATCGGATTCCTGATCCGCCCGATCGCAGGGTTGCTAATTGGGTTGTTTGCTGACCGTTATGGTCGGCGAACAGCTATGACGTGGAGCATTTGGCTCATGGGCCTGGGCACAGCGCTAATTGCAATCGCGCCAACATATGCGCAAATCGGGGTCGCGGCGCCGATGTTACTCATTTTTGCGCGAATCCTTCAGGGCGTGTCGATGGGAGGGGAGTTTACAACGGCGGCGGCTTTTCTCGTGGAATCAGCACCGGCGAATCGCCGAGGGTTCTTCGGGAGTTTTCTCTTCGTCAGTTCGAGTCTCGGAAAATTGGTTGCACTCGGTCTTATTGCAGGGCTGACCGCCATTCTGACCGAGGACCAGATGCGAGAATTTGGCTGGCGGGTCCCCTTCGCTATTGGCGCATTGCTCACTTTGGTTGCATGGTGGATCCGCCGGAAGTCTGCCGAAACGCTGGAAGTTGGGTCGCGAACTCCGGGGGAGGGTGTACAACCACCGCCAGGTGTGTTCGAGGCGGTGCGGAAGTACCCCAAACAGAGTATCCAGGTAGCCGGACTCGCTGTCGGCATCGGAGGACTTCAATACTTCTGGGGGACGTATTTCCCAGCTTATGCGACTATTGTCACCGGTCTGAATCCGACGCTTCCCATGATTGCAGGATTTATCGGAATCACCGTTTATCTCGTTGTGGGACCGTTCATCGGAATTCTGGGAGACCGATTCGGGACCATAAAACTACTCTATTTCTTCGGTATCGCCACGACGATTTCAATGGTGCCGCTTCTCGGTCTCCTCGACCACGGCTTCATCGGTTTGGTTGCAACGGCAACAATCGGGATGATCCTACTGGCGTTCGGCACCTCGGTTCTCGCGGTGGCGCTTGTTGACCTATTTCCCCAGCGCGTTCGTGCATCGGGTCTGGGTTTCCCGTGGTCGATCGCGATTGCCCTTGTCGGTGGCACCGTGTCCGTGATCGGGACCGCCTTTGAAAGTTCGGGCCACGGAGTCATGTTCGCATATTACTTGGCCGCACTATCGGCAGTGACGCTAGTCACAACGATATCGATCCACCGCAGCAATTATAAAATCGTGGAAGTCGCCGGGAGTCCGGATCGGAGCCGCAGTTCGCTGCCTCAAAGTTGACAATAGCCGGGATCCGCCCGACAACGGCTGTCCTTGACGAAGCGACCGATTTCCTGCCCGCCACACCGACGTTGCCCCGGACGGGCACGCTCACCGTTTTGCGATTTTAGGAGAGTCATGACCACACAGCGTGCGTTGATTGGCACACGCGTACTCGATCTGTCACAGTGGGAATCTGGATCGATGGCTGCGTTGGCCCTGGCATCCATGGGCGCCGATGTGATCAAAATCGAGAGCCCCACTGGGGACTCGTCGCGCGTTGTCGCGGCCGACACACCGGATGCAGACTCGATCTTCTTCCTCGTCCTCAACACCAACAAGAGGTCGGTCGCCCTCGATCTCAAGTGCGCAGCGGGACGCAGCACCCTCGAGCGACTGATCGAGCGGAGCGACGTGCTCATCGAGAACTTCGGTCCCGGCACCATGGAGCGGCTCGGGTTCAGCTACGAGCGGATCCGCGAGCTCAATCCGAGGATGGTGTTCGCTTCCATCAAGGGATTCGGCCCGGAGAGCGAATACCGTGATTCATTGTGTTTCGATGCGATCGCCCAGTCCATGGGCGGCTCGGTAGCTTTCACCGGGGACCCAGCTGGGCCACCGATAAAGCCCGGACCGACTTTCGCGGACACGGGCTCCGGTCTCCATCTCGCCATCGCGATCTGCGGCGCGCTCCTCCAACGACACACCACAGGGGAAGGCCAGCGGGTTGACGTAGCAATGCAGGAGGCGCTGCTGAACTTCTGCCGTGTCTCGATCGCACGCCACCAGGTCGAGGGACGACCCGCTCCGCGAGTCGGTAACGGGTCACCGACCGGGTCGGCTGCACCGGTCGGCATGTATCGCTGCAAGGGCGGTGGTCCCAATGACTATCTGACGATGTTCACTCCGCGTGATCCCGTAAGTGGAAACCGCCAATGGAAAGCGCTGCTCGATCTGATGGGCCGGAGCGATCTTGTAGACGATCCACGATTCGCCACGCCGTTGTCGCGATATAGGCACTGCGCCGAGGTGGATGCAATCGTGTCGGAATGGACTGTGGAACACGACAAGCGGACGGCGTCAGACATGCTCAACGAAATCGGCGTGCCGGCGGGCCCGGTGCTCGACACTGGGGACCTGCTCGCTGAGCCGTCGATGTTCAACGGCGGCTTTCTCACCCGGGTCGAACATCCGACACGGGGAGAGGTCATACTGCCCGGCTGGCCAGTGAGGATGAGCGCATCCCCGAGAGTAGACGTCATGGCACCGCCGTTGCTCGGTCAGCACACCGACGAAGTCTTGCAGGAGGTGTTGGGGGCCCGGGGCTCTGGGTAAAAGATTTACTCATTGACCGGGGCGAGCACGACGCTTCGTATTGAGTTGATCTGGGGCGATTGCTGATGGCATCGCATGCGCCGCGAACGGCAGTCGGTCGCCGGCTCCGATGACCGCCGCCTTAACCCGCAGGGGGTACGAACGAGGAGATACTGCGATCTCGACACCGCCGAAACCCAAGGGCTCGAGAACCACCCAGGGTTCCCCGCGCTACCAGGACATCGAGGTCCTCTCCGGCGGTCACGCGACCGATCCGCTGCTGGCCCCCACCAGATGCCCGGAGCGTCCTGAGCCTTGTCGGCGGTGGCGACCGTCGGATGTGCGGGCTGCGTGATCGAGAGCGTTCGCGCAGTTCTGTGGGTCAATCGTGATTGTCGCGCCAGGGCTCTCGGGAGCCGGACAGCGGTCTCTATGGGCAGCCGATGGCGGTTAGGAGGAATTTGTGCGGAAGAGGGCTAATGGTTCTGGACCAGTGCGTGAAGGGGTGGGCCCCTCAGGGATAACGGAACCAACGCTACGAAGATTACTGATCTGTCGAAGGTAGGACGAAAAGGAGTGAAGTGCGTGGACCTCGAGAGAACTGATTCATTGCGCCACGTCGACGTGGTTGTGCTCGGTGCGGGCATGGCCGGTATGTGTGCGGCGGCGGCGACTGCAGCAGCAGGAGCTATAACTTTGGTCGTGGAGTCAGCGACGACGATCGGCGGATCGGCCGCGCTATCTCACGGCACAGTGTGGACGGTTCGGGACACCGACGTGCTGGCACAGGAGGATCCGGGCAAGTACCAGAAGCACGGCAATTCCGTTGTAGTAGGGTTCGATTCTGCTGTCGCGGAACTCTCCGGTTTTGGTACCGCGTTGGGTGAGCCTGTCGAATCACGAAGGCGCCGAGCGCAACGTTTCGATCTACCCCTGACGTTTTTGCGTATTGCTCAGAAGGTGCACAGTTCGGGAGGTGGGATACGTACAGCGTGTGTCGTGGACCAGGTTGCCCCCGGCGAGACCGGATACCGCGTTCGGCTACGCGGCAGTCGCGATGAAATCGAGACGTCATCGATCATTGTGGCGACAGGTGGACGTCAAGCAGATCCCTCGGTGCGAGCTGAACTGGCTGGACCTGCGAGCGTGTTGCGGTCCAATGAGCATTCCGATGGTGGTGGCATTGATCTGGCTTGCTCGCTGGGTGCTGGCATCAACTCTGCCAATCGCGGCTTTTACGGCCATCTCTTCCCCCACGGTGTCGCGCCGTTGTCCGGGTTCGACTACCGCGCTTTGGCGCTGTACCACAGCACCTACGGCGTGCTCGTCGATCGAAATGGACAAAGGTTCACGGACGAGTCAGCGGGCGATCCTCGAAACACGATCGCGCTTGCGGCCCACGGTGGTGACGGTGTGCTGTTGTGGTCACAGGCAACTCAAGAACGCGCCGCCACCGACCCGGGGCCGATTGACCTCGTGATCGACCGGTGGAGTTATGCGCGCGACCGCGGCGGCCAGGTTGCCCGCGCAGAGTCTCTCGACGAGGCTGCGCGGATCGTACGCGCGTGGGGCTTTGCCGACCCTGCTGGAGCGTTGACTACATCCAGACTCACGGGCAGCACCGTTTTTCTCGCGCGTGTAGTCCCTGGTGTCACCTATACATACGGCGGCCTTAACGCCACGTACCAGGGGGAGGTCCTGGATGGGAACGGTGACGTGATTCCGGGTCTGTTCACGGCGGGCGCCGACATGTCAGACATCTATCACGAAGGATACTGCGGGGGGCTTAGTGCGGCCGCTGTGACCGGAATGACCGCAGGGCGAGCGGCGGCGACATGGGCCCTTGGTGATACCGAACCCGCGGCCAGATCGACCATAAAGACCGTGCCATAGACATGGTCGCGGTGGATCGGGCAGTCGTCATGCCAGTCAGAATGCGTCGCGGATCTTCGTGTCCGGTATCGCCCGCACAGCTCCCGGAATCTGGCCTCGCGCACGACGGTACTACGTGCACCCTCTTGGCGGGGTGCCAGGTGCGCGCGGGATATCGACGAAACCCTCTGGATGTGCGTACCCGGCAGTGGGAGTGGAGGTGTACTCGCCCAATGCGACCGGCTGGATCGGTTCGACTGTGGGCGGTGCCCTTCGGTGGGGCAGTCATATCTACCCTCTTCATTACACCGTGGCCGGCCGCGGCGCTGTTCCCGCGGTCGACACCGGCGCCACCGGGTTTCCGTCCGGAAAGGACTGGAGAAATGACCGGCTCTAACAGTCGTCGGGACGCAGGGTGTCGATCCGGAGAAAACGGCGTGCCTGGTGCCTGGATCCTCTTCCGCACACGGGTTGACGTGGATCACACTCTACGGCACTATCAAATGGTAGGACCTTGGCCCCAACCCATTGGAAGACTTCCGACAGTGAACTTCAACTTCTTCCGGTCTGAACTTCAGGTAGGAAATGGAGTGACACATGGTCGTGGCGACGAACGACGTGAGCACGCACGGGTCATCGCCGAGCGGATCCGCAACCTCGGCACCGATCTCGATTTCGATCAGCGGCATTGGACGGACCTCCGGCACCAGCCACTCGGCCGACAAAGATCCGCCCTTTCGAATGAAGCTATTTCGACCCCATACTGACCCTTCCGACGCAGTTCGTCGACGTGGCCCAGAACTACTACCGCGAAGTTGGCGGAGTCCTGCAATACGAACGACGGTGGCGGTCGACTAGGTCTACGACCCGAGATTCGCCGAAGCGGTACCGACACCCATTCCGTGAAAGGAACAAGACACCATGATTGATGGCGTCGTCATCATTGGCGCCTCCGTTGCGGGAGTTGGACTGGCAGACGAGCTGAGGGCACTCGGCTACTCGAAGTCGATCACCCTCCTCGACGCGCAGGATCAGCTTCCCTATGACCGTCCCCCCCTGTCCAAGGGTGCCCTGACCGGTGAGTCGAGTATGGAGGACATCACCTTTCATCCGGCCGATCACTACGTTGACGCGGACATAGATCTTCGACTGGGCACCCGCGCAGTTCGCCTCGATGCCCGGCAGCGGACCGTCGTACTCGAAACCGGCGAGGAAATCCGCGCCGAGGCGGTCGTTGTCGCCACCGGCGCTCGTGCCCGGAGGTGGCCGCAAACGCGCACCGCATGCCATGTCGTGCGTGAGTTTCAGGACGCCCTCGACCTGCGTGATGCCCTCGACACCGCCCGTCGCGTAGCCGTGGTGGGCGGGGGTTTCATCGGGGCCGAGGTGGCATCGAGCGCAACGACCCTTGGCCTCGAGGTGGTGGTCGTCGAGGCCGCCCCCCGGCCGTTCGAGAACCGAGTCGGCGCCGAAGTAGCGGAGCTGCTTCTCGATCTGCACAACAATGCAGGCGTGAAAGTCATTGCAGGAGTTGCCGTCGAGGAGATCGACGGCGGGGTTCTAAGACTGGCTGACGGCCATTCTCGCATCGACGCGGATGTCGTGGTGGTCGGACTGGGAGCGGTCCCTGTCGATGAGTGGCTCGACGACTCCGGGCTGACCGTCGCGGGCGGAGTAGTGTGCGACGATCGCGGTCGCACCGGTCACCCTGGTGTGTACGCAGCTGGGGACGTGGCGGCTTGGCCTGACCCGCACACCGGGAAGGTGCGCCGGCACGAGCACTGGACCAGCGCACGAGAGCAGGCCCGTATCGTCGCGAGCGATATCGCGGGCGCGGAGGACGGCCCGAAGTGGTCCGATGCAGTCGATTACGTGTGGTCCGACCAGTACGGCGGACGCATCCAGCTCCTTGGCTCTCCGCACTTGTCCGATGATGTCCGCATCCTCGATCACGACCCGTCCACCGGGCGTTTCCTTGCCCTCTATGGTGCGCGAGGACGTCTCGTCGGCGCGGTCGGGTGCCAGGCGGCGGTGAAGGTGTTAAGGCAGCGCAAGGGGATTTCCCAGGCGATCTCCCTCGACGAGGCCGTTGCGGCCGCTCAACCAAAGTAGCTTCCTGAGTGTTGACGGAACTGGGAGCAAGCGGCTTAGAATGGTAGGACCATTCTACGTATTAAGGAGATAGGGTGGCTAAGCAGTTCAGCCTTACGGGCCGCTCAGTGCTCGTGACAGGCGGAGGAAGCGGAATCGGCGCCGCCATCGCCGAGCGCGCCGCTCACGAGGGTGCGCGCGTGGCGATCGCCGACCGTGACGGGGACGCGGCCTCGCGCGTTTCCGCACGACTCCCCGGCCAGGGGCATCTCGGTTTCGATCTCGATGTCACCGACGCCGATGCAGTCGACGCCGTAGTTGACGAAATTCAAACGCGATTCGGCCAGATCGATACCGTGTTCTCCAACGCGGGGGTCAACCGCGGACGCGGAATCGGTGACGTTGCCGATTGGACCGCCTCTTTCGGGGTGCATGTACTCGCGCATATCTATCTGGCCCAGAAGCTGATCCCGGAGATGGCGTCCCACGAGGGCGGATACTTCGTCATCACGGCGTCGGCGGCAGGGCTTCTCAGCAATCTCGAATCAGCTCCCTACACCGCGACCAAACACGCCGCGGTGGCACTGGCGGAGTGGCTCGCCATTACCTACGGCGATCACGGCGTGCACGTCGCGTGCGTATGCCCCCAAGGTGTCCGCACGGGAATGACGAGGGGGAGGGAGTCGGCTCCCACGGGTTCATCGCACGCTCTCGAACCCGAGAAAGTCGTGGACACCATCTGGGACTCCCTTGGACGCAACGAGTTCCTCGTTCTTCCCCATCCCGAGGTCGCAGCATACGAGCGGCGGCGAACAGAGGACCGCGAGCGGTGGCTGGCCGGCATGCGACGCATGCGAGAACGAATGACCCGCAATCTCAATGAAGACGTAGTGAAGGAGGCATTGTGAGCGAAACAGTGACGGACGGCTGCCCTTGGGAACAAGCGGAGAAGCCCGAGCTGACCTACCCGATGGCGCGCACGTGCCCATTCGATCCACCGCCCGAGTACGCGAGGCTGCGGTCCGAGGCACCGTTCACGCGCGTGCGCCTGTGGGACGGGACGCAGCCGTGGCTGCTCACCCGCTACGACGACATGCGAGTGGTGCTGTCCAATCCGGACTTCAGTGCCGAGCCCAATCGCGAAGGATATCCACACGTCTTCGAAGGGCGCATGGTCGCCGACAAGGCCGATCAGTCCTTCCTCCGGCTCGACAACCCCGAACACGACCGCCTTCGGCGGATGGTCACCGCCGAGTTCACGGTCAAGCGGGTCCAAGCGCTGCGCCCCCAGATTCAACAGATCGTGGACCGGCTCACCGACAATCTGCTGGCCGGGCCTCGCCCGGTGGACTTCGTCGAACACTTCTCCTCGCCCCTGCCGACCGAGGTCATCACACAACTCCTCGGTATCCCGTTCTCGGACCACGATTTCTTCCATCGCGCGACGCAGATCCAATTCGGTTCGAAGTCCGACCCCGCCGAGGTACGGACGTCCCTGGCGGAACTCTTCGAATATCTCGACGAGCTGATCTCACGGAAGGAGCGCGAACCCGAAGACGACATCGTCAGCCGGCTCGTGGCCTCCCAGCTCCAGCCCGGACACGTCACCCGGCAGCAACTGATCAACATCACACGCTTGCTGCTGAGCGCCGGACATCAAACGACCCAGAACATGACCGCCCTCGGCGTGCTGACCCTGCTGCAAAATCCCGATCAGCTCAAGGCAATCCAAGAGGACCATTCCCTGATTCGCGGTGCCGTCGAAGAACTTCTGCGGTACTCGAGCATTCTGCATACCGGCGCACGGCGTGTCGCTCTCCGCGACATCGATGTCAACGGGCACCTGGTCAAGAAGGGGGAGGGAGTGATCTGCGCGATCCCGTCGGCCAACCGCGACGAGTCACTCTTCCCGAACCCCGATGTCGTCGACATCCGCCGAGACACCGCTGCCGCCCACGTGGCATTCGGTTACGGCATGCACCAGTGTCTCGGCCAAGTGCTGGCGCGCACCGAGTTGCAGATCGTCTTTGCGACGCTGTTCGACCGGATCCCCGACCTCCGGCTCGCCGTTCCGGTGGAACAACTGAATTTCCGTCACGACATGTTCGTCTACGGGGTCCATGAACTCCCGGTCACCTGGTAACGCATCTACAAGTTTGGAAAACGAGGTACAGCCATGCACGTCACCATCGAACAAAACCGCTGCATCGGGGCGGGTCAGTGCGTTCTCAATGCCCCCGAGGTGTTCGATCAGCGCGAGGACGACGGCATCGTCGAACTCCTCGACGAAACGCCCGCCGAAGACCTGCACAAAGATACTCGACTCGCCGCGCGCCTGTGCCCGGCCGACGCAATCTTCGTCCACGAAAAGTAACTGGGAGTACTCCGTGACCACCACACCGAACAGTGCTCCACCACTGCAACCGCACGCCCTCACCGGCATCAAGGTTCTCGACCTCACCCAGTGGGAAGCCGGCTCCATGGCAGCTACCTCATTGGCTTTCCTGGGCGCCGACGTGTACAAGGTCGAGCACCCCACCCGAGGCGACTCCGCGCGCATCGCGTCCGCGGACAGCCCCGATGCGGACTCGCTCTTCTTCCTCGTGCTCAATCCCAACAAGAAATCCGTCGGCATCGACCTGAAGACAGAAGAGGGGCGAGACCTCCTCGCCCGACTGATCAAGAAGTGCGACGTACTGATCGAGAATTTCGCACCAGGCACGATCGAACGCCTCGGGTTCGGCTACGACCGGGTGCGGGAGTTGAATTCGCAGATGATCTTTGCTTCGGTTAAAGGTTTCAACTCGAATAGCCCCTACCGAGATTTTCGGTCCTTCGACGCCATTGCCCAGGCGGTCGGCGGCGCCGTCGCCTTTACCGGCGAACCGGACGGACCTCCCATCAAGCCGGGACCGACATTCGCCGATACCGGCTCCGGACTGCACCTTGCCCTCGGAATCTGCGGTGCGCTCTACCAGCGCACACAGACCGGTCAAGGTCAACGCATCGAGGTTGCCATGCAGGATGTGGTCATCAGCTTCTGCCGCATGTCGATCGCCCGCACACAGGTCACCGGTAGGGCGGCGGAGCGGGTGGGGAACGGATCCCCGAGCAGCACATCGGCACCGTCGGCGATCTATCCTTGCCGAGACGGCGGGGCAAACGACTACCTGTTCATCTACACCGCTCGCGACGAAGCGAGCGGAAACCGGCAGTGGGCCGCACTCCTCGACACCATCGGCCGGGCGGACCTACACGACGACCCGCGATTTGCCACACCCGAACAGCGGTACACGCACCGAATGGACGTGGACGCCGTCATCGGCGAATGGACGATCACCCAGGACAAGCGAACCGCGATGGAACTGCTCAACTGGGCGGGCGTGCCCGCCGGCGCAGTACTCGACAGCGCCGATCTTCTCGCCGATCGCGAGCTTTACAAGAGCGGAGTCCTCGCCGAGGTCGAACACCCGGTTCGTGGACCCGTCGTGCTCCCCGGCTGGCCGGTGCAGATGAGCGGATCCCCAACCCCGGCGGTCACCGCACCGCCGTTGCTCGGCGAGCACACCGAAGAGGTACTCACAGCGCTCGGCGAACTGGTCGACACCCACAAGGAGGACATACCACCGGCCACAGTTCGATAGGGTGGTCCTACCATTCAACAACTGCTTGATCGATGAGTCCGCGAGGTCACTGTGACGACAGCACCGCAGGGAAGCGTTTCACCCGAACTGTTTCGACCCACGCAACCGCGCCGGGCGTTCGACGAGGTCATCAAGCAGATTCGCCAGCTGGTCGACAGCGGACAACTCAAACCCGGTGACCGTCTCCCTTCCGAACGAGTGCTGGCCGAGCAGCTATCCGTGAGCCGAAACTCCCTACGCGAAGCATTGCGCATGCTGGAAATCAGCGGCGTGATCACCCTCCGTCGGGGGACCAACGGTGGGGCGTTCATCGCTCGCCCCACCACGGCGGCGATGGCTGCGCACCTGACCGCAGGCCTCCGGTTGGCGGACTTCTCGCTCGAGAATCTCACCGATGCGATGCGCACAATGGGTGGGAACGCCCTCGCCTCCGCGATCCCGAAACTGACCGCCGACGACCTCGACGAACTCGACCGTCATATCGCACGGGCGGAGGCGTTAATGGGTGAGGAGCACCGGACCGAACGCGTCTACGAGCTCACCGAGTTCTATCGCAGGCTGGCCCAAGCAACCGAGAATCCGATCCTCGTCGTCCTGATGGATGCCCTGCTCGACATCCTGCGACAAGTTCTACCCATGCTGCACACCGACGGCCACGGTTTCGCCATCGAGGCACGCAAGCGACTGCTGAACGACCTGCGGCGCGGTGACAGCGCCGCCGCCCGCCGTGAACTCGACGAGCACCTGATCGACCTACACGCCCGCTGGCTACGCGACAACGATCCAGAAGTGATTGTCACGACGGGGCTTTTCACAAAGGAGGAGTGACTGCCCTTCAGCGACCTGGTCGTCGTCGGTGCCGGTCTCAGCGGACTGACCGCGGGGCTCCGGGTCGTGCTGATCGAACGAGGCGACCGGATTCCAGGATGGAGCAACAGCGCCGTGTCTTCGGATGTCCTGCATGCTCCCACGCTCGACCCCACACCGATCCGAGCCGCCTGGCGGCACGAGTGTTCCACATCACCGACCAGACGGCACGGTCAGATGTCGTGCACGCATAGGCGGACGGTAGCGCGCAAGCGCTTGCGTGGACCCGTGATCACGGAGCGATAGGACCCGGCGTCGGCCGGAGACAAGCATGAGAAGTGGACCACTCATGCGGGCACCACAGAGTGAATCCGAGCCCGGACTCCGCGCCGCCGGGAGCATTGCCGCGTTTCTCGATCGACTCGCCCAATCCTTCATCGCCGTTGGCGCCCAAACACCCACCCGTACGCGAGCGGTCGACGGATTTGTTCCGACGGCGTCCGGGTTGAGAATGGTGGCAGATCCCACTCAGTCCTCGACACCCGGATGTTCCTGCTCGCCGACGGCGGATTCCAAGCTGCCCCGGAACTCGTCGAACGGCACAACGGCACGTCAAGCATTCGGTGGCCGAGAGGTCGCTAGATGCGTAGTGCGAGGAGAGCTCAAGGACCGAGTTGCGGTGCCGCACCGATCATCGGCAGAAACAAGGGTCATGCCGGTCCAGCCGGCGATAAGGATGTACCGCGTAGTTGGGAGGGAGCACTGACAGAGGGCGAATCTTCCTCAATCGTAGAAAATCATCAGTAACGACTGCGCCATCAGCGGTTCGGTTGCCGGTGCCGCGACCGTTTGGAACTACTCGGCTACGCCGCCTGTTCCGATCCGCCTGTCCTCTAGCCGCGCGCCAGATGTCTCCATCATGCGGGAGATCATCCACCAGTTGCCGATGACGACAATTGCCTCCACAATCTGGCTCTCGCTGAAATGGACGCGCATGCCTGCAAGAGCTTCATCGCTGGCACGGCTTGTGGCGAGCTGTTCGTCCACGAATGCCATGAGTGCTTGCTCCGCGGGATCGAGCCCCTGCGGATTTTTGCAGGCAAGAATATCGATCTTGGCTTGGGCGTTCCCCCCGAGATGTGGACACCAGTTCCTATGCGGCGGTGGCCAGCCTAGCCGATCGCTGCTCGTACTCGATCGGACAGATCTGGCCGAGAGTGGAATGCCTCCTTTTCTCTGGGGGTCCCGGCCTGAAGCGACTGTCGGCGCCCAGCGTTCCCGCTGGTCGTATGGCTGATCGTTGAAGGATATGGTGCGCAACAGGTGTGGTGCAAGGGCTTCGGCGGCGTGTCAGCCGGTTTGCGGTGAGGCGTTGAGTTTTGTCATGAGTTCGCGGTTGGCGGCGCGGGCGGCGGCGAGGTCTTGATCGCGTTCTTCGAGTTGCAGCCGGAGGTCGATGACTTGTTGTTCGAGGGTGACGATGCGTGTGTGGAGCTCGTCGATGTCGGTGGGTGCGCCGAGTCCGCTTGCTCGCCAGACCTGTTCGCCGAGTTGGTCGGACAGTCGTGTCTCGAGTTGTTGGGTGCGGGCGGCCATGCGGGTGCAGCGTTGCTGGGCTGCGAGCAGGTCGGCCTGCAGGGAGGCGCGGGTGACCGCGGGTCCGGTGCCGGGTTTGTCGGGTGGTTGGGTTTCGGCGGCGTGGATGCGTTCGAGTAGGTCGCGGTGGCGGTATATGAATGTGCGGTCGACTCCGGCGCGGCGGGCGATGGTGGTGACGCCGAGTTCGTCGCCGGCGGCGACCGCGGCGTCGAGGGCGTTGAGGACGCGTTGGCGTCGTCTGGTGGAGTCGGCTCGGCGTCCGCCGATCATCGCGCTGGTGGTGGTGTTG